>JBJTBK010000066.1:0-8694 GCA_046091245.1 Nevskiaceae bacterium | reverse complement strand
GCCCCAGTCGTCGGCCACGACGAGCACGAGGTTGGGCGCTCGCGTCGCCCTGGGTATGGCGACATCGCCGTTGGCGCGGCTCAGGTTGTCAGTCAACGCGGTACTGGTGTATAAGTAGGCCAGCAGCGCGACGGCGCCCAGTCTCCTCAAGCGCGAGTCACTCGAACGCCTGGTCGTCGCTAGTCTGAGCGCGAGCACGGGAGCGTCAGCTCGTGCGCGGCGGCAGGTGTCGCGCCAGCTCGTGCTTGGCGATCGCATCGCGATGCACTTCGTCCGGCCCATCGGCAAGGCGCAGCGTGCGCTGCGCCGCATAGGCGTAGGCCAGCGGAAAGTCATCGCTGACGCCGCCGCCGCCATGCGCCTGGATGGCCCAATCGAGAACACGCGTGGACACCTGTGGCGCCACGACCTTGATCATCGCGATCTCGTTGCGAGCGACCTTGTTGCCGGCAGTGTCCATCATCCACGCGGTTTTCAGGGTGAGGAGCCGGGCTTGTTCGATGAGCAGGCGCGATTCGGCGATTCGTTCGCGCCACACGCCTTGGGTAGCGAGCGGTTTGCCAAAGGCCACACGAGCGGCAAGTCGCGCGCACATCATCTCGAGCGCGCGCTCGGCGATGCCGATCGAGCGCATGCAGTGGTGAATGCGGCCGGGTCCGAGACGGCCTTGAGCGATTTCAAAACCGCGACCTTCGCCGAGCAGCAAGTGGTCGGCTGGTACGCGCACTTCGTTCAGGCTGACTTCCATGTGGCCGTGCGGGGCATCGTCATAGCCAAAGACGGGCAGAGGCCGCTCCACGCGTATTCCAAGCGTCGCTGCGGGCACGACAATCATCGACTGCTGCGCGTGCCGGGGGTTGTCGGGGTTGCTGCGGCCCATCACGATGTACACCGCGCAGCGCGGGTCACCCGCGCCAGAGCTCCACCATTTTCGGCCGTTGATCACGTACTCATTACCGTCGCGTTCGATGCGGCACGCGATGTTGGTGGCATCGGAGGAGGCGACATCGGGTTCGGTCATGAGAAACGCTGAGCGGATCTCGCCGCGCAACAAGGGCTCGAGCCAGCGCTCTTGAAGCGCGGGGCTTGCATAGCGTTCGAGCACTTCCATGTTACCGGTGTCGGGCGCGGAACAGTTGAAGACCTCCGGCGCGAACACCGAGCGGCCCATCACTTCGCAGAGCGGCGCGTAATCGAGATTCGAAAGGCCCTGTGGCGCTCGGGCGCTACGCGGCAAGAACAAATTCCACAAGCCGAGCGCACGCGCTTCGCGCTTCAAATCTTCGATCAGGCGGAGCGGCACCCACGGGTTGCCGCTCGCGCGATTGGCCGCGATCTCCTGCAGAAACGCGCGCTCGTTGGGGTAGATATGCTGATCCATGAACCGCAGCAAGCGATCGAGCAAGGCGCGGGTGGTATCGCTGTATTGAAACTCCATGCTGGGCTCCTCGAGGTGCAGCGTGCCGCGGAACGGATGCAGCGCACGCCTAGGGGCTCAGTCGCCCCCGATGCTCGGGCTGCCAACGTAGTCTGCATTATGCTCGCCAAGGGCGGGCAGAGTGAGCGTTGCGCGGCCCGGCTCGCGGGCGAACTGAATCGGGACACCGATGTGCTCGCGACCCTCTGCATCGAGCAGGCGCATGCCACGCGCCGCGGCGTGCGGATCGTCGAAGGCCTCACGCAGGTCGTGCACGGGCGCGAAGCCAATATCTTTCCCGGCGAACCACTCGATCCATTCGGCCCGGGTGCGCAGCGCAAAGGTCTCCCGCAGAAATGCAATCAGTGGGGCCTGATGTGCTCCGGGGCCCCGCTCGCAGAGCTCGACGAATTCCAGCCGGCCAAGTGCCTGCAGCAGGTTGCGAACGAACTTGATTTCCTGGGCGCCGAGCACCACGTGCTTGCCATCGGCCGTGCGGTAGATGTTGTAGAACGCCGAGCCGCCGAGGCTGCGCTCGTGTTTGACGACGGGCGGACGTTTGTGGGCGAACACCTGCCCTGTGATGTTTGGCGTCCAGGCGAGTATGGAGTCGAACATGGCGATGTCGAGGTAATCGCCCAGCCCCGTTTTTTCGCGTCGATAAAGGGCCATTAATACGCCGCTCAACGCGAGCATCGAGGCGGCCATGTCGGCGGCCGGAACGTGCGGCATCACCGGTTCGCCGTCGTTGCCGAGATTCAAGCTGACCACGCCCGCGAGCGACTCGATTGCCAGATCGTGCGCCGGCAGATCTCGGTAGGGGCCAGTCTGCCCGAATGCAGAGATCGAGCAGTAGACGAGCCGAGGATTACGTGAGGCGAGGGTGTCGTAATCGACCCCGAGTCGTTTCACCACCCCCGGACGAAATGCTTCGACAAACACGTCGGCCGTATCGCAGAGGCGCAGCAGCGCCTCGCGCTGCGCGGGATCTTTGAGGTTGAGGCAAACACTTTTCTTGCCGCGTTGAGTGTTACGGAAGAACACCGTGTGTTCGCCATCGCGCACGCCGATGTGACGTCCGGGCTCACCCTCGCCGGGTGGCTCGATCTTGATCACCTCCGCGCCATGGTCCGCCATCATCAGCGTGAGCTGTGGCCCCGGCAGGAACTGCGACAGGTCAATGACTCGCAAACCTTCGAGTTTCATGTGATCCCCTGAGCGCGCAGCTGAGCGATCTCGCTGTCCGCATAGCCCAACTCCGCCAGCACGGCGTCGGTGTCGGCGCCGAGCGCCGGTCCGCTGCGCGAAGGCAATCGTTGCCCATCGAGCTTGATCGGGTTGGCGAGGCCGCGAAAGTCGGGACGCAACGGGTGGGGCGTGCTGCGGATCATTCCCGTGGAAAGTGGAAACGGGTTCTCGAGTGCCTGCGCCAGATCGTTTACCGGCGCTGCAGGCAACACGCCCTGTAGGCGCTGCAACCAGTGGGCGGTGGTGTCCGTGCTGAAAATGTCATCGAGCAGCGGCGTCAGCGCGTCGCGGTGTTCACGACGCAGCGGCATGGTGGTGAAACGCGGATCATTGGCGAGCGGCGGTTGCTCAAGAACACGCATGAGTTCTTGCCAGAACTTTTCGGTCATGCACATCACGAATATCCAGCCATCGGCGGTGCGGAACAATTGCACCGGCGTGGCGGTCGGGTGTGCGCTGCGAGGCGAGCGGCCCGCGACGAGTTTATCGTTCAAGTACCAGCTGCCCGGATACGACAACTGGTGCAGGGCGACGTCGAACAGACTCACATCGACATCGCGGCCGGTGCCCGTTCGTACCGCGCCAAGGAGCGAGGACACCAGCGCCAGCGCGGTGGTGATGCCGGTCATGAAATCTATGATCGATAGGCCCATGCGCGCGGGCGGTGAACCGGGCTCGCCTGTCACATGCAAGTAGCCCGCTTCGGCCTGCATCAAATAGTCGTACCCCGGCCAGGCGCGACGCTCGTTGTCGCGCCCATAGGCGGACAGATGCGCACAGACGATGCGGGGGTTACTTTCGCGTAGAGCTTGGTAGGTCAGGCCCAGTTTGTCGGGCTGGTCGCCTCGCAAATTGTTGAGCACCGCGTCCGAGCGGACCACAAGGCGCTTGAAGGCGAGCTGGCCGGCCGGGGTTTTCAGGTCGAGGCAGACGCTACGTTTGTTGAAATTGAAGGTTTGGAAGAAGTGCGAATCATGCTCGCCCAGGAAGTACGGCCCCATGCCGCGCGTGGCGTCGCCGCCCTGGGCGCGATTTTCGATTTTGATGACCTCAGCGCCGAGGTCGGCCAAATACATCGAACCGAAAGGGCCAGCCCCGAATGCTTCGAAGGTCAGGACGCGTAGACCTTTCAGCGGCAGATCGAGTGCGCCGCCAGCGAGGGCGCTCATAGCGGATTCCTCTCGATGAGTTGTCGGGCGATGATGATGCGCTGCATCTCGTTGGTGCCTTCGCCGATGCACATCAGCGGCGCGTCGCGGTAGTAACGCTCCACGTCGAAGTCCGTCGAATAACTGTAGCCACCAAAGATGCGCATGGCCTCGAGGCTGTTTTCGACGCCGGCCTCGGACGCGAAGAGTTTGGCCATGCTCGATTCGAGATCGCAGCGCTCGCCGGTATCGTACTTGCGCGCGGCCTGCTCGATGAGCAGGCGCGAGGCTTCGACCCGCGTGGCCATGTCGGCGAGCTTCAACTGAATGGCCTGGTGCTGCGCGATAGGCTTGCCGAAGGTCTGCCGCTCCTGTGCGTAGCGCAAGGCATCGCGCAGGGCGCCCGCGGCGATGCCCGCGCCGCGAGCAGCGACGTTGATGCGGCCAAGCTCAAGTCCGCCGACGGCCTGCTGGAAGCCCCGGCCTTCGACGCCGCCGATCAGGTGGCGGAATTGGACTCTGTTTACCTCTTAGACGAGCTCGGCACTGTCGATCGATTTGTAGCCGAGTTTGCGTATCTTCTTCGAGGCCTTGAAGCCGTCGCCTTTCTCGCACAAGAACATGCTCATGCCTTTGTGGCGCGGCTGAGCTTCCGGATCGGTCTTGACCAGCACGCCGAAGCAACTGCCATACACGCCGTTGGTGATCCAGGTCTTGGTGCCGTTGATGAGGTAGCTATCGCCGTCGCGCCGCGCGGTCGTCCGAATGCTCTGCAGGTCCGTGCCCGCATTGGGTTCGGTGAGACCGATGCCGCCACGGATCTCGCCGCTCGCAAACTTGGGCAGCCAGCGGCGTTTCTGCTCACTCGTGCCGTGCCGCTGGACGCAGGCTGCCATGATGAGGTGCGAGTTGAAGATACCGACCGGCGCCATCCACACCGAGGCGATCGTCATGACGAGGCGCGCGTAGGTGCCGGCGCTGAGGCCCAGTCCGCCGTATTCAGGGTCGATGGTCGCGCCGAATAGGCCTAGTTCCTTCATCTGCTCGACAATGGTTTCTGGGTACTCATCCGCGTGATCGAATTTCTTAGCAACGGGACGCAGTTCGCGCTCGCACCAGCGCTCGATGCTGTCGATGATTTCGTTGTCTGCTGACATGCTCATGCTCCTGCTCGATCTTCGACGGCGTGGCCGCGCTTGGCAACGAGAATGGTGCGTTCGAAGTCGCAGACCACCGTGCCGTGCTGGTTGCGCCCTAGCGTACGAACGGTGACGAGTCCTGCGGTGGGCCGGGAGGCCGATTCACGCTTGCCGAGCACTTCGGTCTCAGCGTAGAGGGTGTCGCCCGCGAAGACCGGTGCTGTCATGCGGATTTCCTTCCAGCCGAGGTTGGCGATGGCTTTTTGACTCACGTCGGTGACGCTCATGCCGACGATGATGGCGAGCGTGAGCGGCGAGGCGACGATGCAGCGACCGAATTCGGAGTGTTTGGCGTATTCCGCATCGAAATGCAGCGGATGCGTGTTCATGGTGAGCAGGGTAAACCAGGTGTTGTCGGTCTCGGTGAGGGTGCGCCCCGGGCGATGCTCGTAGACGTCGCCAACAGCGAAATCTTCGAAGTAACGACCGAAGGACTCGCGGTAGCGCTGCGGTCCGATTTGTACGAGGGCATGGCTCATGGGAACTCCCGGAATGAATGTACGGACATTTCGATATTGCATGCTAGGATGTCCGGACATGTCGGTCAATCGGTCAAAGTCACAGCCACGTTACCGTCGCCTTGCCGACGCCTTGCAGCACGCCATCAGCGAGGCGAAATACGCCGTGGGCGCGACGTTGCCGGGTGAGCTGGAGTTGATGAACCGGTATCGAGTGAGTCGACATACGGTTCGGGAGGCTCTGCGCTGCCTGGCTGAGCTCGGCCTCATCAGTCGCAACCGCGGGGTCGGCACGGTGGTGACCGCGCGCGAACCCTCCAACGCCCACGTGCAGCAGTTGGCCTCCCCAGCGGGCTGGATGCGCTATTCGGAGGACAGCCGTCTCGAGGTGATCGGTAATGAAGCGCTGCGTGTTGATGCGGCGCTCGCCCGTCGGCTCGAGTGTCGGCGGGGTGCTCCGTGGCGGCGCGTCACGGCGCTGCGGCGAGTCACGGCGGATCGCGCGCTTATTGGTTGGAGTGACATTTATTTGCCTGAAGCCTATGCCGGCGTGGTGGGTGCCATGGGGCGTCGGGCAGGTCGTGTCTACGAGCTGATCGAAGCGCGCTTCGGTGCGCGTGTGGCCCGGGTGGAAGTGCAGGTCACGGCGGGCTTGTTCGATGCAGAGCGGGCGACGGCGCTCGCTGTGCCCGTGAACAGCGCATCGCTCTGTATCACGCGGTGCTACCGCGACGCATCGGGTCAGGTGCTACTGCTATCGCAGACGTATCATCCTGCTGAGCGATTTACCTACGCGTTCGAGCTGCTGCGCGGGGGTGATGGCGCCGCGTGGCTCGCGGCCTGATCGCGCGCAAGATCCAACACCAAAATCCCGAGCACGATGAGGGCGATGCCCGCCCACTGCCATCCGGACAAGCGTTCGCCAAGCAGAAACCAGGCGAGGATCACCGTGGTCGGCGGCCCGACGGTCGACATCACTGCGCCGCGCTGCGCCCCGATCTGTCGCACGCCTTCGGCCTGCAACTGTGCCGGCAGGAACATGCAGACGACGGCGATCAAGAACAACAACCCCCACGCGGGTGTGCTGATCGTTGGTAACTGCGCGGCTCCGCCGATGAGCATGAAATGCACGAGCAGGCAGGCGGCCGAGGTGCTCATGGCGACGACCGTGAAGCGCGCACTACCCATCAGGCGGGTGTATTTTTCGCTGATGATGAAGTAGATCGCATAGGTCAGTGCCGAGCCGATCACCAGTAGTGCGCCGATGAGATTGGCGCGAAGCTCGACGAGGTCGAAGCCACCCATGGTGAAGAAGATGCCGAGGTACGCGAGGCCGACCGCGCCAAGCACCCGCGCCGAGGGCCATCGTCGATCGCGAACCGAGGTGAATAGCACCACCATCGCGGGGTAGCTGAAAATCAACACACGCTCGATGCTGGCATCGATCATCGTCAGCGCGTGGAAATCCAGCAAGGCGCCGACGTAGTAGCAAAGGGCCCCCGCAACAACGGCGGCGAGCACGGCGGCGGGCGGCGTGCGAGCGATCGCAGCCAAGGGCTCGCGGCGCAGTGCCAGCCACCAGAACAGCGGCACTGCGAGCGTCGCCCGGATCGTCACCAATGCTTCGACGCTGACGCCCATCGAGTACAACTGCTTGGCAAAGATGCCTTTGGTCGCAAACAACATGGCGGCAAGCGCTGCGGCGATCGCTGCAAGCCGATCGCGTCTCGCGGTCTTGTCGGGACTCACGAGTTCAAGGCCGCGGTGTTCGGTTGGGTCGTGGCGCTGAAGCGGTGCAGCGCCCAGAGAACTCCACCTGCAATGAGGATCTCGCCGAAGTTGTCGAGCTTGTATTCGCGCAGCCCCGGCATCGCACTCGCGAGCATCAAGGCGCCACCCGCGAACATCCAGGGGAAGCCACGGCGCAGCCATAGCACAAGGCCGGCGCCGATAACGACGAAGCAGGTGAGGATCGAAGCGATCGGCGGTGAGGATTTGACGACGGTCTGACCTGCGAAGCACAGCGTGTCGGCCGACACCGCGGTGGAATAGCGGATCAAGTCGAACTCGCACACCGGGTAGAGGCGGTCACGCCAGAAGTGCGGCAGATCGAACATCATCAGGGCGAGGGTCAGCGAGCAGAACAGCAACATGCTGCGCGCGGAGCGCATCCACGGCAGGCCCGCGAGGCGCAGCGCTGAGCCTGCCGCAACAATCAGCCACGTGCCCGACACCCAGTGCAGCCAGAAGCGGGGCCAGGAGAGCGCTTCGAGCAGCGGGCCGAAGCCAATGAAACGGCCGAGGCCGACGATCAGGTTGTCCCATACCAGACCGAACTGAGGCACCAGCAGTAATGCGGCCACCAGCAGCCCACGAGTGCGCCACAACCGCCAGCACCAGAGCCACAAGACCGCCTGAAGGAGGGCTTGTGCGAGGAACAGTTCCGAGTACATGGGCCAAGCGTATCATTCCGGACGCTTCGCTCCAGTCGATCGTTTCCGCAGGAGAGTCAGATGCCGGGTCCGCTGCATGGAATCAAAGTCGTCGAGATGACGAGCGTGGTGCTCGGGCCTTGGGCCTGTCAGATGCTCGGCGACATGGGCGCCGAGATCATCAAGGTCGAGCAGCCGCGGGGCGACAGCAATCGCTCACTTGGGGCAGCGAATCACCCCGGCATGGCCGCGTTGTATCTCACCTGTAATCGCAACAAGCGCAGTATCGTGCTCGATCTGCGTCTGCCCGGTGCGCGGGATGCACTGCTTGCGCTGGCGCGCGATGCCGACGTGTTCGTGCACAACAACCGACCGCAAGTGATGACCAAGCTCGGCCTCGAGTATGCCGACTTCAAAAAGGTCAACCCACGCATTATTTATTGCGGCGCCTACGGTTACGCCAAGCGTGGGCCGTACGGCAAGCTCGGCGCACTCGATGATTCGATCCAGGCGGCCAGTGGTATCGCCATGCTCAATGAAATGGTGCTGGGTGAGCCGCGCTACCTGCCGACTATCGTCGCGGACAAGACTACCGCCATTACCGTGGTCTATGCGGTGCTCGCGGCGCTCTTCCATCGCGAGCGCAGTGGTGAGGGCCAAGAGATCGAAGTACCCATGTTCGAGACTATGGTGAACTTCGTCATGGCCGAGCATCTGTGGGGCATGACCTTTGATCCGCCCAAGGGCAAGCCGGGGTACACTCGCCTCATGAGCAAGGACCGAAAGCCATAC
>JBJTBK010000065.1:0-19512 GCA_046091245.1 Nevskiaceae bacterium | reverse complement strand
CGACTTGAGCCGGTGTTCGTCGGTGGCGTCACTGTGAGTAATGCGACCCTGCACAACATGGACGAGGTGCAGCGCAAAGACGTGCGCATCGGCGACACCGTAGTCGTGCGTCGGGCGGGCGATGTCATCCCCGAGGTGGCTCGCGTGATTGCGGAGCGTAGACCGGCTGACGCCCGAGCGATCGTGCTGCCTGCCGTATGTCCTGTGTGCGCGTCGATCGTACAGCGCGAGGGCGAGGAGGCGGTGGCACGCTGCACGGGCGGATATCGCTGCAGTGCACAACGCAAAGAACGCCTGCGACATTTTGCCTCGCGGCGTGCGCTCGATATCGAGGGGCTCGGTGAAAAACTGGTGGATCAATTGGTGGAGGCGGGTCTTGCACAGTCTCCGGCCGATGTGTTCTCGCTCTCGCGGCAGTCGCTGGCCGATCTCGATCGCATGGGTGAGAAGAGTGCCGACAAGTTGCTACGCGCGATCGAGCGGGCGAAGCACACAACGTTCGCGCGATTTTTGTTTGCCCTCGGCATACGCGATGTGGGTGAGGCGACGGCAGCCACTCTGGCTACGCACTTCGGCTCGCTCGAGGCCTTGATGCAGGCTGATCTGCAGCGCATGCAGCAGGCACCGGATGTCGGTCCGGTGATCGCGGCGAGGGTGGTCGAATTTTTTGCAGATCCGGCCAATCGCGAAGTGCTCGAGCGCCTGCAGGCAGCGGGTATTACTTGGCCTGCGCCTCGCGTGGTGGCCGCAGAGGAGGCGCCGCTCGCCGGGTTGACCTTTGTGCTCACCGGCACGCTCGAGTCTTTGTCGCGTGAGGTGGCCGAGGATGCGCTGCGCGCGCTCGGTGCCAAGGCGAGCGGCAGTGTGTCCTCGAAGACGAGTTACCTAGTCGCGGGGCGCGATGCGGGCTCTAAGTTGCGCAAGGCGGCAGACCTTGGCGTACCGATTCTCGATGAAGCGGCACTACAGCAGATTCTGGAAACAAAACGGCCGCCGACCTGAGGTCGACGGCCGTCGTGTGTGCCGCGGGAGCGGCTAGATCAGAGCTTCTTTTCGACCTTGGCGGCCTTGGCGAGCTCGTCGCTATAGGTGCGCAGCTTTTTGGCGAGGACCGCCTGGTTCAACTGCTCCTTGACCTGCTCGAACGGCGGCGGTTGAACTTCGCGGATGTCATCGACCCGGATGATGTGCCAGCCAAATTGCGTCTGCACCGGCTTGGCGATGGTTTCACCCTTTTTCAGCGCAACCACTGCTTCAGCGAAGGGCTTGACCATGCTGCTCGGGCTGAACCAGCCGAGATCACCACCGCGATCACGCGAGGCGTCGAGCGAATCTTTGGCCAAGTTCTCGAACTTCTCGCCTTTACGCAACCGCTCGAGGATCTGCGTGGCTGCGATTTCGGTCGGCACGAGAATGTGACGCGCACGGTACTCGTTGCGCGAGAGCTGGGCGACCTGTGTGTCGTATTCAGCGCGCAGTTCCTGCTCAGTGGGCGTCTTGTCCTTCAGGTACTTCTCGGCCAAGGCCTGCTGCAGCATATTCATGCGATCGAGTTGCAGACGCGTGGCCATATCCGCCTGCTTATCGAGGCCGTCTTTCTCAGCCTGGGCAGAGAGCACATGCATGCTGATCAGCGAATCGAGTGCGCGCTGCTTGAGCTCAGGCTCGAGGTCCGCGACCGCTCGACCCGTGGCGCTTTTGACGTAGGTATCGAACATGCCCTGGGTGATCGGCTTTCCGGCCACCGTGGCAACGGGCTTCATGGACGGGTCATCAGCCGCCGCGCCGGCGGCGTCGGTCTTGGCCTGACAGGCGGCAAGCAGAAGGCTGGCCGTGGCCAGGGTCACTAAGCGCAGGGTTTTCATTTCGGCGGATCTCATGGTCACAGAGGGAGGGGCGAATTATGAGGGCAAGCGGGCATCGATGGACAGGGCGTGAATGTCGCGCCCCATTAACGAGCCAACCGCCGCATAGACGAGCCGGTGCCGGGCGAGGGGGGTGAGCCCGACGAAGCGGGCGCTGCGGATCACGACGTGAAAGTGCCCGCCCTCGCGGGCTCCGGCGTGTCCGGCGTGAAGCGCACTGTCGTCACGAATGTCCAGTAGGTCGGGTTCAAGCGCCGCTTGCAGGCAAGCGCGCAGGCGGTCGAGGCGTGGCGTGTCACTCATGCCGCGTATGATACGGCCGCCGTGCAACACTTCGAACTGCATCCACGTAATCCTCAACTGCGCCTGATCCGTCAGGCCGCGGCCATCGTGCGCGAGGGTGGCTTGATCGCGTACCCGACGGATTCGTGTTACGCGCTCGGTTGTCACATCGGTGACAAGGACGCTCTGGAGCGGATTCGCCGGCTGCGGCAGGCCGATCGCCACCATCATTTCACGCTGGTGTGTCGCGATCTGACCGAGATCTCACGCTATGCCAAAGTTGACACATGGCAGTTTCGACTGCTGAAGGCCCGCACGCCCGGGCCCTACACCTTCATCCTCGAGGCGACTCGAGAGACGCCGCGCCGGTTGCAGCATGAGAAACGACGCACCATCGGCCTACGGGTTCCGGATCACCCGGTGCCGCAGATGCTGCTCGCCGAACTCGGCGAGCCGATCATGAGTTCGACGCTGATGCTGCCGGGGGACGAATTGCCGTTGAACGACGGCGTCGAGATCGCCGACCGGCTTGCTCGCGACCTCGATGCCTTGTTGGATTGCGGCTCCTGCGGCCTCGAGCCGACGACGGTGGTCGATCTCGCGGCCAAACCGGCTGTGGTGGTGCGCCAGGGCCGCGGCTCCATTGAACCCTTCGGACTGTGAAGGTAGGCCCCTAAGGTCTCGCCTCCGGTATACTGCGCGGACTTCGGTGGGGCCGAAGTGAATCAAGTTAAAATATAATAAATACCTATAAAACAAAGGGTTGTGCTGATTGAGTAATGTTTCACAGTCAAATCGTGTGCTCTCGGGCATGCGGCCGACCGGGCAGTTGCACCTCGGCAATTACCACGGCGCGCTGCGCAACTGGGTGGACCTGCAGTACCAATACCCCTGCTTCTTCTTCGTCGCAGACTGGCACGCGCTGACGACCGGCTATGAGGACACGAGCAAGCTTCCCGAATACACCCATGAGATGGTGATCGACTGGCTGGCTGCGGGTCTGAATCCGGGTGTCGCGACCCTGTTTGTGCAGTCGCAGGTTCCCGAGCACGCCGAACTGCACTTGCTGCTGTCGATGATCACGCCGCTCTCGTGGCTGGAGCGAGTGCCGACCTACAAGGACCAGCAGGCCGAGCTTGCGGAGAAGGACCTCGCCACCTACGGCTTTCTTGGCTACCCGCTGCTGCAGTCGGCGGACATCCTCCTCTATCGCCCGGGCGACGTGCCCGTGGGCGAGGATCAGGTCGCGCACGTCGAGATCACGCGCGAGGTGGCGCGTCGCTTCAATCACCTCTTTGGTCGCGAGGTCGACTTCGAGAACAAGGCCGAGAAGGCGGTGGCCGAACTCGGCGGTCGCAACAGCAGCCTCTACCGACAGCTACGCAAGAAATTTCAGGAATCCGGCGACGCCGAGTCACTCGACAAGGCTCGCGCGCTCGTGACCGGCAACACCCGCATCACGGTGGCCGATCGTGAGCGCTTGCTGGGCTATCTCGAAGGTTCGAGTGTGGCAATTCTGCCGGAGCCACAAGTGGTGTTGACGCCGACGCCGAAGCTGCCGGGCCTGGATGGACGCAAGATGTCCAAGTCCTATGGCAACACCATCGGACTTCGTGAGGATCCCGACTCGGTCGCCAAGAAATTGAAGACCATGCAGACGGATCCGGCGCGGGTTCGCCGCACCGATGTCGGCGATCCGGAGAAGTGCCCCGTCTGGTCGCTGCATCAGGTCTATTCGGATCAGCCCACACGAGACTGGGCTGCAGCGGGCTGTCGCAGCGCCGGCATTGGCTGTCTCGAGTGCAAGAAGCCGTTGATCGATCGGGTGGTCGATGAATCAACCACCATGCGCAAGCGCGCCGAGGAGTACGAGAACAACCCGGAACTCGTTCGAGCCATTCTCACCGAGGGTTGCGAGAAGGCGCGCGATGCGGCCCGCGAGACCTTGGACGAGGTTCGACGCGCCATGCACCTGCGGGGGGACTGAGCCGATGGCTAAAGCCGATTTGCGATTGGTGCAAACCTCCGAAGAGCCGGCCGACTTGCTGGCCCCGGCGCAGGCGGAGATGCCCTTTGCCGTGGTGCAAGGCGAGCCGGTCACGCAGCTGCCGCGCGATTTGTACATTCCGCCTCAGGCTCTCGAGGTGTTTCTCGAGGCGTTCGAAGGCCCGCTCGATCTGCTCTTGTATCTGATCCGGCGGCAGAACCTCGACATTCTCGATATCCCGCTCGCGGACATTACCCGTCAGTACATGAACTACATCGAGCTGATGCAGGACATGCAGCTTGAACTCGCGGGCGAGTACCTGGTCATGGCGGCGACGCTCGCCGAGATCAAATCGCGCATGCTGCTGCCTCGCTCGAGTGAGGCGCCGACCGAGGAGAACGACCCGCGGGCGGATCTCGTGCGTCGCCTGCAGGAATACGAGCGCTTCAAGCAGGCGGCCGAGAGCGTCGATCGCCTGCCGCGCCTCGAGCGCGATGTGTGGGTCGCACGGGCTGAAAACACCGCCCGACGCCCGGTCACCCAAGTGCCGACGGTGACGCTGCAGGAGATGATCCTCGCGTTCCGCGAGGTGGTGGTGCGGGCGGCAATGTTTCAACACCATCATGTGCAGCGCGAGCGCTTGTCGGTTCGTGCCCGCATGACCGATGTATTGGCGGCCGTTGAGGGCGGCGGATTCGTCGAGTTTCTCAAGCTGTTCCGTCCCGAGGAGGGGCGCATGGGGGTCACCGTGACCTTCATGGCCATTCTCGAGCTGGTACGTGAAGGTTTGTTGGATCTCGTGCAGACCGAGCCCTACGGACCCTTGCACGTTCGCGGCGCGCACAATCCGCCGGTACGTCTCGCCATCGATAATGAGGACGATCAACCCGCATGAGTGAGCATCACATTCGTAACGTCATCGAAGCGGCACTACTGGCGGGCGGCAAGCCGCTGCAGGTGACCGATATCGCGCAGTTGTTCGACGAGGACGGCCGGCCCGAGAAGGCGCAAATCGTCGCGGGTTTGCAGCAGCTCGAGGCCGAGTATGCCGAGCGCGGCATCGAGTTGAAGGAAACGGCCAGTGGTTGGCGCGTACAGATCCGTGCCGGATACGGCCGCGAGATCGGTCGTTTGTGGCCCGAACGAGCGCAGAAGTACTCGCGCGCGCTGCTCGAGACGCTGGCCTTGATCGCCTACCGCCAGCCGATTACGCGCGCCGAGATCGAGTCGGTGCGCGGCGTCGCCGTGAATCCCAACATTCTCAAGACGCTGATGGAGCGCGATTGGGTTCGCGTCGTTGGGCATCGGGATGTGCCGGGTCATCCGGAGCTGCTCGGCACGACGCGGGAATTCCTCGATTATTTTGGTCTGCGCAGCATCGACGAGTTGCCGCCGCTCGCTGAGTAGAAGGCGATGAGCGACATCAATCCGCAGCTTGCTCTGCCCGCGCTCGCCGAAGAGTCGGGTGTGCTGGTACCGGTTGCGGTCGAGCCCTCAACCGAGGCCCCCAGCGCACCACTACCCGAGGGGCTGCCCGGCCCTGGCGATGAAACCGTCTACGTCTGACGCACCCGGCGAGCGTGTGCAAAAAGTGCTGGCGCAGGCAGGACTGGCCTCGCGCCGTGAGGCCGAGGCTTGGATTTCCCGCGGCCGGGTGACCGTCAATGGCGTGCCGGCCGTGCTCGGTCAGCGCGTCAGCGGACGCGACGAAATTCGCGTTGATGGTCGGGTCGTGCGGCGCAGCCGCGATGCCAGCAAGCTCGGCGCCGAAGACACCGTGTTTCTTTGCCACCGATCGACAGGGCAATCATTGGCCGAGGAATTGGTGCCGCGCTTGCCGCGGCGCGTCGGCAAGCGTTTTCTCGCGGTTTCGCCGATGCCGCGGATCGACGGTGGACTTGAGATCCTGACGAGTGATGGCGCCTTGGCGGCACACCTGCAACGTCTCGTGCGCGAGTGGCCGGTGGAGTTTTTGGTACGCGTCCGTGGCGTGCTCGAGGAGGCTCATCAAGCGGCCATCCTGCGCGGCGAACTCGATGATGGGCGCACGCTCGCCGTTGAGTCCGTTGAGGGCTCGGAGGAGGATGCCGACGTCAGTAATCGCTGGTACCGGATTCGCGTCACGGGCGCGAGCGGCAAGGACGTACGGCAGTTGTTTGAACGGCAGGGCGCATTCGTCAGTCGCGTGCAGCGCACCTCGCTCGGTCCCCTCGCGCTGACGCGGGATCTGAATCGCGGTCAGTTCAGAGCCCTTACCGCCGAGGAAGCTGCGCTGCTGCGGGGCGCGAAGCGCGTGGCTACTGCGCCGACAACGCCCGCCCGCTGACGCCACGTGAGCGCGGCCCAAGCAGGGCAATAAAAGGCCCCACGATCGCCTCGGGGGCGGGCCGCGTGTCCGGATTTTCCGACGGCTAGGCCTGCCGACGCCTCGGTGTGCGGCAACGACCCGGGTCGTTGGCGTTCACGCGAACCGTGGTCTTCTCGAGTTCATCTGCCAGCACCTGCACAAAGCCTTCGAGGGCGAATTTCGACACCGAATACGCCCCCCAATACGCACGACCGCGGCGGCCGACGCTGCTCGAAGTGCAAATCACCGAAGCGTCGCTCGAGGCGCGCAGCGTCGGTAGCAGCACTTGAGTCAGCGCGAACATCGCTGTGACATTGACGTGCATGACCTTGACCCAGGTCGGTACGTCGAAGTGCTCAAGCGGCGAGAGAATGCCGAGCAGGCCTGCGTTGTGCACGAGGCCATCGAGGCGTCCCCAGCGCTGTTCAATCGCCGAGGCGATGGCGTCGTAATCGCCTGCCACGGCCTTTTCAAGATCGAGGGGAGCGATCAGCGGCTCGGCCACGGCCGTGCCATCGGCACGGTGGAGCGCAACGATCTCGTCGTACACCAGTTCGAGTTTTTTGACGTTGCGCCCGAGCAGCAGCACCTCGGCGCCGCGACGCGCGGACTCGAGAGCGAGCGCTCGACCGATGCCGCTGGTAGGCCCGGTGATGGCGATGACTCGGCCCGCGAGTTCGTCCGCTTCGAGTGGCAACTGGCGTGGATCAAAACTGGTGTCGTTCATGCGGCTCCCTGCAAGGCACGGACGGCGGCTTGCCAAGCGCGAATGGTACGACGCAGCGGTTCGATTCGCCCGAGTTCGCCGCCTAAGCTGGCCGCGCCACGGGTTAGGCGGGCCGTTCGCTCAGCGAGCCGCGCCCAGACCACAGCGCTCGCCAAGCTGACGCGCGCCGGCGCAGGCACCTCGGCGACCGCCGCAGCGAGTGCCGACTCGAGCTCAACGAGGCGCTCGTTCAGTTGGCGTCGCTGCGCATCGCCCAAAGGTTGCGCCGTCCAGATTGGCACCTGATCGGGTTGGATCGGTGTGTAGACGCGGCCGGCTCGCGCGTGTCGCTCGAAGGCGAAGAGCAGCTCGACCTCGCGAATGGCGGGGCCCGCGCGTGCCGCCAAGCGCTCGGCGATCGGCAAGTGCCGTGGGTCCGTAGCGCCCGTCGCCGCACCCAAGGTGGCAAGTTCGCGAAACACGCTGTGGGACCACTGGCGTAGGTGCGACAGCAGTTCCGCGCGATCAACGAAGGCCATGCAGGCGAGCGCTTCACTCGCGTGCTCAGCGAGGGCGCGCAAGTCCGGTGCGCTGCGGGTTTGTTCCTCTGCAACACGGGCGAGCGTTACCGCGGAAGGGTGTGCCGGTCGCCCTACGGCGAGCCGCTCCAGCTCCTCGGACCACCAGCCGAGCTTCGTGTGACTCACGGTGTGCTCGAGTCCTGGACGCAGTGTGCCTAAGACTTCCTGCTCGATGTTAAACAGCGCGTTCAAGGCTGCCCGTTGCGGCATCGGTGCAAACCGCTGCACGAGCTCGCGATCGAGCGCAATCACGGGACCGCGGGCTTGCGCAGGTGCAGGAGGTAATTGACCGACGGGTCGGTAGTGAGCCGACAGAGTGAGGTCACCGGGTTGAATTCGAGCCCGGCGATCTCTTGGGCCTCAAGGCCCGCGCTGCGCGCCCACGCCGCGAGTTCCGAGGGTTTGATCAGCCGTTCGTATTCGTGCGTGCCCGCAGGCACAAGGCGAGTCAGATACTCGGCGCCGACGATGGCGACGGCAAACGAGCGCAGATTGCGGTTGATGGTGGATACGAACAGCGACCCGCCGGGTCGCAGCAGGCGAGCGAGGGCGTCGACCGCGCCGGCAGGTTCCGGCAAGTGTTCGAGCATCTCCATGCAGGTGACGACGTCAAAGCGGCCGGCGGATTCATCGGCCAGCGCTTCGACCGACTGCAGTCGATAGTCGATGTCGAGGCCTGCGCCCGCGGCGTGCAGGCGCGCGACGTCGATCATGCCGGGAGCGAGATCGATGGCGGTGACGTGCGCCCCGGCGCGGGCGAGGCTTTCGGCGAGCAAACCGCCACCGCAGCCCACATCGGCGACGGTGGCGCCTGCCAAGCGACTGCGCTCTGCGACGAAGCCGACGCGCACCGGGTTCAGGATATGCAGCGGTCGGAACTCGCCTTCTTCGTCCCAGAACCGATGGGCGATGGCGTCGAATTTAGCGAGTTCGGCAGGGTCGGTGGTGGCATGCAGCATGGCATCGAGACTCGGGCCGTAGGCGGGGTTCTATGGTACTATTTTCGCTTTAGTTTCGACTGCGGAATCGACCTGCCGAATGAGCGAAATCGCGCGCGAAGTACTGCCCGTCAATCTCGAAGACGAGATGCGTCAGTCCTACCTCGATTACGCGATGAGCGTGATCGTCGGTCGAGCCCTCCCGGATGTCCGCGACGGCCTTAAACCCGTGCATCGGCGCGTGCTCTTTGCGATGCGCGAACTGGGTAACGACTACAACAAGCCGTACAAAAAATCCGCTCGTGTCGTCGGCGATGTCATTGGCAAGTACCACCCGCACGGTGACTCGGCGGTGTATGACGCCATCGTGCGCATGGCTCAGCCGTTTTCCATGCGTTATCTGCTGGTCGATGGGCAGGGTAACTTCGGTTCGGTGGACGGGGACATGCCGGCCGCCATGAGTTACACCGAAGTGCGTATGTCGAAGATGGCCGGCGAGTTGTTGGCCGATATCGATCGCGAAACCGTCGATTTTGTCCCGAACTACGACGAATCTTTGACCGAGCCCGCGGTGATGCCCTCGCGCATCCCGAACCTGCTCGTCAACGGCTCCTCCGGTATCGCGGTGGGTATGGCCACCAATATCCCGCCCCACAATCTGACCGAGGTAGTTAATGCCTGCCTCGCCGTCATCGATGAGCCGGATATCTCGCTGGCGGGCTTGATGCAGCATGTGCCGGGGCCGGACTTCCCGACCGCAGGCATCATCAACGGCGCGCAGGACATTGTCTCCGCTTACAAGTCGGGGCGCGGTCGGTTGTCCATTCGCGCTCGGACGCATTTTGAGGAAGTTGGGCGCGGCGATCGTCAGGCCATCGTCGTCACCGAGTTGCCCTACCAGGTCAACAAGGCGCGCCTGATCGAGCGTATCGCGGATCTGGTACGCGAAAAGCAGATCGAAGGTATCGCCAACGATGGCCTGCGCGATGAGTCTGACAAAGACGGCATGCGCATCGTGATCGAGTTGCGACGCGGCGAGAACGCGGAGGTGGTGCTCAACAACCTCTACGCGCAAACGCCGCTCGAGACGGTGTTCGGTATCAACATGGTCGCGCTGGTCGATGGTCAGCCGCGACTGTTGTCGCTCAAGGAAATGCTCGAGGCCTTTCTCCGCCATCGGCGCGAGGTGGTCACTCGGCGCACCGTGTTCGATCTCGCCAGGGCGCGCGATCGGGCCCACGTGCTCGAAGGGCTGGCTGTAGCCCTGGTCAATATCGACGAGGTCATCGCGCTCATCAAGCGTTCGCCGACCCCAGCGGAAGCGAAAGTCGCTCTCGTCGAACGGGCATGGTCCTCGGGCGCAGTGCCTGAAATGCTCGCCCGCGCCAATAACGTCTCCACGCGTCCCAAGGATCTGGCGGCGGCCGTTGGTCTGCAGAGCGATGGCAGCGGTTATCGGCTGAGCGAGGTGCAGGCGCAGGCCATCCTCGATATGCGGCTCAACCGGCTGACCGGGCTCGAGCAAGACAAGATCGTTGGCGAATACGCCACGCTGCTCACTGAAATCATTGATCTGTCGGATATCCTCGCCCGCGACGAGCGCTTGACTGAGGTCGTTCGCGCTGAGCTGCTCGCCATTCGCGACGAATACGGCGATGCCCGACGTACCGAGATCAATCGCGAACACATCGATCTGGCCACCGAGGATCTGATCGAGCCTCAGGATGTGGACGTTACCCTCTCGCCCTCGGGATACGCCAAAAGCCAGCCGCTGACGGAGTACCAGACGCAGCGGCGCGGTGGGCGCGGCAAGGCGGCCACGGCGATGAAGGACGAAGACTTCATCGAAAAGCTGTTTGTCGCGCACACCCACGATACGCTGCTGTGTTTCTCGAATCGCGGTCGTGTCTATTGGCTGCGCGTGTTCGAGTTGCCACAAGCGGGGCGCAATGCCCGCGGCAAGCCGCTCGTGAACCTCATGCCTCTCGAAGAAGGCGAGAAGATCAACGCCGTGCTCGCGGTCAAGCAATTCGACGACGAGCATTTCGTGTTCATGGCCACGAGCCACGGCACGGTGAAGAAGACGCCGTTGTCCGCTTACTCCCGGCCGCGACCCTCCGGCATCATCGCCGTGGATTTGCGCGACGGTGATCGGTTGGTTGGTGTGGGTCTCACTGACGGCTCGCGTGACATCATCCTCTGCTCCAACGGCGGCAAGGCCATCCGCTTCAATGAGGCGGAGGTGCGTCCAATGGGCCGCGATGAGACCGGTGTGCGGGGCATCAAGCTAAGCGAATGGCAGGAGGTCATCTCGCTCGTCGTGGTCGGGGGGGGTCTCATTCTCACCGCCTCCGAAAACGGCTACGGCAAGCTCACACCGCTCGAGGATTTCCCGCTGCATGGGCGGGGCGGGCAGGGCGTTATCGCGCTGCAAACCACCGAGCGCAATGGCGCCACGGTCGCCGCACTGCAGCTCAGCACCGATCAAGAAATCGTGCTCATCAGTTCCAGTGGCACACTCGTGCGCACGCCGGTGGCACAGGTGTCCATCGTCGGCCGCACCACGCAGGGCGTGCGGTTGATTCGGCTTGACGACGGCGAGCGACTCGCCGGTGTCGAAGGGATCGGCTTGTTGGACGGTGACGCGGACGAAGTCGTCGACGAGGCGGGCGAGAATTCCGCAGGCTTGGCGGGCGAGTCGTCGCAAACCGATTCGGGTGAGTCGCTGCCACACTAGCGTTCACACGGGCCGCTTGGCTCGCTAGCTGCAGCCGCCGCTTTTTGTCGCTGCACTCTTAGGTTGGAGTTTCACATGCGCGTATTCAATTTCGCCGCAGGTCCCGCGACCCTGCCATTACCCGTGCTCGAACAAGCCAGTCGCGAGATGACTGACTGGCAGGGCAGCGGAATGTCGGTGATGGAAGTCAGTCACCGCAGTAAAGCCTTCGTGGCCGTCGCCGAGCAGGCCGAGCGTGACCTGCGAGAGTTGATGGGTATTCCGTCGAACTACAAAGTGCTGTTCCTGCAGGGCGGCGCGACGGGGCAGTTCACGGCGATTCCGCTCAATCTCACGGCGCCGGGTGCCGTCGTCGACTACCTGAACACGGGAGCATGGTCGAAAAAGGCGCTGGGCGAGGCAAAGCGCTATTGCACGGTCAATGTCGTGGCCGATGAGGCCGGCAGTAACTACAGCACGGTCCCTTCGCTCGATAGTTGGCAGGTGAGTGCGGACGCGGCCTATGTGCATTACACGCCCAACGAGACGATCGGCGGCGTGGAGTTCGACTACGTCCCGAATACGGGCGCCGTGCCGCTGATTGCCGACATGTCCTCGACCGTCTTGTCGCGGCCCATCGACGTCAGTCGGTTTGGCCTCATCTATGCGGGCGCGCAGAAGAACATCGGACCGTCGGGTCTTGTGCTCGTGATCGTCCGCGAGGACTTGCTTGGGCGGGCGAGGGTCGATACGCCGCCGATTTGGGATTACGCGGTGATGGCGAAGGAGGGGTCGATGCTCAATACCCCACCGACGTTTGGCATCTATATCGCAGGGCTGGTGTTCGAGTGGCTGAAGCGCGAAGGCGGGCTAGCGGCGATTGGCGAACGTAACGAGCGCAAGGCCAACCTGCTGTACAACTTCATCGATGCTTCGGGGTTTTACAAGAGTCCCGTGGCACGCAACGCACGCTCGTGCATGAACGTGCCGTTCATCATTCCCGACCCGGCGCTCGAAAAAACCTTTTGCAGCGAAGCGCTCGCTGCGGGTCTGGCAAACCTGGAGGGGCACCGTTCGGTCGGGGGCATGCGTGCCTCGATCTACAACGCCATGCCGTTGCAGGGTGTGGAGGCGCTGGTCGCCTTCATGCGTGACTTCCAGCGCCGCTACGGCTAAGCGCCCGTCATGCGTTTTCGCATCCAAACTCTGAACGACATCAGCGTTCGTGGCCTCGAGCGATTGCCGCGAGATCGGTACGAGGTCGCTTCGAGTCTCGTCGAACCCGATGCCATCCTGCTGCGCTCGGCCGATATGCACGCCATGACGATCCCGTCGTCGCTGCTTGCTGTTGCGCGCGCGGGTGCCGGCGTGAACAACGTACCCGTGGCGGCGCTTTCGAAGCGAGGCATCCCGGTGTTCAATGCTCCTGGGGCGAACGCTAATGCGGTCAAAGAATTGGTGATCGCGGCGCTGTTTCTCGCGGCGCGTAACATCTGTCAGGCCTGGGATTTCGCGCGCAACCTCGAGGGTGACGATGCGGCAATCGACCTGGCCACTGAGCGCGGCAAGAAGGCGTTTGCGGGCTTCGAGTTGCCCGGTCGGACGCTCGGTGTGATTGGGCTCGGCGCCATTGGGGTAGAAGTCGCTAATGCGGCAGAGCGGCTCGGCATGCACGTGATCGGCTATGACCCGCAGATCACCGTGCAGCGTGCTTGGCAACTCTCTTCCTCGATCGAGCAGGCGTTGTCGCTTGATGATCTATTTTCCCGTAGCCAGTTCGTCAGCGTGCATGTGCCGCTCGTGGAGGCGACCCGAGGGCTCGTTAACGCAGCGCGTTTACGTTTGATGCCGAAGCCCTCGGTAGTGTTGAATTTTTCCCGAGGCGGCAACGTCGAGGATGCCGCAGTGCTCGAGGCACTCGGCAGTGATCGCCTGCATGCCTATATTTGCGACTTCCCGAGCAACGCGTACAAGCTGCATCCGCGGGCTATCGTGCTCCCGCATCTCGGCGCTTCGACGGGCGAGGCGGAGGATAATTGTGCGGTCATGGTCGCCGATACGCTGCGTCAGTTCCTGCAGCATGGTGATATTCGGCACAGCGTCAATTTTCCGGAAGCGACACTGCCGCGCGTGCCGGGTGCCTCGCGGGTCGCTGTAGCCAACAGCAACGTCCCTAACATGGTGGGACAGATCTCCACGCTTCTGGCTGCGGCGGGCGTCAACATTGCGGAGCTGCTCAACAAATCTCGCGGTGAGTTCGCCTACACGCTGATCGATGCCGAGGGTTTGGTCGATGCGAGCTTGCTGGGTCGAATTCGCGCCATCGATGGCGTACTCTCGGCGCGAGTGTTGTAAAGGGGGGGCAGGGGTGGCCACGACAAAAGGTAAGAAGGCAGCCAACAAGACGGCCGACGCGAAGCGCCGCTCGCCCCGTCGCAATAGCGCTGCGGCAGTAACCGGTAAGGCTGCGCCTATCGCTGACCTCCGTGGACGCATCGACGCCGTCGATCGGCAATTGCATGCGCTGCTAAACGAGCGGGCGGCACTGGCGCGGCAGGTCGGCATCTCGAAGAGCAAGCAAGGGCGACTAGTCGATTTCTACCGGCCGGAGCGCGAAGCGCAGGTGCTGCGCATGGCGCTGGAGCGAAACGCGCAAGCGCGTGCGGCGGGTCGCGCGGGCGATGGCCAGGCAGCGGCAAACAAGGGGAAGGCCGCGGCCGGCGCGGCGCTGCGCGATGAGGAAATCGTTCGCCTGTTTCGCGAGATCATGTCGGCGTGTCTCGCCCAGGAAGATCCCCTCAAGATTGGTTTCCTCGGGCCTGAGGGTACGTTCTCGCAGGCCGCGGTCTACAAGCACTTTGGTCACTCGGCTCGTGCGTTGCCGCTCGCAACCATAGATGAGGTCTTCCACGAGGTGGAGGCGGGCACCGCGGATTTCGGCGTGGTGCCGATCGAGAACTCCACCGAGGGTAGTGTCAATCACACGCTCGACCGATTTCTCTCCTCGCCACTGCATATTTGCGGCGAGGTGGAGCTGCGCATTCGGCAGAACCTCATGGGTAAGTTGAAATCGCTGCGGGAGATCAAGCGGGTCTGCAGCCATCCGCAATCGCTCGCGCAGTGCCGCCAGTGGCTCCAAGAAAATCTTCCGGATGTCGAGGTGATCCCGGAGTCGAGCAACGCTGAGGCCGCACGGCGGGCCCGTGACGAAAAGGGGACTGCGGCCATTGCCGGTGAGACTGCGGCGGAGGTCTATGGCTTGACGATTCTGTGCGCCGATATCGAGGACCGCCCGGACAATACCACCCGCTTTTTGGTCATCGGCCGGCGCGTGTTTGGCGCGAGCGGCCATGACCGGACCACACTTTTGGTGTCGACGGGGCACACGGAGGCGCCTGGGGCCCTTCATCGGCTACTCGAACCCTTGGCCCGCAACAAAGTGAGCCTTTCACGGATCGAGTCGCGGCCGTCCCAGCGGCGCAAGTGGGATTATGTGTTTTTCATCGATCTTGAGGGGCATCGGGACGACCCGCCGGTAGCCCGGGCGCTCGCTCGTCTCAAGACCCGGGCTTCCCTGTATAGGGTGCTGGGTTCCTCTCCGCGCGCAGTTCTGTAAACATAGTGTGTTGTATGGCTGGCCCCGTCCCCGACTCCGAAACCCCTGCCCGCTGGCGTATCTCCCCGGTCGAGTCCGTCGAGGGCGACGTTACCGTGCCCGGCGACAAGTCGATCTCACATCGGGCATTGCTGATGGGGGCCATTGCGGAGGGCCTCACCGAAATCGAGGGTTTCCTTGAAAGCGAAGACTGCCTCCGCACGCTTGAGGCGCTGCGCGGCATGGGCGTGCGCATCCAGCAGGATGGCGGGCGGTCGGTGCGCGTGCGCGGCGGTGGTCTGTTGTCTTTGCAGGCCCCGAGTTCTGCGCTGGATCTGGGCAACTCGGGCACGGCGATGCGCCTGCTCATCGGCTTGCTCTCATGGCAGAAATTCGAGTCGACTCTCGTCGGCGATGCGTCGTTGATGAATCGCCCGATGGAGCGTGTAGCGCTGCCGCTGCGCATGATGGGTGCGCTGATCGAGACGCGGTATGGCGCGCCCCCGGTGATAGTTCGCGGTTGGGATCGGTTGCGCGGCATCCCGTACAAAAGTCCTATGGCGAGCGCACAGGTCAAGTCGGCATTGCTGCTCGCGGGTCTGCGGGCCAGCGGCGAAACCCGAATCACTGAGCCCTCGACCTCGCGCGACCACACCGAGCGCATGCTCAAAGCGTTTGGCGTGCCGCTGCGTCAAGAAGGAACCACCATCGCCGTCAAGCCCGTGCAGCGCCTGCGCGGCACTCGCATCGACGTGCCGGCCGATTTTTCTTCGGCCGCTTTTTTCATGGTCGGTGGCAGCATCGCGCGCTCAGGGGCGCTGCGCTTGCGCAATGTGGGCATGAATCCAACGCGCACCGGCTTGCTCGAGATCCTGAGCGCCATGGGTGCCGATATCGCGGTTGAGGGCCTGTCGACCCATGGGCCTGAACCGGTGGCGGATCTCGTCGTTCGGCCGGCCTCGCTTCGTGGCATCGAGGTGCCGCTCGAGCTCGTGCCGCGCGCCATTGATGAGTTCCCAGCGTTTTTCATTGCTGCCGCGTGTGCAGAGGGGACTTCGATTTTGCGCGGGGCCGAAGAGTTGCGCGTGAAGGAGACGGACCGCATCGCTGTCATGTCGCGCGGGTTGACCGCCCTGGGCATTCGGCACAGCGTATTGCCCGATGGCATGCTGATCGAAGGTCGCAAGGCGGCGGGGCCCGTATTTTCCGGTGGTACCGTGGATAGCGGCGGCGATCATCGGGTCGCGATGGCGTTTGCCATGGCATCGTTGCAGGCCTCGGCACCGATCGAGGTGCTGAATACGACTAACGTCGCAACTTCTTTCCCCGGTTTCGCTGACCTCACCCGCGAGTGCGGCCTCGAGTTGGAGGAGCTTTGACGGACCTGCGCCCCGCCGCGGTCGCGGTGGTGGCGGTAGATGGCCCCTCCGGCTCAGGCAAGGGCACGGTCTGTCGGCGTCTGGCCCAAGCGCTCGGTTGGCATCTGCTCGACAGCGGCGCGCTGTATCGCCTTGTGGCGGTCGCCGGCCAGCAGGCTGGGCTCTCGGCCGATGACATCGCGGGGCATGCCGAACTGGCTCGCTCCATGAAGGTGTCGTTCACCGTGGCCGAAGATGGTGGCGAATGCATTCGCCTGGGTGGCCGCGAGGTCACAGCCCTGGTGCGCGACGAGCGGATTGGGCAGGGCGCCTCCCGGGTCGCCGCGTGGCCCGCGGTGCGTGAGGCGCTGTTCGATCGCCAGCGTCGATTCGCGGAACCGCCGGGTCTGATCGCCGACGGGCGCGAGAGGGGTACGGTCGTTTTCACCGACGCGCCCCTCAAGGTGTTCCTCACGGCGAGTGCTGACGAGAGGGCCCTCAGGCGTTATAAGCAGTTGAAAGATAAGGATCCCGCTGTTAGTCTTGCCGCCCTTTCGCGGGAGATCGCCGAGCGCGACCTGCGGGATTCAACCCGCAGCGTGGCACCGCTCAGGCCTGCGTCCGACGCGTTCGTCATCGATTCGACCGGTGTGCCGGTCGATGCGGTGGTCGAGCGGGTGATCGAACTCGGACGCGCGCGCGCCTTGTGGCGCTGAACCCTTCGAAATCAGTCGATCCGCTTTGAAAGGTGGCTGCGCAAGGATGCGTGGCTTGTTTGGCAACCCCGAGTGTCCACGGAGCGTGGCGGCTCGGATCTACGGCGCGGTGCCCGATGCATCGCATGCGTGACAACATGACTGAAAGTTTTGCTCAACTGTTCGAGCAGAGCCTGGCGAGCCAGCGGATTCGCCCCGGGCAAATTCTCTCGGGTCTCGTGGTGGATGTGGGCGATGACATGGTCATCGTCAACGTCGGCCTGAAGTCCGAGGCGGTCATCCCGGTCGAGCAGTTCAAGAACGAGCGCGGTGAGATCGAGGTCAAGGCTGGCGATATGGTCGAGGTGGCCCTCGACTCCGTCGAAGACGGGACGGGCGAGACCCGTCTGTCGCGCGAGAAGGCGAAGCGCGCCCGCACCTGGACCCGTCTCGAAGACGCGTTCTCAAAAGCGGAAATCGTCATCGGCATCATCACCGGTCGCGTCAAGGGTGGCTTCACCGTCGAGATCGAGCACGTCCGCGCGTTCCTACCGGGGTCGCTCGTTGATGTGCGTCCGGTACGCGACACTGCCTACCTCGAGAACAAGCCGCTCGAGTTCAAAGTCATCAAGCTCGACCAGAAGCGCAACAACGTGGTGGTCTCGCGTCGTGCCGTCGTGGAGCAGGAATTCTCCGCCGAGCGCACCGCACTGATGGACAACCTGCAGGAAGGCGCGGTTGTGCGCGGCTCGGTCAAGAACCTTACCGATTACGGTGCGTTTGTCGACCTCGGCGGCATTGATGGCCTGCTGCACATCACCGACATGGCGTGGAAGCGCGTCAAGCACCCCTCGGAAGTTGTCAAGGTGGGTGATGAAGTCGAGGTGCGCATCCTAAAGTTCGATCGCGAGCGGTCGCGTGTCAGCCTCGGTCTCAAGCAGTTGGGTGCTGATCCGTGGGAGAACATTTCGCGTCGCTACCCGCCCAACACCCGCGTGTTCGGCAAGGTCACCAACATCGCCGATTACGGTGCGTTCGTGGAGATCGAGGATGGCGTCGAGGGTCTCGTGCACGTCTCCGAGATGGACTGGACCAACAAGAACGTCAATCCTGCCAAGGTCGTGCAGACGGGTCAGGAAGTCGAAGTCATGGTGCTCGATTGCGACGAAGAGCGTCGTCGCATCAGCCTCGGCCTCAAGCAGTGCGCCGCCAATCCGTGGCGCGAGTTCTCCGAGAACTACAACCGGGGCGACAAAGTCTCGGGCCAGATCAAGTCGATCACCGACTTCGGCATCTTCATTGGCCTTTCGGGCAACATCGACTGTCTCGTGCATCTCTCCGACATCTCCTGGGATGTGCCTGGCGAAGAAGCCGTGCGCAATTTCCAGAAGGGTCAGACGATCGAAGCCATGGTGCTTGCCATCGACCCGGAGCGCGAGCGCATCAGCCTCGGCATCAAGCAGTTGGCCAAGGATCCGTTCGCGGGCTACATCGCCGACAACCCGAAGGGCAGTATCGTTCGCGGTGTCGTCAAGGAAGTCGACGCGCGTGGGGCGATCATCGATCTCGGAAACGGCATCGAGGGTCAGTTGCGGGCCTCGGAGCTGGGACGTGATCGCGTCGAGGACGCGCGCCAGTTCCTGAAGGTCGGCGACGAGATCGACGCTAAGTTCATGGGTGTCGATCGCAAGACTCGTTCGATCTCGCTGTCGATCAAGGCCAAGGAAGCCCACGAGGAAGCCGAGGCCGTGCAGAGCTATCGTTCCGAGCAGACGGGCCCGACCGCGGGCACGAGTCTCGGCGAGCTGCTCAAGGCGCAGATCAACTCGGATCGCGATCGCGGCTAAAGGCTCAGGGAAGCTGGGCGAGGGTGCGGGAGATGTTCCCGCATCCTCGTCCGACGACGTCACGGGGCTGTCATGTCGAAGTCGGAACTGATCGAATTGATGACCGCCAAGCAGATACTACTGCCGGCTAAGGACGTCGAGCTTGCTTTAAAGCAAATGCTCGAGATCATGAGCGACGCCTTGGCGGCGGGCGAGCGTATCGAGATTCGCGGGTTCGGCAGTTTCTCGCTGCACTTCCGTCCGCCGCGCCAGGGGCGCAACCCGAAGACCGGCGAAGCGGTGGCCCTCTCGGGGAAGTACGTGCCGCACTTCAAGCCCGGCAAAGACTTGCGCGAGCGTGTCAACGACAGCATCGTGCACCCCATTCGCGACTAAGTTCTTTTTAACTGCCTCCCGCCCGCGCATTTGCGGGGATTTCCAATGCTTTGAGTGCTCGCCTGCGCGTCCTGCGCAGTTCTAGCCTGCCTTGTTCCCACTCAAGGAGGCTTCCAGGACCGTCAAACATTTGTTGTTGTTGCTGCTTACCCTTTTTCCGCTCACCGGCGCGGCTCAAGCACTCGTCAATCTCAACACGGCCGATGCCGTAACGCTTGCT
>JBJTBK010000064.1:0-8304 GCA_046091245.1 Nevskiaceae bacterium | reverse complement strand
GCATGATGTACTTGCTTTCGCGAACCTGCTGCACGCCATCAATACGCATCAGCAGGCGCTCGACCCAAGCCTGTTTGTCGGGCGGAAGTTCAAGCGGCGTTCTGACCAGCACGGCATTGCTCTGCAGCACCGTCTCGACCTCACGCAGACGGTTGGCGATCAAGGTTGAGCCCGTCGATACCAGCGCGCAGATGGCGTCCGCCCGACCGAGTCTCGGCGCGATCTCCACAGCGCCCGATAAGGTGACGACCTCAGCATTGATATTGTGGGTGCGCAGATAGTGGCCAAGCAGAAACGGATAGGTGGTTGCCACGCGTTTGCCACGCAGCCATTCCGGCCCCATCCAAGAGGTCTCTTCAGGTACCGCAATCGACAAGCGGCATCGTCCGAAGTCGAGGGAGCGCAGCACCTCGAAGCGCGTCGAGTGCCCACGGGCAGCCATCTCAAGGCGCTTTTCCTCAATGACGTTGAGACCGACGAGTCCCAGATCGCAGACGTCTTCTTCGACAAGATCGGGAATGTCGTCATCACGAACGAACAGCAGATCGAGAGGCATGTTCTCGCCGAATCCGACCAGCTGGTCTTTGCCGCGCGAGAACTTCAGGCCACAGCGAACCAATAGGTCCGTCGAGTGCTCGGTGAGGCGCCCTGACTTCTGAATGGCAAGCTTGAGTCTTGTGGCCTTGTCGATGACTGAGGCACTCATCGCGTCGACCCGACGGCGCTGCGCTGCGAATCGAGTCGGCGTGCGGCCAAATCGTAACCGCCGTTGCCGGCGGCCACATAGCGAGCCACTCGCGCGATCGTGGTGACGCTCACGCCCGTTTGCTTGTGGATCTCGCGATAGGGCAGTCCGCGCTCCAGCCATTCGACAACCGCCCAGCGATCGGACATCGCCTCGAGTTCTGCGGGGGTGCACAAATCGCGAAAGAACGCGCGGCACTCATCGATGCTGCGCAGCGTGAGGACGGCCTGGTACAGGGCGCGCTCGGCGCGTGCTTCCTGCCGCGGGGTCAGACGGGCATGGGGTTTCAAGGTGGCTGTTCCGTTGTGATAGTGTGTTAACACGTTAATACACGCGATCGAGCTTGGCAAGGCGCAATGCATTGACGCGAATCGCCGCTGACGGCTAATATTCGGGTTCTCATCGAGACCGGCTGAGGGAAAAGGCCCTTTGACGCCGGGGCAACCGCCAGGCCTAACCCGCCCGGGAAGGTGCCAACTCCTGCGCAGGGATCTTGGGTCCCGCGACAGATGAGCGAACGACGCAACCTGCCAATGGCAGGGTAGGGCTGTCGCCTCCCGCGGGTGCGGGCGCTCTTTTCGGGAGTCTCGGTGAACGGCATGCGGTAGGACCGCGTGGGTCATGGGACTCGTGAAGACCGATAGCGCACAGCAAACAACAGGCGATGTCTCCGAGGGCGAGTTCGTGCTGCCCGGGGCATTTGCACTTCATCATGGCGGCCAACTCGAGAACGTGCGCATCGCCTGGCGCCTCGTGGGTCCGCCTGATGCGCAGCTGATCGTCGTGGCGGGTGGCATCTCCGGCCACCGACGAGTTTTCGCCGAACAGGACGACGGGTCCGCTTGGTGGCAGGACATCGCTGGGCCCGGCCGTGCCATGCCCACTCATGCCTTGCAGGTTCTCGCCTTCGATTATCTCGGTGGCAGTGGTCGTACCACCGCGCCCTTGCCCGGCGAGAATTTTCCGCCGGTCTCGACCTATGACCCGGCGGATGTGCTCAAGCATTTGCTCGACCATTTACGTATCGATCGTGTTCGGTGCATCGTGGGTGCATCGTACGGCGGCATGGTGGCCTTGGCGTTTGCCGAGCAGTACCCGCAACGCGTGGATCAGTTGCTGGTGATGAGTGCTGCGGAGCGCACACACCCGATGGCGACGGCATGGCGATGTGTCCAGCGACGGACGGTGCGCTTTGCCATCGAGACGGGACAGCCGGCGCGTGGGCTCGCGCTCGCTCGGGCGCTCGCGATGGCGACGTATCGCAGTCAAGCTGAGTTTGCCACCCGATTCGACGGTGAGCCGCGACTCGAGAACGGTCGCTTCGTGTTTCCGGTCGAAGACTACCTACTTGCTCGGGGACGCGACTACGCGGCGCGTTATCAACCCGACTCGTTTCTTCTGCTGTCCGAGTCGATCGATCTGCATCGCGTCGATGTCAGTCGAATCGACACTCCGGTGCTCGCCATCGGCGTTCGCGAGGATCAGCTCGTGCCGATCGAAGACATGCGCGAGATGGTTCGACGTCTGCCGCGAGGTCAGCTGGTCGAAATGTCGTCGCTATACGGCCACGATGCGTTTTTGAAAGAGGCGGCCCAACTCGCGCCGCTGCTCGCTACTTTGACTGAGGATGTCGTATGACCCGTCTCGACCCACGAACCGTCGCTGTCCGCGCTGGCTTTGGATCCGATGCTGCCACCGGCGACGTCGTGCCGCCCATTCATCTCAGCTCGACCTATGCATTCCCGGCCTTCGGCGTGAAGGGAAAATACGATTACTCCCGCTCCGGCAATCCGACCCGCGACTTGCTGGGTGAGGCCATGCGTGACCTCGAGGGTGGCGCCGGCGCCGTCATCACGGGCTCCGGGATGGCAGCCATCGCACTCATTGGTCAGGTGCTGCCGCGAGACGCGCGCGTTGTGGCCCCGCACGATTGCTACGGCGGTACCTTTCGTCTGTTCAATGCCTGGCACAAGCGGGGCGATTTCTCGGTGGAATTTGTGGACTTCGGCAACGCCGAGGCGCTGCGCGCGAGTTTAAGTACGCCGGCAGCGTTGGTGTGGATTGAAACGCCGAGCAACCCCTTGCTGCGCATCACGGACATCCGTGCCGTGGCTGCGGCCGCCAAGGCCGCGGGTGCCCTGGCGGTGGTGGACAATACGTTCATGTCACCTGTGCTGCAGCAACCCTTGCAACTCGGCGCGGATGTAGTGGTTCATTCAACGACCAAATATTTGAATGGGCATAGCGATGTGGTGGGCGGTGCGGTGGTCGCTTCCAGCGAAGATTTGCACCAGCAATTCGCATGGTGGGCCAATGCGCTCGGTATGACGGGTGCTGCGTTCGACAGTTTCCTGACCCTGCGGGGTATCCGCACGCTGCATGCGCGCATGGCGCTGCATGAGAGCAACGCGGGCGCCTTGGCCCAGCACCTGGCGGTGTCCCCTGGCGTGAGAAAGGTGTACTACCCGGGCTTGCCGACGCATCCGGGTCACGCCGTCGCCAAGGCGCAACAGAGTGGATTCGGCGCGATGCTGACGATCGAAATCGACGGTGGTGTGCCGGCTGTCGAGCGTTTCCTCGGCGCCTTGGAGTTGTTTTCTCTGGCCGAATCCCTGGGTGGCGTGGAGAGCCTGATCGCGCATCCGGCCACCATGACCCATGCTGCAATGGAGCCTGCCGCGCGGGCGGCAGCCGGGCTCGTCGATGGACTGCTGCGGCTGTCGATCGGGATCGAGGCGATCGACGATCTGCGAACTGATCTCGATGCGGGGCTCGCGGCCCTGCGCAGCTAGCTCAACTTGGTTAGAACCGCATCGCCCATGCCGCGTGTGTCCAACGCCGCGGCCGGCGTCGCGGCGAGATCCGCGGTCCGAGCGCCGGCCTCCAGCGCGTCGTTGACGGCAGCTTCGATGGCCAGGGCTTCCGCTTCGAGTCCGAGCGAATGTCGCAGCAACAGCGCGGCGCTGAGTATGGTGCCGCAGGGGTTGGCGATACCCCGCCCCGCGATGTCGGGCGCTGAGCCGTGAATCGGCTCATACAGACCGCGGCGTCCATCACCGAGCGCGGCCGAGGGCAGAACGCCGAGTGATCCGGCGAGCATCGCTGCTTCGTCCGTCAACACATCACCAAAGAGATTCTCGGTGAGGACGACATCGAAATCGCGTGGCCGGCGAACGAGATGCATTGCCGCAGCATCGACAAACATGTGCTCGATCGACACGTCCGGGAATTCGGTATCGATCACGCGCTGACTGACCTCGCGCCACAACCGCGAGGTCTCGAGTACGTTGGACTTGTCGACTTGAGTCACACGAGATCGGCGCTGTCTTGCAAGCTGGCCCGCAACGCGGGTGATGCGCTCGATCTCGGCGACGGTATAGGCGCATTCGTCGACGGCACGATCGCCTTCGCGCCACTTGCGCCCGAAGTAAATGCCGCCCGTGAGTTCGCGAACGAACAGCATGTCGACACCATCGATGACCTCAGCCTTGATGGTCGAAGACTCGCGTAGGGCAGGGATCACCTTCACGGGGCGAAGATTGGCGTAAACGCCCAGCGCCGCGCGCAGCCGTAGCAACGCCGCTTCCGGACGTACCGGCGCCTTGGGGCCCCACTTCGGGCCGCCGATGGCGCCGAGCAATACGCCATCGGCCGCCAGGCACCCTTCCAAAGTGGCGGGCGGCAGCCCGTCGCCAAACGCATCGATGGCCACACCACCGAAAGGCAGGTGCTCCAGAACGAACTCGTGGTTGTACCGCTCCGCGATGCGCTCCAGTACCCGCACCGCCTCAGCGACCACTTCAGGGCCGATGCCATCGCCCCCGAGTACGGCAATGCGCGCCTTCATGCGACGCGGCGCGCCTCGTACGCTTCGATGGCTGCGTTCTTGGAGAGCAGGAAGCCGAGTTCATCAACGCCGTTCATCAGGCAATAACGTGCGAAAGGGTCGATCGGGAAGCCGACCGGCGACTGGCCCGGCAGCGTCAACGTGGCCGTTTGCAAATCGATGCTGATCTCGGCGCCAGGATTGGCGATGAGCCACGCATGGGTCGCCTCGTCCACGACGACTGGCAGCAAGCCGTTTTTCAGCGAGTTGGTGCGGAAGATATCGGCGATCTCGGTGCTGTTGACGGTCTGAAAGCCGTAGTCCAGCAGTGCCCTAGGGGCGTGTTCGCGCGAGGAACCGCAACCGACGTTACGCCCGGCGACGAGAATGCGGCAGCCTTGGGCTTCCGGCCGATTGAGGATGAAGTCGGCACGCGGCGCCCCGGCGGCGTCGTAGCGCCAGTCGGCGAACAACTGCTGGCCAAGGCCTTCCTTGGTGGTCGTCGTCAGGAATCGACCCGGAATGATCTGGTCGGTGTCGATGTTGGTCGAGGGCATCACGACCGTACGGGAGCTGATCGAGGTGATCGGTTTCATGGTGCGTCTCCGTCTCAACCGTTAAGCAGTTCGCGGGGGTCCGTGACCCGGCCGCGGATGGCCGAGGCCGCCGCGGTCTCGGGGCTTGCGAGCAGGGTTCGAGCCCCAACACCCTGACGGCCTTCGAACTGGCGGTTACTCGTGCTGACGGAATACTCACCCTTGGCCACGGTGTCGCCGTTCATGCCAAGGCACATGGAGCAACCCGACTCACGCCACTCGGCACCCGCGTCTTGGAAGATCTGATGCAGGCCTTCAGCCTCGGCCAGGCGCTTCACTTCCTGCGAACCGGGCACGACGAGCATGTGCACGCCGCGCGCGACCTTTTGGCCGCGCAGCACGCGCGCGGCGGCCCGCAGGTCCGACAACCGCCCATTGGTGCAGCTGCCGACAAACACGACGTTCACAGGGGCATTACGGATGGGTTCGCCGGCGTTCAGTCCCATATAACGCATCGCCGCATCGAACACCGGATCACCGCGACGATCGGGAATGTCGCCGGTCACCGCAACCACCATGCCCGGGTTGGTACCGTAGGTCACCATCGGCTCGAGCGCCGACCCATTGATGTCGAGGCGCTTGTCGAAGCGAGCACCCTCGTCGCTAGGCAGGGTGCGCCAGTGAGCCAGCGCAGCATCCCAGGCTGCGCCCTTAGGCGCGCGCGGTCGGTCGGCCAGATAGGCGAAGGTCGTCTCGTCCGGAGCAATCATGCCGGCCCGCGCACCGGCTTCGATCGACATGTTGCACACCGTCATGCGCTCTTCCATGGACAGCGCGCGCACGGCGGCGCCGCGATATTCGATGACATGGCCGGTGCCGCCTGAAACGCCGAGCTGACCGATGATGGCCAGGATCAAATCTTTGGGCGTCACGCCCGTGGGCAACTGTCCGGCAACTTCGACCGCCAGCGTCTTGGCCTTCTTCTGCAGCAAGCACTGAGTCGCCAACACATGTCCGACCTCGGTGGTGCCGATGCCAAAGGCGAGGGCGCCGAATGCGCCATGGGTCGAGGTGTGACTGTCGCCACAGACAATGGTTTTGCCCGGCTGAGTTACGCCGAGTTCGGGACCGATGATGTGCACGATGCCGCGCCGCTCATCCTGCATTCCCAGTAACTCGACGCCAAAATCCGCGCAGTTCTTCTCCAATTGCCGGATTTGCTTTGCCGCCGACTCGATGGTGATCGGCGCGCCGCCAAACACCTGCTCGGTGCGGGTCGGCGTGGCGTGATCCATCGTGGCCAGCGTCAGATCAGGCCGACGAACCTTGAGGCCGCGCTCGCGAAGCAGTGAGAAGGCCTGCGGCGAGGTCACTTCGTGGGTCAGATGCAGATCGATGAAGATCACCGCGGGCGTATCCTCGGTCTCGGGCACGACCTCGTGGGCTTGCCACACTTTTTCGAACATCGTCTTCGGCTGCGACATGGATCTTCCTTGGGAATGCTGACGGTGCAGAGAGGGGTTCAGTCGGCCTTGCGCGACAACTCGATGCGATTGATCACTTCGAGAAAGGCGCGCGTCGCGGACTCGACGATGTCGGTCGTGACGCTCGAGCCGCGGTAACTGCGTTGGTTGAAATCGACATAGACAATGGCTTCGCCTTGCGCATCTTCGCCTTCCGAAAGGCTGCGCAACTCGAACTTCCGCAGGACGGGCCGCAGTTCGGTCGCGGCCTCGATGCACTTGAACGCCGCATCAACGGGGCCATCGCCCGTGGCACTGCGTTCAATGGTTGTACCGTCGACGTGGCGCAGCTTCACCGTGGCTTGGCCGCCTGCGGCTGAAGAGCTCGTTGCAAGTTCGGCGAGCGACCAGGGGCCGGCGTCGACACCTTCAGAGCGCAAGACGAGCGCCTCGATGTCACCATCGAAGAGTTCTTTCTTTTTGTCGGCGAGAGCCTTGAACTCCTCGAACACGCGCGCGAAGTCGGCATCGTTCAGTTCGAACCCGAGTTCCTTGATGCGCTCGCGCAGCGCATGCCGGCCGCTGTGCTTGCCGAGTACGAGCGACGAACGCGCGAGACCCACATCCTGGGGCCGCATGATTTCGTACGTACTCGCGTTCTTCAGCATGCCGTGCTGGTGAATGCCAGACTCATGCGCGAAAGCGTTTTCACCGACGATCGCCTTGTTACGCGGAATCGGCATGCCCGTGATGCTCGAGACCAATCGCGAGACCGGATACAGTTTTTGTGAGTTGATGCCCGTCTGCGCATTGAAGAAGGTCTCTCGAGTGCGCAGCGCCATCACGACCTCCTCCAGCGAGCAGTTGCCTGCGCGCTCACCGATGCCGTTGATCGTGCACTCGATTTGGCGCGCACCGGCGACTACCGCCATCAGACTATTGGCGACCGCCATGCCCAGATCGTCGTGGCAATGCACGGAAAGCCGCGCACTGTCGATGTTGCGTACGTTCTTGCGGAGGTAGCGGAACAGTTCTGCAAACTCATGTGGCACGGTGTAGCCGACCGTGTCGGGAATGTTGACCGTCGTCGCCCCGGCATCAATCACGGCCTCGACGACCTGCGCCAGAAACTCCAGTTCGGTACGCGAGGCGTCCTCAGGCGAGAACTCGACGTCCTCGCAGAGATCGCGGGCGATTTTCACTCCCTCGACGGCACTGCGGATGATCTCGTCCTTGGCCATGTTCAGCTTGTACTGCCGATGGATGGCACTGGTGGCGAGAAAGACGTGGATACGCCCCCGAGCAGCAGGGGCGATCGCACGGGCCACTTTCTCGATGTCGTCGCGGGTCGAGCGAGCGAGACCGCAGATGATGGGGCCTTGCACCTCGCGAGCCACGGCATTGACGGACTCCCAGTCGCCCGGGGAGGCCGCGGGAAAACCGGCCTCGATGACGTCCACGCCGAGTTCGGCTAGCGCCTTCGCCACCCGCAGCTTTTCGGGCTGCGTCATGCTGCATCCCGGCGCTTGTTCGCCATCACGCAGGGTGGTGTCGAAGATCATCACTCGATCGGCAGAGGAGGTCATTGAAGCGGTCTCCATGAGTTACGAGAGTGGGGTATACGAGGGGCGGCGGTCTTAGCGGCCTTGGTCGAGCCAGGGCATGCGACCACGCAACGCAAAGCCGACTTTTTCGATTGGGCGATCGAGGTCAGCCTTGAGCATCTTGTCGTAC
>JBJTBK010000063.1:0-6390 GCA_046091245.1 Nevskiaceae bacterium | reverse complement strand
GATCTCCGGCGTCTCGCCCGAGTTCGACAGGGCGAGCACGACATCCCCGCGCGTGATCATGCCGATGTCGCCGTGGCTCGCCTCGGCCGGGTGCAGGAAGAAGGCAGGGCTTCCGGTGCTCGCCAGGGTGGCGGCGATCTTACCGCCGATGTGACCCGACTTGCCCATCCCCGTGACCACGATGCGCCCGGTGCAGCCGAGGCACAGCGTACAGGCGTGAGCAAACGCCTCGTCGATGCGACCCTCGATCGCGATCAGACCGCGGATCTCGGTGCCGAGCGCTCGCCGGCCGGCCGCAACGAGACGGCCTGGGTCGGCATCGCCGGCCCGGGCAGCGGGGGCAGTCCCTTGGGCAGGAATCGTCATGGAATGGCATCATACCGCTATGCATCCAGAGAAGGTCGCTGAACTCATACGCTCCGGTCTGCCGGGCGCCATCGTCGAGGTCCGTTCGGACGACCAGACGCATTTTTCGGCGCGCATTGTCTGCGCCGAGTTCACGGACAAGCGCAGCATCGCCCGTCATCAAATGGTGTACCGCACGCTCGGCGACCGGGTCGGTCGGGAAATCCATGCGCTCTCCATCGAGGCGCTGACCCCCGAGGAGGCCGGCGGCACCCGTCGGCCGGCCTGAGTCCGCGCGCACCATGGATCGGTTGCACATAGAGGGCGGCCTCGCCCTTGAGGGCGAGGTGAAAATTTCTGGGGCCAAGAACGCGGCATTGCCGATTCTGGCGGCCACCATCCTCTGCTCGGAGCCGGTGTCGGTGGGCAACGTGCCGCACCTGCAGGATGTCACCACGATGATCGAGCTGCTCGGTCGCATGGGCGTGACCGTCACGGTCGATGAGCGCATGCAGATCGAGGTCGATGCGAGCAGTCTCGATAAGCCGGTGGCGCCCTACGATCTCGTCAAGACCATGCGCGCCTCCATTCTGGTGCTTGGGCCGATGCTCGCGAAGTTCGGCCAAGCGGATGTGTCGCTGCCGGGCGGCTGTGCCATCGGTGCCCGCCCCGTCAATATCCACGTCGCCGGGCTGCAGGCGATGGGGGCGCAGATCGCCATCGAGAACGGCTACATTCGTGCGCGCGCTTCGCAGTTGCACGGCGCACGGTTGGTGCTCGACACCGTCACGGTGACGGGCACGGAGAATCTCATGATGGCGGCCGTGCTGGCCGACGGACAGACCGTACTCGAGAACGCGGCGCGCGAGCCCGAGGTGGTCGATCTCGCCGACTTTCTCATTGCCATGGGCGCCAAGATCCGCGGCGCCGGCACGGACAAGATCATCATCGATGGCGTCGAGCGCTTGCATGGCGCGGAGTTTCGCGTGCAGGCCGACCGCATCGAAACCGGCACCTATCTTGTAGCTGGTGCGATCACGGGCGGTGTGGTGCGCGCCAAGAATACCCGCCCCGAGTTTCTCGACGCGGTGATCGGCAAGTTGGAAGAGGCGGGCGCTACGGTCGGCGTGGGTGCTGACTGGATCGAGATCGACATGCGCGGTCGCAGGCCCAAAGCCGTCGATCTGCGTACGGCGCCGTATCCGGCGTTCCCCACCGACATGCAGGCGCAGTTCGCCGCGCTCAACACAGTGGCGGAGGGCGTCGGTACGATCATCGAGACGATTTTCGAGAACCGCTTCATGCATATGCTCGAAATGCGTCGGCTCGGTGCGGAGATTCGCCTCGAGGGCAACACCGCCATCATCAAGGGTGTGCCGCGTCTGCAGGCCGCGCCGGTGATGGCGACCGACCTGCGCGCTTCGGCCTCACTCGTGCTCACCGGACTCATTGCTGAGGGGCGCACGGAAATCGATCGGATCTATCACATCGATCGCGGCTACGAGGCGATCGAAGAAAAACTGTCAGGACTCGGCGCGGCGATCAAGCGCGTTCCCGGTCGGGCGTAAGTTTTTAGCGACTATCGCGAGCGGTCGGCGCGCCGGCTCAAGCGTAGTTAACGGCGCGGCACCACCTGCTGCGGTGACTCCTCGATGGACACTCGCGCTTCACCTCGTTGGCCACCGCGCAGCACTTCGAGTGACACGGCTTGCCCCGGCGAGGTGTCGGCGATGCCGATCCAGCCGCGCAGCACACGACCGCGGGTGACAATTTCGGTGACGACACCGCGCACCAGATTCACCGGGATCGCAAAGCCGATGCCTTCGACGCCGAGGTTGCGGGCGATGACGGCTGTGTTGATACCGACGAGTTCGCCGCGGGTGTTGATCAGCGCACCGCCGGAATTACCGAAGTTGATCGGGGCGTCGGTCTGGATGAAATTCTCGTACGTGGCGAGGCCCAACTGGTCGCGGCCCACGGCGCTGACGATGCCCTGGGTCACGGTCTGCGATAAGCCGATGGGGTTGCCGATCGCCAGCACCACATCGCCCACCGCCAACTGGTCCGAGCGTCCGAGACGGATGGCGGGAAGATTGGGCAAGTCGATCTCAAGCAGAGCGAGGTCGGTGTCGGGGTCGCGGCCGACCACCTTGGCGTCGGCCACGCGGCCATCGGCCAGTTGCACGCGAATCGACGCGGCATTATCAATGACATGGTGGTTGGTGACGATCTGACCCGACGGATCGATGATCACACCCGAACCCAGCGACTGCTGCATGCGGCGCCGGTAAAGCGGCGCAAACTCACCGAACGGGTCCTGCAGAAAATTACGCGGCACGCGCTCGTTGACCACGCGCCTGACGTAGATGTTGACCACCGCCGGGGCGGCGATTCGAATGGCCGCGGCGTGGCTGCCGGTCGATGACGGTCCAGCCACGGGTGCAGGGGGCAGGATGATGTCCTTCGGCGCGTCCTCAACAGACTTGCCGTCTGTGCCCGGTGTGGGCAGCGGGGCGCCAGGGAGCACGATTTCTGTGGGCGTTTGCGTGGCTTTCCCTAAGCCTAACGCGCCGAGTAACTCCGGCTGCCACCGCGCCGCTGCGATCAGGCCAAGAAAAGCGAACGCCAATCCGCCGATGACCGAGCCCCAGATGAATATGACCGCTTTTTGCCAGCCGCTCATCGTCGCGAACCTACTCCTTCGGGGCCGCACGGGCGCGACCCTGCGGTGTATAATGCTCGTGTTGCACGTTTACGTGATAGCGGTCCGCGCCTGTTGCCGGGCCAGAGAGGGGAGACGATGAGCGACGAATCTGTTGGCGGGTCCGACGCGGTCGACACCAGTCGACGAAAGTTCCTGACCGTGGCGACGGCCGCGACCGGGGCGGTCGGAGTGGGCTTTACTTTGGTGCCCTTTATCTCCTCCTGGAAACCCTCCGAACGCGCGCGAGCACTCGGCGCGCCGCTCGAGATCGACATCTCCAAACTCGAGCCGGGTCAGATGATCACGCAGAGCTGGCGCAAGCAGCCGATCTACGTGGTGCGTCGCACGCCCGAAGCCGTTGCGGCCCTCGCCAAGGTCGAGCTCTCGCTCAAAGATCCGAAGTCCGAGACCTCGGAGCAGCCGAAGTACGCGCAGAACCAAATGCGCTCGATCAAGCCTGAAGTGCTTGTGCTCTACGCGGCCTGCACTCACCTCGGTTGCCTGCCGAAGCAGTATTTCACGCAAGCTGACCCCGCGATGGGCGCCGATTGGCCGGGTGGTTTCTTTTGCCCCTGCCATGGTTCGCGTTTCGATCTCGCTGGGCGCGTGTTCAACGGTTCGCCCGCCTCGGCGAACCTGCGTGTCCCGCCGCATAGTTTCGAAAGTGACTCGATGCTCGTGATTGGCGTCGATTCTGCCGCACAAGGAGCTGGCTAATGGCTGCTGCGACTGACTCCGCCGCCGGAAAGGCTGGCTTTAGTGCCTGGCTTAAAAAGCGTCTGCCGGTCGATGAGTTCATGGAATCCCAACTCATCGGCTACTTCGCGCCGAAGAACTTCAACCTGTGGTACTTCTTCGGTTCGCTGGCGTTGCTGGTGTTCGTGATCCAGATCCTCTCGGGCATCTTCCTCACGATGCATTACAAGCCGAGCGAGCTGCTGGCTTTCGACTCGGTCGAATACATCATGCGCGAGGTCGAGGGCGGGTGGATCATCCGCTACATGCACTCCACGGGTGCCTCGTTCTTCTTCATCGTCGTGTACCTGCACATGTTCCGCGCGATGCTGTATGGCTCGTACCGCGCGCCGCGAGAACTGCTGTGGATCCTCGGCATGCTGTTGTATCTGGCGCTGATGGCCGAAGCCTTCATGGGCTACGTGCTGCCCTGGGGCAACATGTCGTACTGGGGCGCGCAGGTCATCGTCAATCTCTTCGGCACCATCCCGGTTATCGGGCCGGGTATCGTCGAGTGGATTCGGGGCGACTACGGCATCGCCGACTCGACCCTGAACCGCTTCTTCGCGTTGCACGTGATCGCGGTGCCCTTTGCGATCGCCTTCCTGATCCTCATGCATCTGGTGGCGTTGCGGCAGACAGGCTCCAACAACCCCGATGGCATCGAGATCAAGGCGCGGCTCAATGCCGATGGCAAGCCGGTCGATGGCATTCCGTTCCACCCGTACTACACGGTCAAGGACGTTGTCGGTGTCGGCGTGTTCCTGATCTTCTTCTGCGGCGTGATCTTCTTCGTGCCGACCTTCGGTGGTCTGTTCCTGGAGAAGCCGAACTTCGAGCCCGCCAACTACCTCTCGACGCCGCAGCACATCGCACCGGTGTGGTACTTCACCGCGTTCTACGCCATGTTGCGTGCCGTGCCGGATCAGCAGATGGGCGCGTTGCTCATGTTGCTGGCGATTGTGGTGCTGTTCTTCCTGCCGTGGCTCGATCGTTCATCGGTCAAGTCGATTCGTTACAAGGGCTGGTTGTCGAAGTTCTTCCTTGGCGCGTTCGTGGTGTCGTTCATCGCGTTGAGTTATCTCGGTCTGATGCCGGCGGATGGCTTGTACGTGATTTTGGCGCGCATCTTCACGACCGTGTATTTCGCGTTCTTCATTTTGATGCCTTGGTACACGAGCATCGAGAAGACAAAGCCTGCTCCGGAGAGGGTGACGTACCATGGTTAAGTCCTTGCATCGTTCGTTTGTCGCGGCAGCCCTGATTGCTGCGCTGGCGGTGGGTATCGTCGCCCCGGTGCGAGCGGCAGAGTCCGGGCCGCACGCGGCCTGGATGGACTGGCAGCCGGGCAACGACATCGGCAACGTCGCTTCACTGCAGCGCGGCGCAGCGCATTTCATGGGCTACTGCGCCGGATGTCATTCGCTCAAGTACGTTCGCTACTCGCGGGTTGCCGAGGATCTCAACATCCCCGAAGCGCAGATGGAAAAGCTCCTGCTACTGCCGGGCACGAAGAAGGGCGACTACATCACGACGCCGCTGTCGGCCGCCGATGCCGAGGCCTGGTTCGGCAAGGCGCCGCCTGATCTGTCGCTGATCACGCGTGCGAAGGGGTCCGACTACGTCTATCAGTTCATGAAGACGTTCTACGCGGCGCCGTCGCGGCCCACGGGCGTCGACAACCTCGCGCTGCCGGGTACAGCCATGCCGCACGTGCTCTCTGCGTTGCAGGGTGTGCAGGAAGCGAAGTTCAAGGTCGTCGAGAAGACCGTGGACGGCGCGAAGGTCACGGAAAAACTCTGGGAATCGTTCGAGGCGGGTGAGCCCGGGCAGTTGTCGGCGGAGGAGTACGATGCCTTCCTGCGCGACACTGTCAACTTCCTCGAGTACGCCGGCGAGCCGGTCAAGGCGAAGCGCCTGTCGCTCGGTGTGTGGGTCATCCTGTTCCTGCTGGTGTTCACGCTGTTCGCGTATCTGCTGAAGCAGGAATACTGGAAGGACGTCAAGTAATTCCCGGAGGGGTGCACATCCCGCGTCGCCCGTACTTGCTGCGGGCGATGCATCCGTGGATGACCGATAGCGGTCTGACGCCGCACGTCATGGTCGACGCCGATGTTTCCGGCGTCGATGTCCCCAAAGCGCAGGTGCGTGAGGGGCGCATCGTCCTCAATATCGGCTACGACGCCACACGCCATCTCGATCTCGGCAACGACTGGATCAGCTTCGAGGCCCGCTTCGGCGGTGTCGCTCGGCAGCTGCGCTTCCCGGTGCTTGCGGTGCAGAGCATCTACGCACGTGAGACGGGTGAGGGCATCGTATTCCCGCCAGAGGATTCTTTGACCCCGCCGGAGGAGTCGACGCCCGGCGACGCGGCAGCGCCGCCGCAAGGCGCGGCGCCCGCAGGTGCGCCTTCCGCATCGCCTCGGCGACCGAGTCTCAAGGTCGTCAAATAAAGCGGCGTCAAAGATAGCGGTAGTGCAGATAACGGCGTGGCAAGAGCCACGGCGCGGCGGCGATTTCAGCCCTGTACCTCGAAGGCGTGTTGCAACCAATCGACCTGCCAGCCCGCGGAGTTGCCTGACGTGCGTTGCGGTGACAGCGCGATG
>JBJTBK010000062.1:0-7649 GCA_046091245.1 Nevskiaceae bacterium | reverse complement strand
GGCCGTTGAGGCCGGCGAGCGGCTCGGGTTTTTGCCGGGCGATCTCACGAAGATTGTCGACCCGTACTTGCGCCCGATGTACGACGCGCTGTACGAGATGATGGGCTTTGATCGCGTCGCGAAACTCATCGAACGCAATGTGATCGAGGTGGCGCCACTCGCGTTCATGCGGGGTCGCTCGCTCAACGACTCGTTCATCATCCTTGATGAAGCGCAGAACACCACGGTCGAGCAGATGAAAATGTTCCTCACGCGTATCGGCTTTGGTTCGCGCGCGGTGGTTACGGGCGATGTGACGCAGACCGATCTGCCAGCCGGCAAATTGTCGGGACTGCGTCATGTGCTCGATGTGCTGCTCGGCGTGCAGGGCGTGGGGTTCCAGTTTTTCGAGGCCCGCGATGTGGTACGCCATCCGCTGGTGCAGCGCATCGTGCAGGCGTACGAGGCGCGTGAATGCGCGCCGCATCGGGACGTGGCCCCGCATCGTGAAGTTGCTCCGCATCGCGAGGGACCCGCCTCGTGACGCCTCGTATTCGTCCCTCCGCCCGGGTGCGTGCACCGCTACGCGTGGAAGTGCGCAGCAGTCTTCGCGGGTCGGTGCCTGCTAGCGCCCGGATCGTCCGCTGGGCGCGGGCGGCGAGCGGCGCGCGCGGTCACGATGCCGAGCTTGCCGTCCGGATCGTCGGTGCAGCCGAGGGCCGCAAGCTCAATTTGCTCTGGCGCGGTCGCGACTATGCGACCAACGTCTTGTCCTTTCCCGCCCCGCGACTCGGGCGTCCCGCGGCGATGCGCTCTTTGGGTGACATTGTGCTGTGCGCGCCGGTGATCGAGCGTGAGGCGCGCAAGCAGCACAAGCGTGCCGAGGCGCACTGGGCCCATATGGTGGTGCACGGTTGCCTGCATCTGCTGGGGCTCGATCACGAAAATGAAGCTGATGCGCGACGCATGGAGCGGCGCGAACGGCGGATCTTGGCGGGCTTTGGCATCGCCGACCCCTATCTTGAGACCACGGAGTCTGCATGACCAACCCGCGTTACAGTTCCATGAGCTGGATGCGCAAGCTCGGCCGCGCCCTGTCAGGCGAGGCGGAGGATCGCGAGGATCTCGTGCAGCAGATGCGTCAGGCACTCGAGCGCGGCCTGATCGATGCCGATGCGCTGCAGATGATGGAGGGCGTGCTCGGCGTCGCCGATCTGCAGGTGCGCGACATCATGATCCCGCGTTCGCAGATGGTGACGGTGCGGCGTGATGATCCGGCGGAGAAGTTGTTGCCGGTGATTGTGGAGTCGGGGCACTCGCGCTTTCCCGTGATGGACGACGACCGCGACGACATCGTCGGCATCCTGCTCGCCAAGGACGTACTGCGCTACGTGGCCACCGGACGCTTGGCGGATTTCGACATCCGCGAATGCATGCGGCCTGCTGTGGTCGTGCCCGAATCAAAACGAGTCAACGTGCTCCTCAAGGAATTTCGACGTAACCGTAACCACATGGCGATCGTCGTTGATGAATACGGTGGCGTCTCGGGCGTCGTGACCATCGAAGATGCGATCGAGCAGATCGTGGGCGACATCGACGACGAGTTCGATGTGGAAGACGACCAGAACATCCGCAAAGAGGCCGAGCGGCAGTTCCTGGTGCGTGGGGCAACGCCGATCGCCGAGTTCAACGAATACTTTGGCGTCGAGTTGGCTGATGACGAGTTCGACACCGTCGCGGGTCTCGTGATGAAACAACTCGGTCACCTGCCGCGGCGCGGCGAGACCTTGATGATCGGCGACATCGAGATTCGTGTGCTGCGCGCCGATCGGCGGCGCGTCGAGGCCCTCAAAGTGCTGCCGCCGCGGGATGTGCAGCCGCTGGAAGAGCGCGCCGCGGACTGATCCGCGGCAACGCATGTCACCCGAGTCGCTGCTGCGCGGAGACAGTGTTGCAGGCCCGCTGATCGCCGGGCTCGCTGGGGCCGCTCTTGCCCTCGCATTCGCGCCGTTCGGAGTATGGCCCTTTACGGTACTCGCGCCTGCGCTGCTCTTTGCCTTATTGCAGGGCTGCCCGCCGCGCCGTGCGGCGTGGGTCGGGTTCTGTTTCGGCATGGGCACTTTCGCAGCCGGAACCTACTGGCTTTACGTCAGCATTCATGGGTTCGGCAAAGCGCCGTTATGGCTCGCGCTAGGCTTGATGGCAGCGCTTGTTTCCGTGATGGCGCTATATAGCGCTGCGCTGGGATACCTCGCGGCCCGGTGGTTGCCGCCGCGCGGTGCCATGCGCTGGGTTGTAGGCCTGCCGGCACTGTGGGTGCTGCTTGAGTGGCTACGTGGCTGGGCGCTCTCGGGTTTCGGTTGGCTGTCGTTCGGGTATGCACACACCGACACTTGGCTTGCGGGGTTCGCGCCACTCGGTGGCGTCTATCTCGTTTCGGCCGTCGTATTGCTGATGGCGGGTGCGCTCGTCATGTTGTGGCAGGGCACGCATCGTGAGCGGCTGGTCGCTGCAGTGCTGCTATCGGTGCCTTGGCCGCTCGGTGCTGCGCTCGATCGCATCGCGTGGACTGAGACGGCTGGATCACCGGTCGGCGTGGCGATTGTGCAGGGGGCGATCCCGCAAGATCAGAAATGGTTGGAGTCGAACCGCGAAACGACGCTGCGTCGGTATCGCGATCTGACCTTGCAGGTGCTCGGTACGCCACTCGTGGTGTGGCCCGAGGCTGCAGCGCCGGATCTTGCAAACAATATCGTGCCGTACTTGCGTGATCTCGCCAATGCGGCCGAGGCGCAACGCTCGTCGTTGCTGCTCGGTCTTATTCGCGCAGAGCCCGCGACCACGGGTACCGTCGCAGATCTTGATGAGCCCGCTTACTTCAATTCTTTACTTGCCTTTGGTGAAGAAGTGACGTGGTACAACAAGCATCACCTCGTCCCTTTCGGCGAGTTTTTTCCGGTGCCTAAGTTAGTGCGGCGATGGTTGCGCTTGATGAGTCTGCCGTACTCGGATTTCACGCCAGGCGCGCCAGTGCAGCCACCGTTGCAGCTCGCCGGGCTCGAGCTGTCGGCGAGTATTTGCTACGAAGACGCTTACCCCACGACGCAGCGGTTGACGGTGCTCGCGTCGACCGCGCTCGTCAACGTCACCAATGACGCGTGGTTTGGTCGGTCGACAGCCCGTTACCAGCATCTGCAGATCTCGCGCATGCGTGCGATCGAGGCGCGCCGGTTCATGGTTCGGGCGGCCAACGATGGCGTCTCCGCAGTGATCGATCCACAGGGGGCGATCGTGGCGCAGGCTCCGGAATACCAAGCCGCAGTGCTGCGCGCCCAGATCACGCCTCGCAGTGGTGCCACGCCCTACCTGCAGACGGGCAACGTCCCGATTTTGTTGCTCGGCATCGGCGGACTGTTGTTCTCGCTGTGGTCGGCATTCCGACGACGTGAGCAGGTTTCGTGAACTTCCCCATAACGGCTTGGTCTAGGAGAGCGTGTTCATGCACTGGGTAGTTACCATGTCACGACGTCCGTTTGTTCGTCGCAGTCTCGCGGCGGTCCTCTCCTTGCTTGTGTTCACGGCTTGCCAGCCGCGTGCCTCCGATGCCGCCGATGCCCCCATCGCAGCGGCTGGCCTTGCGCAAATCAGCTCGACGCCGATCGCCGCTGCGGCGGCGCCCCAAGGCGGTGTCGTCCTGCCGGACTTTGCCGCACTCGTGCAGCAGCACGGCCCGGCGGTCGTGAACATTTCGACCAAGGGCAAACGCGTACGCCTCTCCGGTCCTGGCATGTCGCCGAACGATCCGTTCTACGAATTTTTCCGGCGCTTTGGCGCGCCCGGTGGCGGCCGTGGCGTACCCGGCATGCCGGAGGAGGGCGGCGAAGAGAGTTTCCGCCGTCCGGGCGGCGAGGGCTCCGGGTTCATCGTCAGCAGCGACGGGTATGTACTGACCAACGCGCATGTCGTGGATGAGGCCGAGGAGGTGACGGTCAAACTGACCGATCGCCGGGAGTTCAAGGCCAAAGTCGTGGGTCTCGACAAACCCACCGACGTTGCCGTCCTCAAGATCGAGGCGAAGGCGCTGCCCGTCGTGCGACTCGGGGATCCAAAGAAATTGCGCCCGGGCGAGTGGGTCATTGCCATTGGTTCGCCGTTTGGTTTCGATAACAGCGTCACCGCAGGCATCGTCAGTGCGACCGCGCGTGGTCTGCAGGATGCCGACTCGAACTACGTGAATTTCATCCAGACGGACGTCGCCGTGAACCCCGGTAACTCGGGCGGGCCGCTGTTCAATCTCGCCGGTGAAGTGGTGGGCATCAACTCGCAGATCTACAGCCGCTCCGGCGGTTACATGGGCATCTCCTTCGCCATCCCGATCGATCTGGCCGTCAACGTACGTGACCAGATCATTGCCAAGGGTCGCGTGAGTCGCGGCAAGATCGGCGTGCAGATCCAGCCCGTCGATGCGGCTCTCGCCGAGAGTTTCGGTCTCGATCGACCGCGCGGAGCGCTGGTGGGTAGCGTCGAGGCTGGCGGCCCGGCCGCCAAGGCGGGCATCCGCCAGGGGGACATCATCCTCTCGGCGAATGGCACATCGATTGAGCGCTCGGAGCAGTTGCCGACGGTCATCGGCGTGATCCAACCCGGCGCGGAGGCTACGCTCGAAGTGTGGCGTGATGGCGCGGCGCGCAAACTCAGCGTACGGGTGGCCGAGTTGCAGACGGAACCTGTGGTGGCGGCTAATGACGAGCCGGCACCTGAACGCTCACCGGATCGACTCGGTCTCGTGGTGCGCGAGTTGACCGCCGAGGAGCGCAGTCAAGGATTCGGGCCCCGCAGTCGGCAGCGCAATCCGGACGCTGAAGTGCCTGAGGGCTTGCTCGTTGAGCGCGCCACGGGCCCGGCCGCCGATGCGGGTCTGACGCGTGGCGACATCGTGGTCAGCGTCAATGGCAGTCCAGTGAAGACCATCAAAGATTTTCGTGAGCGCGTCTCGCGAGCCGGCAAGACGGTGGCGCTGTTGATCAATCGCGGCGGCAACACCCTGTTCGTCGCCGTGCGCCCCGCGAGCTAATCGAAACTCGGCGAGTCGAGTGCAGTGCCCGGTTAGCTCGCGGCAGTGAGCGTCAGGCGCCGGTAGGACGGTCGGGCACGGTGGATCAACCATGCGGCCAGGGGTGCGGCCAGCGCAGCGACGGCCGTCACCCCATCGCCGATGCGCTGTTCGTCTTTGAGCAGTACATCGGAGACGAACGAGGCGGCACTCGACCCGAGGCCGATACCTAACAGGTTGATAACCAGCAGGTAGATGGCCGAGGTTCGCGCGCGTAGTCGATTAGGCGTCACCATTTGTAGTGCCGCTGAGGCTGCACCAAAGGGGAAGCTGGTGACGAACAGCATCGGTGCGAGCAGCATCGGTGCGAGCAGGGCGATGGCCAGCGCCGCATCGCTGAGTTGAAATGCCGCGATCACCAGCGGTGCCAGTGCCAAGGCGCTATACAGAATCACCTGCAGTTCTGCGTCAGCGCGACCCGCCGCGCGCCAACGATCGGCGAGCGTGCCCCCCGCCAAGATGCCAAGCGAGCCGGCGACAAACATGATCGGTCCGTAGCTGAAGGCGACCTGTAAAGGTGACAACTCGTGAACGCGCAGCAGGTGGGCGGGAACCCAGAAGGCGACCGCGTTGAAGGTGAGTGTCAGCATCGACACTCCAAAAGTCAGGTTCGCGTAGAACCCGGCCTCCTCGCGCATGCGTCGCCAAACATCGGCATAACGCACGCCGGTCGCAACGCCTGCGTCGCGCCGTGCGGGGTCCCGGACCGAGAGCAGCCACAGCGAGACCAGCATGCCGGGCGGCCCGAGAATGAGGAAGGCGATCTGCCAGCCGCGCACCTCGCCGATCAGAGGCCAGTGCATGACGGACAGGTTGCTTACGGCTTGCACCACGAGCCCGGTGACCATGATGGCCACGCCGATGCCGAGATACACGCCCATCGAAAACAAGCCGAGGGCCCGGCCGCGCCGTGCCGGTGGCACATAGTCGGCGATCATCGAGTAGGCGGCAGGCGCCAAGGTCGCCTCGCCCACGCCGACGCCCACGCGCGCCACGAATAGTCCCGCATAGCTCGTGACCCGCCCGCAGATCGCGGTCATCAATGACCAAAGAAAGACACACGCCGCGGCAAGATTGCGACGATTGCCGCGATCGGCCCATTGGCCGACGGGCCATACGCCGAGCACGGTGAAGCAGACGGCGAAGGCGAGTCCGTTGAGCAGGCTGAGCTCGAAGTCGGTGACGCCGAGATCCGCTTTGATCGGGCCGACCAGCATCGCGAGGATCTGTCGATCGATATAGGAAAAGATGTACGCGACCATCAGCACGAGCACAGCACGGCGGGCTTCGTGCTCGGGCGGCCAGGGCGGCGTGGCGGCGCTCATCGGGGCCTCAGTAATTGGGCTGCGGCGGCAGCGGTTGCCCGTAGGGCGCGAGCTCCGGTGGCAGTATCGGGCGGTGCGGCGGATCCCAGCTGAAGGGTTTTTTGACCGTATCGAAGGTGTTGACCAGCGGACCGTTGACCGTGCGCACGAACAGGTTGTAGCCGGTGTCGGTGCCCGCCGGGCCGTGATAGATGTTCTCGCGCCACCAGCAGTAGCCGCCACGTTGCATACGACCGAGATCTCCCCAGACGTAATCCCCTTCGAGCGTATATAGCTCTTCGACCATCGGGTGCGTCCACTGAGGTTTGGCCATGCCGGGCGGCACACGGTGCGGCGGCGAGCAATAGAGGAATGAGGTCTCTCCGGTGTAGGGGTCAGTGCGCAGCGGCTTGATGGCCACGCCCTTGGATAGTTGCGGGTCGACGAGGCCCGGGTCCCAGTCCATCAACAGCGGATTGACGTACTCGACCAGCAGTTTCGAATCGAAGTTGCTGGTCGAGCCTTTGACCGCCGTCGGCACGCCATAGAACATCGTCAGCAGTACGGCGCCGTACGAGCTCGAGAGTTTCTCGCGCGGATAGCCCGCCGGCAGGAAGCCATACGTGTGTTTTTCATAGAGCCGGCCGTTGATGCTGATCGCACCGTCCAGCACCAGAAACTCCTCGTGGCATGAGAGCGAGTGCGGCTCGCTCCGCTGCCAACTCGAGGGATAACGAATGATGACTGTCGCACTGCCGTCTGTATCGTCCTTGCTCAATACCTTCGAGTGGACGTCGCCGCAGAGGGCTCCATGGTATCCCGATGCCCAAGGAATCATCTGGGCTTGGATGAACATGATGTGCGGTCGTGCCATGTCAGTTTCCGAAACGATAAGTGACGTCGACGCCCCACTGGCGTCCCGCAGCAGGATAACCAAGGGCGTTACCGATGGCGAACACATCCTTGCGGGCGTCGCTCGTCGAGGTGAACTGCACGATGTTATGGAAATAGTCTTCGTCAGTGAGGTTCTTAACGAACGCACCCACGGCGAGGCTGCCCGCCTTGTTCTCGTAACCGATGCGGGCATCGACAAGCGTGTAAGACGCCTGCGACATCACCGAGGTATTGGCAGGCAGGAAGTAGACGCGACCCTGATGATGAGCGGCGCCCTGAATGCTGACTCGGCCACCGTTGGTCAGGTTGATGCCGTAGGTTGCCGAGATCGAACCCTTGAACTCTGGCGCGTTATTCAA
>JBJTBK010000061.1:0-2585 GCA_046091245.1 Nevskiaceae bacterium | reverse complement strand
CGCAAGGCTGGTTTGCCGGGCACCGGTGCCACGTCGATGGCCGCTGCGAGACCAAGGTTGCGGATATCGGTCACCAGCGGTTCGCCGCGCAAACTATGGATAGCCTCCTCGAGCACCGGCGCCAATGCCGCAGCTCGCCCGATGAGTCCGCTGCCTGCGTTGGCACCCGTTGGGGCCAGCTCATCGAGCGTCGCGTGCGCCGCAGCGATCCCCAAGGGATGCCCGGAGTAGGTGTATCCATGGAAGAATTCGATCAAATGTTCGGGTCCGTTCATGAACGCATCGTGGATGGTTTCATCGACGATGACGCCGCCGAGCGGTACCGCGGCATTGTTGACTGCCTTGGCAAAGGTAATCATGTCGGGCTTCACACCAAAGAAATCTGCCGCGAATGGCGTGCCGAGACGACCAAATCCCGTGATGATTTCGTCGAAGATCAGCAGAATGCCATGCTTGGTGCAGATTTCGCGTAAGCGGGCCAGATAGCCCTTCGGCGGAACGATGACGCCCGTGGAGCCCTGCATCGGCTCGACGATGACGGCGGCAATGTTGCTTGCATCGTGCAGGGCAACGATTCGCTCGAGTTCGTCGGCCAAATGCAGACCCCAGTCGGGTTGGCCACGCGAATAACCCATCTTGCTGGTGTCGAAAGTATGCGGCAGGTGATCGACCCCCGGGATCATCAGCGGCGCGAACATCTTGCGATTGGCTGGAATGCCGCCGACCGAAATGCCGCCCATGCCGACGCCGTGGTAGGCGCGTTCGCGGCCGATGATGCGGGTGCGCGAGGCGTCGCCGCGGGCGCGGTGGTACGCGACGGCCACCTTGAGGGCGGTGTCGACCGCCTCGGAGCCAGAGTTGACGAAGAACACCCGATCGCGTGGCCGACCCGCCAACTTGACGAGGCGACTGGCCAAAGAAAACGCGGCAGGGTGCCCCATCTGGAAGCTCGGTGCGAAGTCGAGCGTCGCCACTTGCTGTTGCACGGCCTTCACCACGCCAGCGGGTGAATGACCGAGCGGGCAGCACCATAATCCGGACAGTCCGTCGAACACGCGGCGTCCGTCGACCAACGAGTAATAGGCGCCAGACGCCGAGGCGATGAGCCGCGGATTTGCCTTGAAGTATCGGTTATGGGTGAAAGGCATCCACCAGGCGCGCAGCGCTTCGTCGCCGCTGTCGGCGATCATCGAGGGTGAGGCATTCATCGACGCAACTCCGTGGCAAGTGATGTGGCGAGATAATCGACGCTGCTCGAGCTGACGCCAGCCACGTTGATGCGAGCGTCAGGCGTCATGTAGATGTGGTGTTGATCGCGTACCCGAGCCACTTGCTCGGGCGACAGAGGCAGACGCGAGAACATGCCGCGCTGTTGCTTGATCCAACCAAAATCCGTGTTCGTGGCTGCACTCAGTTTATCGGCCAGTAGTGCGCGAAGCAAGTTGATGCGCTGAGTCATGTGCGTGAGTTCAGTCATCCAGTCCTGACGCAACTCGGGTTGCGACAGCACACGATCGACAATCGCGGCGCCAAGGTCGGGTGGCATGGACCACAGCGTGCGGGCCGCACGTCCGAGATGTCCTGTGACGATGCCCGCTTGGGCGGCACCGTGGCACACCACAGCTAGAAGACCCGTGCGCTCGCGGTAGATTCCGAAGTTCTTCGAGCAGGACACCGCGATCAGCAGCTCTGGCACGACTTTGGCGATCAGCCGGACCGAGGCTGCATCGCGATCGAGGTCCTCGCCGAGGCCGTGGTAGGCCATATCGAGGAAGGGGATCAGGCGGCGTCGGGCGAGCACTTCGGCGACGGCCGCCCACTGCGCCGGGTCGAGATCCTGCCCCGTCGGGTTATGGCAGCAGGCGTGCAGCAGCACGACGTCACCCTCGGGCAGCGAGTCGAGCTTCTGCATCATGCCGTCGAAGTCGAGGGCGTTGCGCTCGGCGGAGTAGTACGGGTAGCTCACGAGCTTCAAGCCCGCACCGCCCAACAAAGGAATGTGATTGGCCCACGTGGGGTCGCTGACGTGCACGGTGCAGCCGGGGCGAGAGAGTTGCAGCAGACCTGCGCCGAGCCGCAGCGCGCCGCTGCCGCCGGGGGCTTGAGCCAGAGCGAGTTCGCCCCGACGCCCCGCAAGGTCCGAACCCAGAGTGAGTTCCGCCAATTGGGCGTTGAAACCTGGATGCCCCACTGGACTCAGATAGGCCTTGGTGGTCTGGGCCGCCAACAACTCTTGTTCAGCACGCTTCACGGCTCGCGGGATGGGCGTTTTGCCCGCCTCGTCCTTGTACACGCCGACACCGAGATCGATCTTGAGTGGCGAGGTGTCTTTTTGGAAAGCGGCGCTGACGCCGAGGATCGGATCTGGGGGGACGGGGCTGAGCGTTTCGAGCATGCGGGGCCTGCGATCTAAAGAGGGCGGGTGAACGCCGCGTATTATCGCAGCCCACGCTCCGACGCGCGACCCGCGGGAAAAAAGAACTTGCGCACGGTCAGTCTGAGGTTGCGACCGAGTGGATCGAGCAGATCGGGCTGGAAGTTCACCACCGTCAACCTACGCCTGTTTGCCGATCTTGGCTTGCAAC
>JBJTBK010000060.1:0-7857 GCA_046091245.1 Nevskiaceae bacterium | reverse complement strand
CCTGCGTCAGCAGTACGTCGCGGGCGCGGCTGCGCAATTCTTTGACGATATCTTCGTTAAACTCTTCGATGGCGTTGAGCTCACCCTGCGGCACGTAGGCAATTTCCTCGACCGTGGAGAACCCCTCCTGCACCAGAATCGTCGCCACGTCTTCATCGACGTCGAGCTGCTTCATGAAGTTCTCGACCAGCGCGCGCGCCTCGGACTCGCTCTTCGCCTCGGCGTCCGTCTCGGTCATCACGTTCAGCTCCCAGCCCGTGAGCTGGCTGGCCAGACGGATGTTCTGGCCGCCGCGGCCGATGGCCTGCGACAGCTTATCCTCGGCCACCGCGATATCCATGCTGTGCGAGTCTTCGTCGACCACGATGGAAATGACTTCCGCGGGCGACATCGCGTTGATCACGAACTGCGCCGGGTTCTCGTCGTGCGGGATGATGTCCACGCGCTCGCCGGCGATTTCATTGGACACCGCCTGCACGCGCGAGCCGCGCATGCCGACGCAGGCACCGACGGGGTCGATGCGCGGATCGTTGCTGCGCACGGCGATCTTGGCGCGAATGCCGGGATCACGCGCTGCGCCCAGAATCTGAATGAGACCCTGACCCACCTCGGGTACCTCGAGCTTGAACAGCTCGATCAAAAATTCGGGTGCTGAGCGGGTGAGGAACAGCTGGGGACCACGCGGCTCAGGGCGCACTTCCTTGAGGAAGGCCTTGATGCGATCCTGCGGCTTCACCTGTTCACGCACGATCATGTCGGCACGCGACACGAAACCTTCGGCATTGCCGCCGAGATCAACGTAAATGCCATTGCGATCAACCCGTTTGACCACGCCGCTGACGAGTTGACCGACGCGATCCTTGTAGGCATCGACCACCTGAGACCGCTCCGCCTCGCGCACTTTCTGCACGATGACCTGCTTGGCCTGCTGCGCGGCGATACGGCCGAAAGTGACCGACTCGATCGGCTCTTCGACAAACCCGCCGACGAGAGCCGCCGGATTCACATCGAGCGCATCTTCAAGGCGCAACTCACGGTCGGGCACCTCCAGCTCTTTGGAATCGTCGGCAAAGACTTTCCAGCGACGGAAGGTGTCGTAGTCACCGCTCTTGCGGTTGATCGCCACGCGCACATCCCACTCCTCGCCGTGTTTCTTTCGAGTCGCAGACGCCAACGCGGCCTCGAGGGCCTCGAAGATCACTTCCTTGTCGACACCCTTCTCGTTCGAGACGGCATCGACGACCATCATGATTTCCTTGCTCATCGTCGTATCCCCTTCACGCCACCAGTCGCGCCTTGCCAATCTCGGCAAAGGCTACTTGCACTGTTTGTCCGTCGACCTCGAGTTCGGCCCCTCGATCCGACACCTTGGCGAGCGTCCCCGTGTATCGGCGACGCCCGTCTCTTGGCACCTGCAACTCCACCCACACGCGCTGCCCGACGAAGCGCTCGAAGTGTGCGGGCTTGCGCAGCACTCGATCGAACCCCGGCGAGGACACCTCGAGGGTGTACGCACCCGGGAGCGGATCCTCGACGTCGAGACGCGCCGACACCTCGCGACTCACCTTCTCGCAGTCCTCGATACCGATATGACCGCCGTGGCTTGCCGGCTGATCAAGGTAGATGCGCAGCACGCCCGATCGGGGTGCCGATGCCCACTCGATGTCGACGAGTTCATAGCCCAGTTGCTCGATCAAAGGTTCGAGCATCCCGATCAACCGATCTCGTACTGCTGACGAAGTTGCCATTCGCTCACACCCCCCGCGCCGTCCGGGAACGAAAAAGGGCCCCGAGGGCCCCACTGACGCGTCCCGCCACGGCCAGGGGCCCAAAAAAGAAAAGCCCCTCGGGGGGCTTAATCATCAAGCACATAGGCGCTTTTGCTTGAAAACAACTGCGCCCCCACCCGGCCCGAGGAGCCGCGCGGGGGCGCAATCATAAATGAATACGGGCCGCGGTACAAACCCTGCCGAGCGCCTGGCCCCTGACCTCTATTTGTTCGCCGGGGCGTCTAGCCAGCGACCCAGCCAGTCGTGGATTTCGCGATAGAACAGCCGGCTATTCTCGCCCTTGAGGATCCAGTGATTCTCCTCCGGAAATACCACGAGTCGGCTCGGCACCTGCTGTCGCTGCAGCACCGTCCAATACTCGAGCGAGTTGTTGAGCGGCACGCGGAAGTCCTGCTCACCGATCGTCACCAGAGTCGGCGTCTTGAACTGCGCGGCGTAACGGATCGGGTTTTGTTCCCGCCACACCGAGCCCTGCTCCCAGACCGGCCCGCCGTTGTTGACCTCTCGGCCATACACCGTGTCGCTCGTGCCCCATTGCGATTCGAGATTAACGAGACCGGCGTGACTGACCAAGCAGCGATACCGGGTGGTGGTGGCTTGCAGCCAGTTCGCCAGATGCCCGCCATAGCTCGCCCCGCCCGCGCATTGCCGGCTGCTGTCGATGAACGGGTTTTCGCGAATGGCGACGTCGGCCGCCTCGTTTAGTTCATCGCCCGCCGTTCGCAGCGGGTCGCCCTGAATGGTCTGCGCAGCCGCCTCGCCAAAGCCGGTCGAGCCACTGTAGTTGGTGAGCAGCACCACGTATCCCGGAGCGGCCAGCAGGTGGTAGTTCCAGCGCAGGAACCACTGATCGCGGAACATGGTGTGCGGGCCACCATGAATCACGACGAACAGCGGGTATTTCTTGTTGGCGTCGAACCCTGGCGGCAACACCAGCATGTTGTGGATGGGTCGACCTTGGCGACTCGTGAACCAGAAGTGTTTAACCGGCGGCAAATCGAGGCCTTGGACCCGATCAACATTAAGGCGGGTCAATGGCGAGTGGGTCGCCCGAGCGGGGTCGAGCCGCACCACCTCCGGCGGCCGCGTCGCGCTGTCGAAATTCGCGAGCAGCACCGCAGATTTTGCGCCTTGAGCAATGGCCAGATTGGAGTACACGCCCTCCTTCATCTCGATCACGCGCTGCGCGATCCCAGAGCCGCGCAGTGGGGCCACAAACAACGTCTCGTGCCCTGCCTCCTCAGCGAGGAAGTACACCTGCCGTGAATCCGCCGAGGGCGCAAACGAGGTCACCGATCGATCCAGTGTTCGCGTCAGTGGCAGCACACGCAGTGTCGCCTCGGCCCCTGCGGCCACGGTCGCCGGCGAACGCCAGTCAAGGGCGACGAGTTCGGTCTTGACGTAGACCTTGCCCGTGCTGCGCTCGAGCGTAGCCAGCAGTTGGCGACCATCCGCGGTGAATGTGGGTTGTGCCCAGGAGTCCGGCGCCCGGGTCAGTGCACGCGGCTCTCCGCCGGCGGCGCTCACCCACCACAACTGCGTGGAGGTAAATCGATAAGCCGCCGTATTGCGATCGGTGCTCGCCACGAACACGAGGCCGCTTCCATCCGGCGTCCACACGGCTTCCAGAGTCTCGCCCGAATCACCGACACGTCCGGCGAAGCCGGGCAGAGCCGCCAAGACGGTGTCACGCAGCAATTCGCGCGGCTCTCCGGCCGGGCTACCGTAGGTGTCGAGATCGAGCACCAGCAAACGCGCCTTGTGCTCATCGATCCAGCGATCCCAAGTACGGATCGGGAAGCCGTCATAAATGCGCGCATTCCACGGACGTGCCTTGCGCTCGGCCGCCAAGCGACGGTTGTCCGCCTCGCTGCGCGCACCCGGGTAATCGCTGCTCGAGAACACAAGCCGACGGCCATCGGGTGAAAACTCCGGAGCACGGGCACCGTTGACCAGACTCGTCAAGCGTCGCGCCTCGCCACCGCGCAAATCCAGCAGATACAACTGCGCCGTATCGTCCCCCTCGCGTCGCGCGGAGAAGACCAGCCGCTGACTATCCGGGCTCCACTCGACACCGCTCTCGCCACCCCCCGTCGAGGTCAGTCGCCGCGGCGGCGCACTGCCATCGGTGGGCACGAGAAAGAGATCCGACACCTGTGCCTTTTCGTCGTAAGAGGGCTCGAGTACGGAGAACACCGCCCAGCGCCCATCGGGACTCGGCACGGGCGCACCGACTCGCCGCATCAACCACAGGTCCTCGTGCGTGATGGTTCGCAACGCCGGCGCCTCGTTGGCCGGCGCAGCCGGCGCACCGAACCCCAGCAACGCGACGCTGAGCAATACCCATCGATGCAACATGTGTTTCCCCTTTTGCATTGCGGACAACTATGGTGAGCCGATTATGCCGAAGGCCGTGGCTGCGCGTACCATGAGGCCGCCATGACCGCTCCGCCTGACATCCGCATCGCCATGTGGTCCGGACCACGCAACGTCTCCACCGCGCTGATGCGCTCTTTTGGCAACCGCGACGACAGCCTCGTGATCGACGAACCGTTCTATGCTCATTACCTACGGCAAACGGGCCTCGATCACCCCGGACGTGAGGAAGTGCTGACCCACCAGGACAACGACTGGCAGCGCGTCGCGCAGACCTTGCATGAGCCGCTGCCCGCCGGCGTGAGCGTGTTCTACCAAAAACATATGTCGCACCACCTGCTACCCAACATGGGGCGCGAGTGGCTGAGAGGCCTGCGGCACGGCTTCCTGTTGCGCGACCCGTCCGACATGCTCCGCTCACTTGAGCAAAAGCTGACTCACATTCGCCCGGAAGATACCGGCCTACCGCAGCAAGTGGAGATCTTTGACCGGGTTTGGGCGAGCGAGAGTCGGGTCCCGCCCGTCATCGATGCCGCGGATCTGCTCGAGAATCCGCAGGCTGTGCTGAGCGCGCTCTGTCATCAACTCGGCATCGCGTTTCAGGACTCCATGTTGCGCTGGTCGCCAGGTCCGCGTACCACCGATGGCGTCTGGGCGAAATACTGGTACGAGCAAGTCGAACGCTCGAGCGGGTTTCTGCGCAGTGAGGTCGCTCGCAGTGAATTCACTCCCGGCGAACTGCCCCCGCCGCTTGCAGCGGTCGAGCGCACGGTGCGACCGATGTACGATTACCTGCGCACCCATGCGCTGCGCGCCGTGCCGAGCTGACCCCCTCAGGAGTCGATGTGCTGCAGACCTTCAACGAACGCAATCGCGATCTCATCGTCAACATCAACGGCCGGCTCACGCACCGCGACGAGGCCGCGGTATCTCCCTTCGACTCTGCCGTGCAAGGCGGCGATGCCGTTTGGGAGGGCTTGCGCCTCTATCGCGGGCGGATTTTTAGACTCACCGAACACCTCGATCGGCTGCGAAACTCGGCCCTGGCGCTCGCCTTCGATCGAATTCCAAGCCACGATGACATTACCCACGAAATTCGTCGCACGCTCGAAGCGAATAGGATGTTCGATGGCGTGCACATCCGCCTGACGCTAACCCGCGGCGTCAAGGTCACCTCCGGCATGGACCCACGCCTGAACCAATTCGGGCCTACGCTGATCGTACTCGCCGAGCACAAGGCACCGGTCTACTCCACAGGCGGACTCACGCTCGTGACGAGTAGTGTCAGGCGCTTTCCGCCCGACTGCCTCGATCCAAAAATCCATCACAACAACTTGCTGCAATCGATCCTCGCCAAGATCGAGGCTAACGCCGCAGGCGCAGACGATGCGGTGATGCTCGACATGCACGGCTTCGTCGCCGAAACCAACGCGACGCATCTGTTCGCCATCGCAGGCGGAGTGCTGCGCACGCCCCGTACCGTCGCTTGTCCCGAGGGCATCACGCGAGCGACGGTGCTCGACCTGTGTCGCCAGCATGACATCGCGCATGAGGTCACCGATCTGTCGCTGGCGGAGTTTTATCGCGCCGATGAAGTGTTCTGCACCGGTACGATGGGCGAACTGGCCGCCGTCACGCGCATCGATGGTCGTCGTATCGGCAACGGTGAAGTGGGCCCGGTCACGCGACGTTTGAGCACCCTCTTCCGCGCATTGACAGAGCAGGAAGGAACGAATGTCGTCGACCGCCCCGTGGAGTCCCCATGAGCCTCAATTCCTTACGTCGCACCACCCTGCAAGGCTTGTTGGCGCTCGCCAGTCAGCCGCTGTGGCCTGCTGCCCCAGGCGCCGCCTCGGGCGAGTCCGCGCTTGGTGAGCCCGCGGCCGCCGACCTCGGCCTCCGTCTGCGCCGCTTGATCGCCGACAGCGAAGCGGCGTATGCACTGCTCGACCCTTTGCCCCGCGCGACAGTGCCTGCAGGTTCACCGGCATTCGCCGATCCGCTCGCCGACAGCACGCTGGCACAACAACTCGCGCAGGCGCGGACCGATCTTCGGGCGCTGGAGGGCATTGATCGCGATCGGCTCGGCACAACGGAACAAATCGCGCGGGATGTGCTGCAATTTAGTGCCAGCGAGATCGTGCGTCGACACGAAAGCGGACTTATCCAGTTGGCGCTCGCTGCACCGCTCGACTCGATGAGCGGGCTGCATGTCGAACTGCCCGACTACGTCTCTGGCGCGGGCGCGCCCTTCAACACCGCGGAAGATTACGAGCGCGGTCTCGAGCGTCTGCAAGGCTTCGCGCGACACCTCGACTCCGTGCGCCAACGCGCGGGTGCGGCACTCGAAGCGGGCTACCGGCAACCGGCGGTCACCACAGCCAAGGTTTTGGCTCAGCTGCAGGCTTTTCTCGCCCTGCCCGCCGCCGACTCGCCGCTGCTCGCTTGCACGCGACGCTGTCCGGCTGATCTTGATACCGCCACGCGCGCGAGGCTCGAGGGCCGCTACCAGACGATGGTGAATGAGCAGGTGCTGCCGGCGTATGCCCGCCTCGCCGAGTTTTTGAAGACTCGTTACCTACCGCAGGCGCTCGAAGCACCTGGGCGTTGGGCGCTCAAAGACGGCGAACGCTTGTATACGGACGAACTCAAGTACCACACCACGGTCGCGGTTACGGCCGAAGAACTCCACCGTACGGGCCAACAGGAGGTCGCGAGATATCTCGAGGGCATGCGCCAAGTCGTCAGCCGGGTAGGCTTCAAAGGCAGCCTTGCGGAATTCTTTGAATTCATCCGGCGCGACCCCCAGTTCTACTACACGCGACCCGAGGATCTGCTCGCCCGCTTCCGTGATATCGAAGCCCAGATCTGGCGCGGCATGCCAGCGCTATTCGCGCGTCGCCCCAAAGCGCCGTTTGCCGTTCGCGCCTTGCCGGCCATCGGTGGACAGCGCGGCACGGGCTACTACCGCCCCGGCCCGCCGGACGGCAAAACCGAGGGTGTACTGTGGTTCAACATGGCCATGCTCAAGACACGGCCGATCCCCACCCTCGAAACACTGACCATCCACGAGGGCATACCCGGACACCACTACCAAATCACGCTGGTGCTTGAAGATGCGCGCTTGCCGGACAACCTGCGCTTCGGCAGCCACACGGCCTATTCCGAGGGCTGGGGCCTTTACGCCGAATCCCTCGGGTCTGAACTTGGCATGTTCAACGATCCATACCAATATTTTGGTCATCTCGATATGGCTATGCTTCGTGCGGTGCGTCTCGTCGTTGACACGGGTCTGCATGCGCTGCGCTGGACGCGCGCTCAGGCCATCGACTACATGCTCGCCAACACCTCAATGGCGCGCTACGACGTCGAAGTCGAGATTGACCGCTACATCACTAAGCCTGGCCAGGCCTGCGCCTACAAAACGGGTGAACTGCGCATCCGCGCCTTGCGCGAAGCCGCTCAACGCGAACGCGGCGCCGCGTTTGATTTGCGCGAGTTCCACTCGCAAATTCTCGATACCGGGGCACTGCCACTCGAAGTGCTGGAGCGCAAACTGCGCGGCTGGATGCGCGCGTGAACGAATCCTCGCCGTCGGCTGGCCGCTTGAGGGCGCATCACGTACTGATGCTGCTGCCTTTCATCTGGCACCTCGCGCTCGCTCCACTCGTCAACGAAGTGCGTTGGCAGC
>JBJTBK010000059.1:0-2259 GCA_046091245.1 Nevskiaceae bacterium | reverse complement strand
TCGAAAGTGATGCGGGCTCGCGTTTTCGCATTGTACGAGCGACCAAGAATCGCTTCGGTGCTGTGAACGAACTCGCGTTTTTCGCCATGACTGAAGGCGGACTGCGGGAAGTGGCGAACCCATCGGCGATTTTTCTCGCGCGCCCAAGCGAAGTTGCGGCAGGCAGCGTAGTGACGGTGATGCGCGCAGGCGGGCGCCCGTTGCTGGTGGAGATCCAAGGACTCGTCGACGCGATGCGTTTCGGCACTCCGCGGCGCGTGGCGCAAGGATTCGACACCACGCGACTCGCGATGCTGCTAGCGGCGTTGAACCGTCACGGCGGGTTATCGCTGCAGGATCACGATGTCTTCGCCAATGTGGTCGGCGGCTTGTCGTTGAGTGAGACAGCGGGCGATCTGCCTGTGCTGTTGGCCTTGGCCTCCAGCCTGCGCGATCGGGCATTGCCCGCCACCCTCGTTGCGTTCGCGGAAATCGGCCTGACGGGCGAGCTGCGACCTGTGCCCTATGGCGAGGAGCGCTTGCGGGAAGCAGCCAAGCAGGGTTTTCGGGAGGCCATTGTCGCTGAGGCCAATGCGCCGCGACGTCCCATCGAGGGGCTTAAGGTTTTTGGTGCGCCGACCTTGGCGGCTGCGCTGCAGCGCGCCTTTTCGGGTTAGCGCGTCAGCCGGATCAGCGCTCAGCAGCCTCGCGCACCCGTACGGTCCGGATCGTGTTCTCGCCCATCTGCAGGATCTCGATTTGCAGCGCGCCAAGTTGCAGGGCCGTGCCAGCGGTCGGCATGGTCTCGAGTCGCTCGAGCAGCACGCCGTTCAGCGTCTTCGGCCCATCGGTCGGTAGCGACCAATTCATGGTGCGATTCAGCGCGCGAACCGTGGCACTGGCATTGACGATAACCGAGCCTGAGGCTTCACGATGCACGTCGCGGCGCGAGACAGTGGCCGGATCGTTGGTAAACTCGCCGACGATTTCTTCGAGAATATCTTCGAGTGTGACGAGTCCGAGCACATCACCGTATTCATCCACAACGAAACCGAAGCGACGGCGTTCGCGTTGGAAGTTTGCGAGCTGCACGGTCAGCGGTGTGTTGTCGGGCACGTAGTACGGTTCACGCTGGCGGGCGACTTCCTCCAGTCGCTCCCGATCGAAGTCGCCGCGTGCGAGTTCCTGCGCGATGCGTCGCATGTGCACGAGCCCGATCATTTGGCCGATGTCGCCTCGATAGACCGGCAGACGAGTATGCGGTGTTTGACGTAGTTGCTCGAGGATGCGTTCCCAGTCTTCCTCGAGGTCGATCCCCGCAATGTCCTGGCGCGGAATCATGATGTCGTTCACGGTCACGCGCTCAAGATCGAGTATGCCCATCAGCATCTGCTGGTGGCTGCGCGGGATCATGACGCCGGATTCGGCGACGACGGTGCGCAGTTCCTCGCGCGACAGCGTGGTTTGCTGGGTATGGCGATCGACGTTCAGGCCCACGAGCCGCAGCGCAGCGTTGGTGATCCAGCTGATCACGAAGACGAACGGCCGCAGCAGCCACTGCAGGGCCGTGTAGGCGTAAGAGGAGAGCAGGGCGAGCGGTCGCGGGTTCAACGCGCCGTAGGTCTTGGGCCCCACTTCGCAGAAAATCAGCATCACGAGCGTCAGGACGCCTGCGCCCACGGCGACCCACTCCTGGCCGGCGGTGCGCAACACGATGATGGCGACTAGGGTGGCCGCGAGATTGTTGGCGAGGTTATTGCCGAGCAAGATCAGGCCGATCAGGCGATCGGGCCGTGAGAGCAGTTTCTCCGCGAGTTGTGCGCCGCGATGACCCTTGTTGGCCAGGGTTCGCAACTGATAACGGTTGATGCTCATCAGCGCCGTCTCGGTGCCCGAGAAGAACGCCGAACACAGCAAGCAGACGCCAAGCAGCGTGAATAGCAACGGGAGCGAAGGATCACTCACGGCTATAATCATCCGATGTTCGAAAACCTGAGTCAAAGACTCGCTAAAACCGTCCAAAACCTGCAGGGCAAGGGTCGCATCAGCGAGGACAACATCGCTGAGACCTTGCGCGAGGTCCGCATGGCCTTGCTCGAGGCCGATGTGGCTTTGCCGGTCATCAAGAGCTTCATCGACGCGGTCAAGCTCAAGGCGCAGGGCGCCGAGGTGGCCACCAGTCTCACGCCGGGTCAGGTGTTCGTATCGATTCTGCACCGCGAGCTCGTCGAGCTCATGGGCGGCCCGCAGGAGGGTTTCGAGCTGCGGGCCCAGCCCCCC
>JBJTBK010000058.1:0-6735 GCA_046091245.1 Nevskiaceae bacterium | reverse complement strand
AGGTTGCCGGTCGACTGTGTGCCGCTTTTGACCTTGCTGCCCGTGATGGGCGTGGACCACGCCCCGCTCGCCGTGCAGGCCGTGGTGTTAGTGCTCGACCAGCGAAGCGTCGTCGCTTTGCCGACAGCGACCTTGGCAGCCGCGGCGCTGAAGGTGAGCGTCGGCGCTGCGGGTTGGGCGAGGGAGAGCGGCGGTAAAACCAGAAGCGAGGCGACGATCGGCCAGCCCCACCCCAGCAGCAGGCGACGGCTGCGAAGCCAAGGCGGGCGGTACTGGCTTGGGCTCACATCGAAGCCTCAACAAGGGCAAGACCCGATTGTAAATCAAAAATGCATGAACTCGGCTAGGAAGCGCGTCAAATTAATCGCTATTTTTGACCACTACGTATCGCGAGAAACTCGTCGTAACTGCCGCGATGGTCGGTGATGCCACCGCCCGGCTCGATCTCGAACACGCGATTGGCGAGGCCGCTGACGAACTCGCGATCGTGCGAGACAAAGATCAACGTGCCCGGATACTTTTCGAGTCCGATCTGCAGCGACTCGATCGTCTCCATGTCCATGTGGTTGGTGGGCTCATCCATCAGCATCACGTTCGGCCGCTGCAGCATGAGCTTGCCGTACATCATTCGGCCCTTCTCGCCGCCGGAGAGCACCTTCACGGATTTCTTGGTTTCATCGCCCGAAAACAGCAACCGCACGAGCGTGGCGCGCACGATGAGATCATCGTCGGCTTTGCCGGTCCACTGCGACATCCAGGTGAGCAGATCTACCTTTTCGGCGAACTCCGCCTGCGGATCCTGCGGCATGTAGCCGGGCTCGGCGTTCTCGACCCAGTTGATGCTGCCCGTCACCGGCCTCAGCACTCCGGCAATGCACTGCATCAGTGTCGTCTTGCCGATACCGTTTGGGCCGATCACCGCAACGCGATCACCCGCCTCAACGTTGAAGCTCACGTTTTTGAGGATCCAGTTCTCGGTACCCGGATATCGAAAGCTCACCTTGTCGATATTGACTGCCGAGCGATAAAGCTTCTTAACCTGCTCAAAGCGGATGTAGGGGTTCTGCCGCGACGAGGGACGAATTTCTTCGATCTTGATCTTCTCGATTGCCTTGCGGCGCGAGGTCGCCTGCCGCGCTTTCGAAGCGTTGGCCGAGAAGCGGCGCACGAACTCCTGCAGGTCGGAGATGCGCTCCTTCGCTTTGGCGTTTGACGCTTCGATACGCGCACGGGCCTGCGTGGAGGCGAGCATGAAGTCGTCGTAGTTGCCCGGGTAGATTTTCAGTTGCTGAAAATCCAGATCCGCCATGTGCGTGCACACCTGATTGAGGAAGTGCCGATCGTGGCTGATGATGATCATGGTCGAGTTCGACTCGTTGAGCACGCCCTCGAGCCACTGGATGGAGTGGATGTCGAGGTTGTTGGTCGGTTCATCGAGCAGCAACACATCGGGATTCGAGAACAGGGCCTGCGCGAGCAGCACACGCAGCTTGAGCCCGGGAGGCACCTCGCGCATGAGATCGCGATGCAGCGGTTCATCCAGCCCCGCGTCGACGCGGATGCTCGCCGCCCTCGCCTCCGAGTCGTAGCCGCCGTACTCGGCAAAACGCACCTCGAGCTCCGCGGCGCGCATGTAGTCCTCGTCGGTCGCCTCGGGGTTGGCGTAGATCGCATCGCGCTCACTCATCGCCGCCCACATCTCGGCGTGACCCTGCATCACTACGTCGATGACGCGTTGGTCCTCGTAGCCGAACTGGTTCTGGTTCAGTTTGCCGAGCCGCAGCCCCGGCTGCAGCATCACATCGCCCGAACTCGCTTCGAGATCGCCGCCCAGAATCTTGATCAAGGTGGATTTACCGCAGCCGTTCGCGCCGATGAGGCCATAGCGGTTGCCATCGGTGAATTTGACGGTGACGCCTTCGAACAGCGGCTTGGCGCCGAACTGGATCGAGATGTTAGAGGTCGCAAGCATGGGGGCGCGGAGTGTAGCGATTTCGCGCGGTGAAATCCTGGTTTTCGGCTAGTTCTTGAAGCGCCCGATGCGCCGCGCGCGCTCCTCGGTCGGGGTACAACCGAACGTCCGCTTGTAGGCACGACTCAGGTGCGCGGTGGACCCGAAACCACTGTCGAGCGCCACATCGCGCACGGGCTGCAGGGTCTCGCGCAGCAACACCCGCGCCCGCTCCAGCCGCCGCAGCCGATAAAACGCCGTTGGCGCCATCTGCAACTCACCAATGAACAAGCGTTCGATCTGCCGCGTCGACACCCCGACTCGCCGCGCAATCTCGCGCAGCGACAGTGGCGCATCGAGCGAGGACTCCATCACCTCGATCGCCTTGGCGAGCCGCGCACTGCCGATGGCATAACGATCGGGAATCTCGGCGCGCTGCGCCTCATCCGTGCCGCGTATTCGCGGGTGGATGAACTGTTCAGCGACCGTGTGCGCGAGCGCCGCCCCAAACTGCTCGCCGATGAAGTGCGACATCAGATCGAGCGCCGCAGTGCCGCCAGAACACGTGAACACGTCTCGATCGACCACATACAGCGCCCGCGTCAAGCGCACCTGCGGGTAGCGGGCACGAAACAGCTCGGCGTATTCCCAGTGCACGGTGGCGCGCCGGTCGGTCAGTAGGCCCGCATCGGCGAGGATGAAGGCCCCTGAACTGATGGCACCGACCTTGGCGCCATGGCGGGCGATCCGGCGCAGCTGATCGTGAATCGGGTGCTTGCGACCGAACTGCCGCGGCTCAAGACCTGCGCAGACAATCACCATGTCAGCTCGCGAGAGATCCGCGAGCGATGAATGCGCAGCGATCTCGATGCCGTTACTCGCGCAAACCGGCCGGCCATCCACCGTCACGATCGTCCACTCGAAAAGCGTCGCCTCGGCGAGGCGATTGGTCGCACGCAACGGCTCAATAGCCGATGCAAAAGCCAGCATGGGAAATTGGGGGACAAGCACGAACGCCATGCGGATGGGTTCGTGTCGAGAGGTCTTGGTGAGGGTAACGGTATGGGCCATCGGCAGATGTCGGAGTCGCGCACGACTAGGTCGGGTTTATACAACACTGGGGCCTGAGCGACGACCACCATCGTCTGCCATGCGTACCCATGCTCAGGCGGTTGTCATCGGCGGCGGAGTGGTCGGCTGCTCCGTTCTTTTCCACCTCGCCAAGTTCGGCTGGACCGACGTGGTGTTGCTCGAACGCGATGAGCTGACCTCGGGATCCACCTGGCACGCCGCCGGCGGGATGCACACCATCAACGGCGATCCCAACGTCGCCAAGTTGCAGAAGTACACGATCGATCTTTACAAGGAAATCGAGGCGCTCTCGGGCGAACCCACGAGCCTGCACCTGACCGGGGGCGTGCTACTCGCGGCCACTGAGGCTCGCTTTGATTGGCTCAAAAGCGTGGTCGCCAAGGGTCGCTATCTGGGCATCGAAGCCAAGATCATCACCCCTGAGCGAGCGCACGAACTGATGCCCTTGCTCGACCCTTCATGTTTCGTTGGGGCGCTGGAGACGGTGGTTGACGGCCATCTCGACCCCTCGGGCACCACCCGCGCCTATGCCAAGGCAGCGCGCAAGCTCGGCGCCGATATCGAACGATTCACCAAGGTCGAGGAGTTGATCCAGTTGCCTGATCGCACCTGGCGCGTGGTCACCAACAAAGGGGAGATCCGCACGCCTCATGTGGTCAACGCGGGAGGTCTCTGGGCCCGCGAGATCGGCCGCATGGTCGGACGCGAACACCCGGTGCTCGCCATGGAGCATATGTACCTGATCACGGAGGACATGCCGGAAGTAGCTGCGATCAACCGCAGCACCGGCAAGGAAGTGCTGCACGCGATCGACTTCGACGGCGAGTTGTACCTGCGCCAGGAACGCGGCGGCATGCTGATGGGCACTTATGAGAAGGCTTGCAAGCCTTGGTCCGAGCACGAGACCCCCTGGACGTTCGGGCATGAGCTGCTGGCACCCGACATCGACCGCATCGCGCCTTCACTCGAGGTGGGCTTCAAGCACTTCCCTGCCTTCCAGAACGCGGGCATCAAGCAGATCGTTAACGGGCCGTTCACGTTCGCACCCGATGGCAATCCGCTGATCGGCCCGGTGCGCGGGCTCGAGGGTTACTGGTGTGCCTGCGGCGTTATGGCGGGATTCAGCCAAGGCGGCGGCGTTGGGCTCGCACTCGCGCAGTGGATGATCAACGGTGATCCCGGCATGGATGTCTGGGCGATGGATGTCTCGCGCTTCGGCGAGTGGGCAAGCAAGGCCTACACCAACGCCAAGGTGCGCGAGAACTACGCACGGCGCTTCTCCATCCGTTTCCCGAACGAGGAGCTGCCCGCCGGCCGCCCCTTGAAGACCTCACCGATCTATTCGTCGCTTGCCGCGAGAGGCGCACAGTTCGGTGCCGCGGCCGGACTCGAGGTGCCTCTGTGGTATGCCCCAGAGGGCGTGCGCGACACCTTCAGCTGGTATCGCTCAAGTGACTTCGACACGGTGGGCGCCGAAGCCCGCGCGGTGCGCGCGGGGGTCGGCCTGATGGAGTCGACGAATTTCGCCAAGTACTCGGTGCGTGGCTCAGGCGCTGCCGAGTGGCTCGATCGAATGCTGACCTGCCGTATGCCCGCCGCCGGGCGAATGACGCTCGCGCCGATGCTCAAGGAAGACGGCAAACTGATCGGGGATTTCACACTCGCGAACCTCGGTGCCGAGGGCTTTTTCATTGTGGGCTCAGGCCTTGCCGAGGAGTACCACATGCGCGGCTTCGAGCAGCACCGGCCTGAGGACGGTTCGGTGAGCGTCACGGCGCATGGCAGCGAGCTCTGCGGATTGGCCATTGCCGGACCGCGCTCGCGTGACGTGCTGGCCGCGGTGACGACGGCTGATCTGTCGGCCGGGGCATTTCGCTTCATGGATATCCGCCGCATTCCCCTCGGCATGACCTCAGCGCTCGTCGGTCGCGTGAGCTACACCGGCGATCTCGGCTACGAGATCTGGTGTTCACCCGCCTATCAACTACATATCTTTGAAGCGCTCATGAAGGCCGGGGCCGAGCATGGGATTCGCCTCTTCGGCTCACGCGCACTGAACGCCCTGCGGCTTGAGAAAGGCTACGGCTCCTGGGCGCGAGAGTACCGACCGATCTACGGGCCCCTGGAGGCGGGGCTCGAGCGCTTCGTCGCACTCGACAAGACGGCTGATTTTATCGGCAAAGCCGCAGCCCGGCGCGAGCGCGAGACCGGCGGCCGACTGCGCCTGCGCTGCTTCATCGTCGATGCGCTCAGTGCCGATGTGATTGGCGATGAGCCCATCTGGCGAGACGGCAAAGTCTGTGGCTGGGTCACTTCGGGCGGCTATGCACACGCCTCAGAGGTATCGGTCGCACTGGGTTACGTACCGCGAGAGATCGCGGACGAGACCGAGGGTTGGAGTATCGAAATCTTGGGCGAGAGGCGCAGCGCCCGGCTGCAAACACGCCCGCTGTTCGATCCAGAAGGATCGCGCATGACTTCGCGCTAGGGCTCTCCGGCGCCGATCTGCTCGCGGCGCCGTGCCACGTAAGCATCGAGCGCTTCGAGCACAGCAGGATCCATCGCAGGCTGCTCGTACTCGGCAAGGGCTCGGCGCCAGACGGAACTGGCTCGTTGGGTGGCATCGCGCGCCCCACTCGCCTGCCAGTTTTCGTAACTCTGCCAACTGGATACGAGCGGGTGATAAAATGCGCTCTGATAGCGCTGCATCGTGTGCGCCGCACCAAAGAAATGTCCGCCCGGCGACACCTCGCGCTGGGCATCGAGCGCCAGTTCCGCCTCGTTGACCACGATGGGCTGCAGGAACTCGATCATCATCTGCAACATTTCCACATCGAGCACCAACTTCTCGAACGAGGCCACAAGCCCGCCTTCCTGCCAGCCCGCGGCGTGGTAGATGAGATTGCCGTGCCCCAGCATCGCGCCCCAGAGCGACATCTGAGTCTCGTAGGCTCCCTGCGCATCCGCCGCATTCGAGGCACTCGCATTGGAGGTTCGGTACGGCAGCTTGTATCGCCGTGCGAGCTGCCCGCTGGCGATATTCGCCTTGGCGTTCTCAGGCGTACCAAAGGCCGGTGCCCCTGAGCGCAAGTCGACGTTCGAGGTGAAGGCGCCATACATCACCGGGGTTCCCGGGCGCACGGCCTGGGCGAGCGCAACGCCAAAGAGCACCTCCGCGTTCTGCTGCGCCAGCGCCCCGGCGAGCGAGACCGGCGCCATCGCACCCATCAACGTGAACGGCGTCACCACCACGGGCTGTCCGAACTTCGCCATGGTCATCAACCCTTCGGCCATGGCTTCATCGAACCGACGCGGACTGTTGACCGAAATGATGGTGAGCACACCCGGGCTCGCCGCCATCTGCTCGGCGGTAAGACCTCGCGCAATCGCCATCATCTCGATGCCATCGCGTACGCGGCCCGCGCCGATCGCGGTGCAGTGGTACGCGAGATCCGAGTACACAAGGTTGGCGCGATACGCGTCGAGGTGACGCGAGGTAGCCGGCAGTTCCACCGGTGCACACACCTGATTGCCAATCAGATGGATCGCATTGAAGTAGTGTGCCAGGCGAATGAAGTCGCAGTAGTCGGTGTAGTTGCCGGCACGCCGGCCGCGTTCGCAGTCGTGCACGAAGGGCGGTCCGGCCACAAGCCCGAAGGCGACGTGACGACCGCCGATCGTGAGCGCTTTGG
>JBJTBK010000057.1:0-4470 GCA_046091245.1 Nevskiaceae bacterium | reverse complement strand
GCGTCAGCGAGCGCAGCAAGACCCGTCTTCAGTCGCTTGTCGAAGAACGGCCGCCAACGTGCCACGAGCGGTTGGGCTTCCTCCGGCACCGGCAGCTGTGCGAGCTGTTCGCGGGCCAGTAGGGCGAGCGCCTGCGTCATGGCTTCAGTGTTGTCGCCGGGTCCGCGCAGCACGCCACTGCGCTGCAACTCCTCGTGTTGCACCGCAGCAATGTTATTCGCAACGCCCGCGAGGTCGCGGGCACCGAGCGAGAGGCACCGCGCCTCTTCGAGTGCATCGAACACCGACCGCGCCCGATAGCCCGACGGACGATACTGCGCGTGCACGGTGGGGTCGTGATACGCACGTCGCAGCGCCAGCCGGTCAGCGTGCCCACGCAGCAGCGTGCGCTGTGCGGCCGAAGGGTCCGCCGGTGGCGCGGGCAGCAACAGTCGATCACCTTCGAGACGCGGCCCGGAGGGGCTAAATACAACCTTCAGAGCGGCATCGCCTGAGAGCGCGCGCGTTGCCTCGGCGAGTACACGGTCGAAAGCCTGCATCGTGCCGGGTTTTGCTGCAGTCGGGGTCGTCAGGTCGGCGTACCGGGTCGTGCCTGTGTGGCAAGCCACGCGGCGCGCAGGTTGTCGGCTGTGGGGCCTCGACCATCCGGCTGCCAGCCCGGCGGGCCGAACATGTAGCGCACAGCCTCACGCAGGCTGCGTGCCGATCTGACGTCGCGAATCATCGCCGCCCATTCGTGGAAGGCGATCTTGAGTGGATTGAAGGTATCGATATTTTTGATCAGGCCGTATCGACAGGGCTCTTCGTCCCGCTCGACCGCAAACGTGCCGAACAGGCGATCCCAGACCATGAGTGTGCCGCCGTAGTTGCGATCAACATAGCCCGGGTTGGAGGCATGGTGCACTCGGTGGTGCGAAGGCGTGTTGAACAGATACTCGAACCAGCGCGGCATCCGACGAATCGATTCGGTGTGCAACCAGAATTGATACAGCAGACTGAAGCCGCTTTGCACGAAGATCATCTCTGGCGGAAAGCCGAGCAGCACCAACGGAAACCACGGTGCCCACGTGCCAACCAACACACCCGTCCAAGGCTGGCGGATCGCAGTGGAGAGGTTGTAGTGCTGCGAGCAGTGGTGATTGACGTGCGCCGCCCACCAGAAGCGACACTCGTGGCTCGCGCGATGAAACCAGTAGTAGGCGAAGTCATCGAGCAGCACGAGCGCCGCCCAAGCCCATGGGGAGGCCGAGGAAATCTCGAACAGGCGGTGCTCGTAAAGAACGGCGAACACCGCGACCACGGCGCCGGCGAGCAGCACGTTGCTGAGATAGTTGCCGGCACGCATGCCGATGGAGGCGAGGGTGTCGCGCCACTCGTAATGGCCCCGCACCAGATGGGCTTTGACGAGCAGCATCTCGATGCCCATCAACGCGAAGCGCGAGATGACCAGCCATTCTGCTGAACCCAGTGAACGGATCGACATTCAGGTGTCTCCGCAGTGCAGACCTGTGTGGGATATGGGCGTGTGTGAAGTATAGGCCTGTGTGGAACTTAGGTGAGAAGCGTGCCCGTCTTCTCTCTCAGTCTTCCTCGACGGCGTCGCTCAGTTGCGCTCGACGCTGGGTCATGAACGCTTGCAGCGCCTCGTCGATCGCGGGATCCAAACCCGGATCGACGTACTCGGCGAGCATTTTCTTCCAGACGCGATTCGCGCGCTGCTCGGCGCTCAGACTGCCCTCCATCGACCATTGCTCGTACGAAGAGTAGTCGGCGATGGTCGACTGGTAAAAGGCGCTCTCGAAGTTCGCGAGGGTGTGCGCGCAGCCGAGAAAATGGCTGCCGGGGCCGACTTCGCGGATGGCATCCATGGCCTGACCGCGCTCACTCACATCCATGCCTCCTGCGAGGCTGTGCAGCATCGCCAGTTGGTCGGCGTCCATGACGAACTTCTCGTAACTCGCGACCAGACCGGCTTCCAGCCAACCCGCCGCGTGAGTGACGAGGTGTACGCCGGCAAGCACCGTCGGCAGCAGCGTCTTGGCGCTCTCGTAACCGGCCTGCGCAGCCGCTATGTTTGAGGAGCACAAACCTCCGCCGCTGCGACAGGGCACCCCGAGGCGTCGTGCGAGCTGCGCCGTAGCAAAAATCATTTGCGTGGCCTCGGGCGTGCCGAAGGTGGGCGATCCTGAGCGCATGGAGACGGCGCCGACGAACGAACCCATGATCACCGGTGCGCCCGGCCGCACGAGTTGAGTCAGCGCCATCCCAGCGAGCGTCTCGGCCAAAATCTCTGTCATACACCCCGCGGGCGTGACCGGACCCATGGCGCCCGCGAGCACGGCGGGTACGACGATCGTGCCCTGGTTGTGCGCCGCGAACTCGCGCAAGGCGCCTAGCATGCGGCCATCGAAAGTCAGCGGCGAATTGGAATTGATGGTGCCGAGCAGCACCGCGTTGGCGTCGACGAAATCGCGGCCGAACACCAGCTCTGCCATGCGCACCGCATCGGCGGCATGGCCTGGCGTTTCCGGTGTGCCCTCGCAGGCCTGATCGCTGTGGCGGAAGTAGGCGTACTGCACGTCGAGGTGGCGCTTTCCCGCTGGGATGTCCATCGGCTCGCAGGCACTGCCGCCCGAAAAATGGATGGCCGGGGCCATCTGTGCGAGCTTGATGAAATTGACGAGATCCTCGAGCGTGGCGTAACGACGCCCGCGGTCGAGATCGGTCACGAAGGGCGGTCCGCCGACGGGCGAGAAGATTGTGACGTCGCCGCCGAACTGCACGGTGCGTGCCGGGTTACGGGCGTGAACCTTGAACACCGACGGTGCGCTGCGTAGCAGTGATCGACACAAGCCACGCGGCAGCCTGACCCGTTCTCCCTGCACATCGGCACCGGCCTCGCGCCACAGCTGCAGCGAGGGCGGGTCGCGCCGAAACTCTATGCCGATCTCCTCGAGAATCGTCTCGGCGTTGTGCTCGATGATTTCCACCGCTTCCGAGTGCAGCAGTTCGACCGCGGGAATCCGTCGATGGATGGCGCTGAGTTTGACGAGATCGCCCTGCGAGCGCGCCGCACGGCGCAGTTCACGACCCCGTCGTGCCGCCAACTTGCCCTCGGTCATGACTCGCAACGCACCACGGTCCAGAGCGCCGCGGCGACGGCGGCAAACACGGCGCCCGCGATCCACGCATCGTTCCAATGTCCGTCGGCCACCAGTGCGGCCATAAGCGGTTGGCAGATCATGCCGCCGACGTTACCGCCGGTGTTGAGGACACCGGTGGCGGCACCGGTGTCAGCGCGCGCGAGTTTCATGGTGGCGGCCCAGTACGGCCCTTCGTTGAGTTCCATGGCGAAGAATGCGAGCGCGAGTGCCGCCACGGCGAGCACGACGCTATCAAGCAGGGGAATCGCGAGCAGCAGCAGCGTTCCGGCCGGCAGGCTCAACAGCGGTAAGAGTCGATAGCCACGCGTGGCACCCAGGCGCATCGCCAAGCGATCGGCGAGCACGCCGCCGATGGCCGCGCCGATGGCGGCGCCAATCCACGGCACCATTGCCGTCAAGCCGCTTTCGAGGCCGCTCAGCTTGCGCTCCTGCACGAGGTACATGAAAGACCAGAAGCTGATCATGTAAAACACGAAGTTCATGCACAGGTACGAGGCGGCGAGCAGGACGATGTTTCGGTTGCGTAGCACCGCGCCCATACGCGCGAAGGTGAGCGGCGGTGCGGGCGGTGGGCTATCGAGCTCGGCGAGTTCTTCGGCCGTCACGCCGGCATGCTGCTCTGGGCGATCGCGCCCGTAGTGCCACCAGCCGAGAGTCAACGCGACCGCAGGAATCGCCGTCACCAACACCGCCTGCTGCCAGCCGAGTGTGGCGGTGAGGGTGACCAGCAGCGGTGGCGTCAGAGCGCCGCCGAGTAACATGCCTGAGCTCACCACGCCATTGGTCATGGCGAATTGGCGCGAGGGAAACCAGCGTTCGATCACCACGGCTAGCACCGGAAACACGGGCCCTTGGCCTGCGCCGAGCAGTGATTGCGCAATGATCAGCACCGTCAGCAGGGCGGCACCGCCTAATACATAGGGCGCAAGGGCAGTGCCGAGCGTTGCGATCACTCCAATGATGCCGACGATCGTGAACATCACGCGTGGCCCGAGTCTTTGACCGAGCGCGCCACCCGGCAATTGGCTGAGCGCATAGGCTGTGGTGAAAGCAAAGAATAACCAGCCGATTTGCTGCGTCGTGTACTGCAGCGTCGCGGTGAGTTCGGGAGCGGCGACCGAGATGGTGGTGCGCTGCACGTAGGCCATTGCGGCGAACGCGAACAGGTACGCGTAGATCCACCAGCGTACGCGCAGCGTCTTCATGGCTGGATTACCGGATGTCGAACCATGCGCTGGCCTCCACGGTTTGCGAGTCATCGCGCAAAAAGCGCAGCTCGTAGCTGCCGGCGGGTAACGGCTCGCCG
>JBJTBK010000056.1:0-15236 GCA_046091245.1 Nevskiaceae bacterium | reverse complement strand
GCCCGTACCCTACCGACCGCCGAATCGTCCGGTGACCTCAATCAGCGAGTTGCTGTTGCTCGAGGGCATGGATGATGAGCGTTACGCCAGGCTCGCACCGCACCTCACCGCCCTGCCCCGCGATGCGTCCATCAATCTGTGTTCGGCGAGCGGCGTGTTGCTCGATGCATTAACAGGCGAACGCCAATGGAGCCGCGATCCGCAGGGCCTGGAACGTAACCGGCAGCGCAGCTGTTTCCCGGGGCGAGAGGCGTTCCGCAACAGCCTCGGTAACCCGCAGGCCTTTGAGCGACTCGAACGCAGCATCGGTCTCGGCGAACGATCGATGTACTTTCGCGTGCGGACCTTGGCAAGCGTTGGCACGGCGCAGTTCTCCTTGTACAGTCTGATGCGCCACGAGAGCAGCACGCCGGGTGAACCGCGACTGCGTGTGATGCAACGGCAATTCTCCGAGTAAGCCACAGAGCCATGACTGAAACGCTGCTGTTACGCCCGTCGTCCCACGCTGAGGATCGCTTCGATAGCGTGGTGCTGGATGTCGACGCATGCGTCGTCGCGCAGTCCCTTGCGGAGGGCCGAGAAGCCGTTCAAGCGGCCGCAAACGGGCGTAGGGTCATTGGTCTCATTCCAGGCGGCGATGTGCTGCTCACGGCGGTGCGCCTGCCGCCTATGGCGGCTTCGAAACTACGCCAAGGCATCGCCTACGCGCTCGAGGATCAACTGATCGACGATCTGGAGGCGCAGCATTTTGCGCTCGGCGATCGCGTGGGCGAGGAACAGACCGTCGGCGTCATCGCCCGTCGCAGGCTACAGTACTGGCTCGATCGCTTTGCCACGGTGGGTATCGCCCCACGGGCGCTGCACGCCGATGCGGCGTGCATCGCGCCAAAGCCCGGTGATGTGTTGGTGTGGATCGATGGCGACGAGGCGCGCATCGTTCCGCCTGAAGGAGCCACCGACTACTCACCCATCGCGATGCTCGAGGAGTCGCTGCGGACGCGCCTTGCCACCGCGGGGGCAACATCTCTTGGTATTTGGCTCTATGCGACTCCAACCGATCTCGAACGATATGCCGAGCTCATCGAGTTGCTCCGTCGGCTCGGTGCGCCGCTGCAAGTGCACGCCTTGCAAGCCGGGCCGCTGCCGTGGCTCGCGACCCACTGGTCGATTGGCCGGCCCCTGAACTTGCTGCAGGCCGAATACGCGCCGCGAGCGACCATTAACGTCACGTGGCTGCGTTGGCGCTGGGCCGCAGCGCTCGGAGCACTACTCATCGTCGCGCATCTCGGGACACGCGAACTGGAGTGGGCGCGCCTGCAACAACTCGATCGCGAGCTCGATGCACAGCTGCAGAGCCAAGCGTCGATGGTGTCACCGGGCGTCGCCTCGGCTGATGCCGCAGCAGCCATGCTGCGCCGCCAACTGCAACGCCTGCGGGCGGGAGATGCCGTCGACCGGCGGGCCTTGCGCGAACTCGAGTGGTTGGCGCTCGCACGCGGACAGGTGGCTGACGTGCGGCTGCAGCGTTTGCAGCAGCAGTCGGACAGCACGGTCGTCGTGATTCGCACGGGTGCGGCTGAGGTGGCCGAGGCGTTTGCCGACGCCCTGCGCGGCGCGGGTGTGCCGCTGCAGCCGATCGAAATCCAGAGCACCGACAGCGGTGTCGAAGCGACCTTGCGCTGGCCAGCGCCTCGCGGAGCGCAGCGCACATGACCCTGACCTGGCCCGCGTCCTTGATCGCTTTGCGTGAGCGTCTCGCGGGCAGCTACGCGCAGTTATCCGTTCGCGACCGTCGTACCCTCGCCCTCGGCGCCGCTGCGGTGACGCTGATCCCGCTGCTCGCGCTGTTGTTTCACGTCACCGAGCGCAGCTGGGTCGCCCAGAGCCGCATCGCCGAGAAACGTAGGGTGCTGCAGCAATGGAGCGCCCATCAGCCGCAGTGGCAGGCGAGCGGCCTTGCAGGCGTTCCCATCGATGTCTCTCTGCAACAACGACTCGACGCTGCGCGCAATGCGGCCGGCTTGTCTGCGACCGCTTTTCGCGTGACGGAGCAAACTCCGCGCACCGTGCTACTGCAGCTTGACGCCGCCGACTTCGCGAGCACAGTCGCACTACTCGTACACATGTCCGCCGAGGGTGTGGGCATCGAGTCGGCGGACCTCACGGCTGCGGCGAGTCCGGGGGCGGTCTCGGGCACGTTGCTGCTGCGGGGACCATGACGCTGCGGCGCCTGCTCGGCACGCTCTTCGCCGGGCTGCTGATGGGTTGCCTCGTTTGGTTGCCGGCACGGGCACTCGGCCCGCTACTACCGAACGGGGTCCAGTGCGAAACGTGGCATGGGCGAGTGTGGGATGGGCGCTGCGCGAATCTGCGGCTCCAGAACGCGAACTTTGGCGAGATCCACTGGACCGTCCGCACCCCCTCCCCGCGCGGGCTACGTCCCGAGCTCGAAGTGCGTTGGACACGCGCGGATTCAGCGGTCGCGGCGAAAGTCGTCTTGCGCGGCGCTCGGCACATCGACTTGCGCGATCTGACGGCCGATGTCGCCTTTGCGACGCTGCGCGAGTCCCTGCCGACCGCGATACTCAGCCAATTGAGCTTGCCCCGCGCAGGTCGCGTACAGACCTCAGACCTCGGGCTTTCGTTGCGCCGCGCGGAAAGGGGCGCCTGGCTACCCTCGCACCTCGAGGGCTCCGCGCGAGTGACCGAGCTCGTTTATTCGGCGGGCGCTACAGCCGCCGGGCCGATACCGCTTGGCGACTATGAGGTCACATTTGGCGCCGAACCGAAGGGCTCGGGAGCGGCAGACGCCGACCTCGCGGTCGCGCTGCAGAGCGTGTCTCAAGACATCGTCGCGCAGGTGCGCGATCTGGGTGGGCCGCTGCGCCTCCAGGGCAACTTGCGCTGGCAACCCGTCGACGCCCGCTACCGACTCGATGCTCAAGTTCAGCCGCGCACCTCCAGTGCCCGTCAGCTACTGGATCCGCTCGGGCCCAGTGCGCCGGATGGCAGCCGTGAGCTGTCTCTCGAGGGTAGCTACTAGCTGTTATTTATCAATATCTTAAGAATCTTTCTTACGGTACTCTTCGAGCAGCTCACCCATGCGGGTAAAGACCGTGCGCAGGGTCTCGGCGTCGGGGAGATTGGTGATCCGAAAGTGATTTCGGTAAGGCACATTGAAGCTGACCCCAGGAGCGACCAGCACATGCTTGCGCTCCAGCAGATCGAGCGCGAAGGCCTGATCGTCGAACTGAGGCACCGACTGGTTCACCCCGACGAACGCATAGAGCGCTCCTTGCGGGTTCGACACGGTCAATGACGGATTCTCTGCGACCGACTCAATAATGGTCCGTCGCGATTCGTAAAGGCGGCCGCCCGGCCGAGTCAGTTCACGAATGCTCTGGTACCCGCCGAGGGCCGTCTGCACTGCCCATTGCCCCGGTACGTTGCTGCACAGCCGCAACGAGGCCAGGAGCTCCAAGCCTGCCAGAAACTCCCCGGCAGCCTTGAGCTTTCCAGAAACAACCGCCCAGCCCACGCGGTAGCCGCACGCGCGGTAGACCTTGGAGAGGCCAGACATGGTCACACAGACCGTGTCGCGAACGAGCGGCGCCACAGGGACGAATTCGGCCCCGTCATAGGTGATCTGATCGTAGATCTCATCGCAGAGCAGCATGAGACCGCGCCGTTCGGCGAGGCGCACGATGCCCTCGACGACCCCCCGCGGATACACCGCGCCGGTCGGGTTGTTCGGGTTGACGATGACGATGGCGCGGGTGCACGGCGTGACCCGAGCCTCGATCTCCGCAGGGTCTGGCACGAAACCATTTTCCGGGCGACAGGCGTAGTGCACGGCCCGCCCGCGGTTGAGGTTCACGGCTGCCGACCACAAGGGGTAGTCGGGACTTGGCACCAAGACCTCATCACCCTCGTTCAGCAAGGCACGCAACGTCAGATCAATGAGCTCACTGACCCCATTGCCGATGAACACCTCCTCGGCACTGACTCCGCTGACGCCCCTCGCCTGCTGCTGCATCACCACGGCCTCACGGGCCGGGAAAATACCCTTCTGGTGGCAATACCCCTCGCTGTCGGGAAAGTTTTCGATCATCGCGAGGCGCATGGTTTCCGGAGTGCGAAACCCGAACAACGCCGGATTGCCGATGTTGAGCGAGATGATCTCGTACCCCTTGCGTGCGAGCTCCAAGGCACGTCGAGCCAATTTGCCGCGAATCTCGTAACGGACGGTGCGCAGGCTGTCGCTGGTACGGATGGTGTGCTCGACGGTCATACTCGGCTCTCAACTCGATGTGGCTCGCCCCATGGCGGTGTGTAAGGATAGCGACTGTGCGGTACGACCGCACGTCCGACCGCGATATCATCCGCGTCACCATGAGCCGATCCGAACGCCGCCGCGACACTCCCCGGGCAACGCCCCGTTCCCCCCGCATCGATGCGCTCGCGCGCCCGACGCACGATGAGCTGGCTCGGCAACGGTTTGTCTCGACCCTGCGCAAGCGAGTCATGGTCGATCTCGCCCAACAGATGCGACGCCACTACCACGACTCGGTCGAATCGAAATTTCAGCAGCAGCACGGGCGCGCACCGCAGCACGCCACGGACATTCGGCGGGTGATGCGCGAGGACAACTTTTTCAAGGCATGGAGCGCGTTGCGCTACGCGGCCCAGCAGCAGACCTGGTGGTCGGTGCAGCCACAGGTGGAGCGACATGCCGCGGCGATTACCGCGGAGGCCTCGGCCGTAGCACGGCGGCGCGGTCGGGGATCGCTGCGTCTGAATCCGACTCTGCCGATCCCGCGCGATGTGACGGCAATGGACATCCACCTCATGCCAGGGTGCTTCCACACGGAATACAGCCCCGGAGATGTCAGCACGGCGGCGATGTATTGGCATGGCACGGCAGTGTTTTCAGCCGGTCTGAAAATGCGCCATAACGGCGGCGGCGTAGCGCGCTCGATCGCCCAGTTCCTGCGCGACAGCCGACCCGAGTTCAAACCGCGGCAACTGCTCGACATCGGCTGTTCGGCCGGCAACCAGCTGCTGCCCTACCTCGATGTGTACCCGAAGCTGGTTGGGCACGGAGTTGATGTCTCCGCACCGCTGCTGCGCTACGCCCATGCCCGGGCACGCTCGCTCGGCTACACGGTGCACTACTCGCAGCAAGACGCCCGCGATCTCGACTACCCGGATGGTAGTTTTGATCTCGTGGTATCGAGCTTCTTCCTGCATGAGCAGTCGCCGACCACGAATCGCAAGGTGCTGCGCGAGGCCTATCGGGTACTGCGGCCCGGCGGCATCATGGTGCACATGGAACTACCGCCGGCCAACGCCGTCGACGCGTACTACAACTTCTACCTCGACTGGGACGCCCACTACAACAACGAGCCGCACTACGCGAGCTTCCGGAAGTTCGATCTCGCGGCTGAGTGTGCGAAAGCCGGCTTCTCTGCTGACGGGTACTTCGCACGGCGTATCCCCAACTGGGGCACGGTCAGCGAGAGGGAGTTCGCCGAATCAGCTCGGGGTGAGAGACCCGCACCCGAGCACGGCAACGGCGCGAGCTGGTACATCTTTGGCGCTGTCCGCTAACCGCCAAGTCGGACCCGCGAGGCGTTAATGCCGCGAAAAAATGGGCCGCATGAAGCGGCCCTTTTTTGTTGTCGCTCCGCGACTGCGATGCGCTCAGCGCCGACGGCGCTTCTTCTTGTGCTTGTGTTCGACCATGCCATCACCATGATGGTGCGGGCGATCGCCATGCGCATGACCGTGATCGAACTCAAAGTCGATCGGGTGGTTATGCCCGTGGGTGTTGATCCACTTATACATCTCCGGATTGCGGTGCAGCATACGGCTGGCGGCACGCTGCTGGTTCTCTTCGATGTTCGTCCAAGGATTGAAGTGGAAGTGGTTGTAGAGCAGCGTGTCCGTGCGGCCGATCGCGAGGATGCCGAGCTTCGAGGCGAAGGCACCGTGATTGATGTAGGGCGGACGCCAGAAGTAGCCGCCGGTGGGCAGATCGCCGAACTGCATCATCCACGAGGTACCCCAAATGTGGTACGCCTCCTCGCAGCAGTCGTGATACGAAATGTTGTCCTGCCAGAAGTTAGGCGTCATGCAGTACATGAACGTGAAGCCGTGGGTGCGCGGATCGAAGCGCAGGATCTTCACCATGCAACCCGGCGCAGTGGCCGGGAAGAAGTTGGTGGAGGTCCAGTGCAGGTTGTCGTACGCATTGACCGCGGCATAGCGGTTACGTTCAGCCTGCGGATGGTCACTGTCGGACTCGACGAAGGACGGTTCGCCGTAGTTGTAGAAAATGAGCCCCGTCGCGCCACGCGGTGAACTCAGGGCCTCGATCGCAACGCCGGCGGGGACGAACACGTAACTTCCTGGTCCCCACACTTTCTCGCCGATGGTGATCGAACCCGACATGATGAAGAGTTCGTATTCGGTGTAGCTCATGCCCGGCGGCTGCTTGTAGCCCGGCTCGAACAACACGGTCATGGATGAAGCGCCGTTGTCGGTGTCGATCGACAACATCTTGTATTGCATGCCCTTCGGGAACCCGGGCAGGGTCATCTTCTTGAAGGGTACGTCGCGGTCAACAAACGGTTCGATATGTGGGCGTGCCATGTGTGTGTCCTCGCTTAGAATACGACCTTGAACTTGCGCTTCGGCTTGACGGGAATTTCTTCCGGCCGAACCTTACGCATCTGGTCAAAGTGCGTGTGAACACCGCGGGTCTGGATGCGCTGCAGAAACTCGGCGATCCACTTGTCACGCTTGGGCGTCAGCGCCTCTTGCTCCGCGACAATCTTGCGATATCGACGCTTCTGCTCGACGATTTCCTTCTTCAGCCAAGCCTCGACCTCACGGCTTCGCTTGTTTTCGATGAACTTCATGCCTCTGCCCTCCTGGTGCAAACCACCGTGGCCCCCAAACTCCCCGACTATACCGCTGAATTCACCCGGCGCGAGTCCTTGCCGTCCCTAGCCCTTCGCCTTGTCCGCCCTGCGACCTGCCGGCCTCGCCACTGCAGAGCGCTTTTGGGCCAATTGCTTTTGGGTCAATTGACTGCGACCGAACAAGGCCTCGCGGGCCTTGGCATCGGGGTTGCCGATCTTTTCACGTTTCGCGAGGACGGCCATGGCGCGCTGCACGGCGGCTCGCGCCGCGATCGCCTCGTACCAGCGCTGCACGTTGGGAAAGTCGCTGAGCTCGATTCGATGCAGCCAGCGCACGCGAATCCAAGGCCAAGTCGCCATGTCCGCGATGGAGTAATGCCCCGCCAGATACTCCGCCGCCTGTAGCCGTCGATCCATCACGCTGTACAGTCGCAGGGTTTCGTTACGGTAGCGGTCGATCGCATACGGGATCTTGCGCGGCGCGTATCCCAGGAAGTGCCCGCACTGCCCGAACATCGGTCCAACGTTAGCGACTTGGAAAGTCAGCCACTGCAGCACCGTGTAGCGCGCCCGGCGCTCACGCGGCAGAAATCGCCCGCTCTTCTCTGCGAGATATTGCAGGATGGCGCCCGACTCAAACAGGGCGAAGGGTTCGCCACCCGGCCCATCGTGGTCGATGATTGCCGGAATCTTGTTGTTCGGATTGATCTTCAGGAACGAGGGCTTGAACTGCTCGCCGCGCAGCATGTTCACCGGCTTGACTCGATACTCGAGGCCACACTCTTCGAGCATGATGGGAATCTTTTGGCCATTTGGCGTTGGCCAGAAATACAAATCGATCACGCGCCCTCCACAGCCTGCACACACACCCGTACACTGCGCGAACCATAGCAGGTCGAGTCCCCGGAGGAGATAGTCGATGCTCAGCGCCATTCTCGCGGTCACGCTCGTCGTGGCCGATCTCGCAACAGTAGAAAAGGCCTACGTCGAGTGGCTGGGATATCGCGTCATCGAACGGGGCGTGCTCAGCGCTGAGCAAGCAGCGGTGTGGGATGCACCAGCCGCCGCAGGTAGCCGGCTCGTCGTCCTGCAACCGGCGAGCGGTGCGCAGACGTATCTCCGATTGATCGAACGCCCCGCAACGTCCGGGTTTCGCGCCATGGCGACGCATGGCTGGAACTCCAACGAAATCCTCGTCGAGGACCCCAGCGCCTTGGAGCGCCGTTTCGGGGCAGCGGACTCGCCGTTCCGGGTCGTCGGGCCGACAGCACCGCTCGGCTCCTTTAGTACCGTGATTGCCATGCAAGCCATCGGTCCGGGCGGTGAGCTCAACTATTTCACCCGTATTCCGCCGACCGGCGGTACGTTCATCAAGACGCCGGCCCAAAGCCCTGTGGATCGCACGTTTATCGTGGTTCTGGGCGGTCCGTCCATGGATGCGCTGCGGCGCTTCTACGCCGATATCCTCGACATGAAGCCTACGGAGCCCTACTCGTCCACCGTCAATGTGTTACGAGACGCGCTGAACCTGCCAATCGATGCCCGTACGCGGATTGCGCTCGTGCCGATTTCGCCGGGTTTTCTGATTGAGCTCGACGAGTACCCGCCCGTCACCGTGCCGCGACCGATCCGTGCTGGCGACCTGCCGCCCGGAATGGCGATGGTCAGTTTCGCCACGGGCTCCTTCGCAGCCCGTACCCTGCCGTGGGTGAAGCCGCCGGCCGCAGGATCGACATCGGTGATTTACTCCGGTCGACGTGCAGGCGTTGTTCGGGGCGCCGCAGGAGAGTGGATCGAACTTGTCGAAACGACCGATAGGTAACGATTGAGATGCAGCCCTCGCGAGTTGTCGACCCAACCCTGCACCCGCGGTGAAATCAGCCGTCGACTGACGTACACGTGCACGGGGACAATCGGCTGCTCGCGCATCGCGAGACTCTCGGCTTCGCACAAAAACTCAGCTCTGGCGAGCAGATCGGCTGAGGAGTCGGCTTTGTCGAGCCACTGCTGATACTGGGCATTGGCATAGCCCGAGATGTTGAGCGCACTGGAGCGCGCATCGAGCAAACGGAGGAACGAGATCGCGTCGCGATCCTCGCCGTACCACGCCCCGCGGGCCACGTCGAAATCGCCCTGCGCCACCGCCACCTGGTGTGCCTTTAATTCGGCGCCTATCAATTCCGTACGCACGCCGAGGGGTTGCCACATCGCGCTGATGGCGAGCGCTAACCGCCGTTGGGTATCGGAGTTATTGACGCGAAATCGCAGCCGCAACGGCTGCTGCGGCCCGAAGCCCGCTTCCCTCAGGAGTCGCTGCGCCTCGGTGAGCCGAGCGCTCACGCCAAGAGTCGCAAAATCGGCGCAGCCGCGACGCGGATAGTTGATCACGCCCTCGGGAACGACACAGTACGCGGGCGGCTCGCCCGCCCGCGTCACGCGCTGCACGAGCCGGTCGCGATCGATCGCCATCGACAGCGCGCGCCGCACCCGAACATCGGCGGTTGCGCCACGTCGCGTATTGAACGCCAGATACTCGAGACCGATCTGGCGTACGAGCCGAAGCTGCGTCCCGTAGCTGGCCTTGAGCTCGGCCAACTGCTCAGAAGGCAAGGTCACGAGCACGTCGAGTTCGCCCGCCCGATACCGCGTTAGCGCCGTCTTCGGATCCTCGATGGGCACGTGGTAAATCGAATCAAGGCGCACGCTCGCCGCGTCGTGAAAGCGCGGATTGCGATCAAGACGGACGTGACTGCCAGGCCGCCACTCGCGAAACACGAACGCACCGTTCGAGACGATGTACTCGGGGCGCGTCCATTGCTTGCCATGCTTCTCGATCACGTGTCGCGGCACCGGAAACGCGCGATGCACCAGCAGATCGGTCAGGTAGGGAGCCGGGTGCTCGAGATCGATGACCACGGTCGTGGGGTTTGGCGCGCTGACACCGAGCGCCGTGACAGGCAACTTGCCGGTGTTAACCGCCCGACCATTGCGGATCACGTACAGCAAGGAGACGGCGGGCGCCGCAGTCTTGGGGTCGAACAAGCGTCTGAACGACCATAGGAAATCTTCACTCGTCAGCGACCGACCATCTGACCATCGAAGCTTATCGCGTATGGTAAACGTATATCGCTTGCCGTCTGCTGAGACCGTCCACGAGCGAGCCTGCCCGGGAATCGTGTTCGCCGCAGGATCCAGGGTGGTCAGCCCCTGAAACAAATCCTGCGCGATGTTTCCGTCTTGACCATACGTCCAGGTCTGGGGGTCGAGAGTTTGTAGCTCCCCCGTCGAAGTCCGACGAACCACGGCGTTCGATTCGGCTGTGGCGACCGCACTGAGCGACAGAGCGATCATGCCCGCCCAGAAGGCGAGCCGACCGATCATTCTTTGGGCTCGTGACATTCGTCCTCGACCAACTCGTAGCGCGTCATCATGTAGCCCGTGACGTAAGCCAGCAGACACACGCGATCGCCGTCATCCGTGCACCACAGGTCATAGGGCGGGTGCTTGCCGGGCTCGTTGCGGGTCTCGCTTGAACCGTCGTCGGTACTTTCGGCGAAGCGGTAGTGCAAGGCATCAAAAGTACCCGCCGCTACGGTGATGCGCTCACGACCGATGAAAGCCAGCTTCACGGGGTTCGCGAACTTCATCAACATCGGACCGCTCGCACCCCGATGATCAAGCGAACACATCAGCAGGTTGTCGTACTCGCCGCGAGTGGACCCGCCAGAGATATCGACCATGTTGGTGAGCCATGAATCGGCTTGGATGGGGTGCGTACCGAAGCCATCGAGCGGCCGCGCCAACGGCCAGCGCTGCGACAGTCGTCCTTCCGCAACCGTGTAGCCCTCACATTCCGCCTCAGACTCGGTGAACCGAAACCAACTAGAGCCCATGAACCGATCACCGACGGACAACCGCACGAAACAATCGGTCGGTCGCCAATCAGCCCCGAGGCTGAGGGTGACATCACGCTGCACGTTCGGTGCATCATCGATTTCCGTGTAGGCGCGCAGCGTGCGCCTCCCGTCTGCGGCCACGCTGATGGTGAACCGTTCACGACCGCGTTCAGCGCCCTCTTGGCCCGGCTTATCGCTGGTGTAGCGCAGCGTTCCCCTGACTCGACGATGCGGAATCGGCATGGTTACTCCATTCGCAATAACGGTTGACGAAAGATCTTCTTGCGGGCCATCGGCGCAAACCACGCCGCGAGTTGCGGTCGGTTCGCGAAAACATCAAATGCGGGGTCAACGCCCACCAAGGCCTTGGCGGTCGCAGCCCACTTCAAACGCAGGAACTGCAGCGCACCAACGGTGCGCATCTGACCGATATCGAGGCGATCGTACCCCGGTACGTCACGCTCGAGCTGATCGAGTATGCCGTCGATCTTGCCTACCGAACGGGCGATGTATGCCGGCCGTTGGTCGGTCTGTGGCAACCAGGACTCGATGATCAACAACACGAAGGTGTCAAACAGACCATCAGCCATCCACGCCTGACGCAATGTTCGCCAACGCTGCGGCCCTTTGGCGGGAAACAAACGACGCCGACGGTGCAACGAGTCCAGATATTCGTAGATCACCGGCCCGCCCGCCAAGTACTCGCCCGTGTCGAGGACGAGCGTCGGACCCTTTCCGAGCGGATTGATCGTCACCAGCGGCGTATCAGCGTCGAAGGGTTTCGTCGGTACGAGTTCGATCTGTGACTCGAGGCCGGCGTAGTGGATCACGGCCTCGACCGTGTGCACGTAGCCTTTGATCGGCGTGAAATACAGCTTCATCAGCACTCCAAAAAAAGAGGGTTGCGACTTGCGTCGCAACCCGCGTACGGATCGTCAAAGTTTCGTCGTCAACCGACTCAGAACTTGTACGCTAGTCGGATCCCGTACTGACGCGGCATGTTCGGCGTCACGGCAACACCCTGATACGTGGTCAACTGACCGAGCGTCGGGGCGGAGTCGAAGTCCGTCCAGCGGGCGCAGTCCGCCCAGCTGTCATCGTCAAACACGTTCTTGACGAAGCCTTCGATGCGCAGGTTGTCCTTCTCGCCGCCGATGCGGACGTTGGTGAGCGAGTAGGCCTTGCAGTAGGCGAGATTGCTTTCGTCGACGAAGGTCTTGCCCGTGTAGCTCACGTCGGTGTTGGCGAACCAGTTCCAGCCCGTGTTGCGCAGCGCGGCGTTGTAGCCGACCGAGACGCTCCCCGACCACTCAGGGAAACGAGCGTTCGAGTTGCCCTTCATCTGTTGGAAGCCGGCGATCGGCACGACGAAGTTGAAGATGAAGTCGTCGTATTCGCTCTGCGCCCAGGTGGCCATCGCGCGGATATCCCAGTTTTCGGTCAATCGCGCCGCACCCTCGAGCTCGATGCCCTTGAGTGTGGAGTTACCGCCGACGTTCGCGTTACGGGTATTGGTGAACGGCAAGCCCGTCGCGGCGACCGCCGGCTGACCATTGGCGCCGTTTAAGCATCCGTTGGACGCCGTGGCGCCGGTGACGCCACCGTGCGCGAAGCTGCCGCAGTCTTCCTGGATGACGAAGGCCGAGCGGCCCTTCTGGTTCTTCCACTCTGCCCAGTACGCCGCGACATTGATCTGCGCGCGGCGATCCCAGAACTGCTGCTTCCAACCAAGTTCGACCATGTCGAGTTCGTCACCCGCAACCGTGGTCGGCACATCCGGCGCCGCCACGCACTGCGGCAGGGTCGGGCTTGCGATGCAGGGGAAGCCACCGGCGTCGTACTGCGTCTTCTCGCGCGCTGTGGCACGGGCCACTTCCGCGTTGATCGAGGGTGGCAGGAAGCCCTTGGCGTAGCTCAGGTAGAGGTTCGTCTCGTCGTTCGGCGTCCAACGAAGAATCGCACGCGGCGAGGTCTGCGTTTCCTCCACCTTGAACGGCGAGGTCGTGAGAATCGCCTTCTGGGTTTCGTCCTTGGAGTAACGCGCTTCCACGCTGGCCGTGATCGTCTCGGTGAGGTCGTAGCTCACCGCCGCGAAGATGCCCTGCGTCGACACCTTGTCGGTGTTTTGCGCCGCCGAGTTCGGCGTGAAGAAGAAGTTGCCCGCATTCCCCGTGCGACCGCAGGTCGAACCCACCGCACGCGCAGCACCGAAGTCGGCGCACAGCCACACGGCATCGCCGCCCGAGCACGACTGCAGGAAAGTCTGATCGTACTGGTTGACGCCCACCAAGAAACGGAACTTCTGGTCCTGCGGCGAGGTCAGCCGCAGTTCGTAGCTCTCGTCTTCGGAGTCCTGCGGATCACGTGACCACCACAGGCCCCGCGGCGTCAGACCGAAGGGCCGAATCCAGTTGGCCTTCAGTTCGTTCATGCCCGCCTGGAAAGCCACTTGATAGCCGCCGGCTAAGTCGTAGGTGCTCGAGATCGAGAACCGAGTGACCGTGCGGTAGAGACCGACGTGGTCGATGCGCGGCACATCGAACACGGCGGGTAGCGCACGATTGACGATGTTGTCGAGGATGTAGTTCGGCTGCCCGTTGATCGCCGCCTGCGGCACGTAGAACGTGGTCGGCGTGTCAATAATGTTGGTGCCGCCGGTGAAGGAGATCGCCTTACCGAGTGCAGGAACCGCCCCGCAAATGTAATTTTTGGGTGAAGCGTTGGGGAACAGCGGGTCGGCCGTGGCAATGGTCTTGCCGGTGCAGGTGTCGTTCTTCCAGCCCTGCACGATGCCGCCCATGACCGGACCGTCATCGTCGATGGCGTGGAACGCGCGGAACTTCACGTTCCAGGAATCCGTCGCCTGAAGGTTCAGGGTTAGGTTGACCGACTGGCTGCTCTCTTCGCCGAGACCGCCGCCGTCGGTGGCCCGATACACGGCACCCCGGTTATACAGGCGGCCGCCAATGCGAAACGACAACTTGTCGTTGATGATCGGGCCTTCAAAGCTCGCCGACACATCCGTTTCGCTGTTGTTGGAGGCCATGGCATTGAGCTTGCCCGAGAACTCCGTCAGCGATGGCGTACGGGTGATGTAGTTGATGGCGCCGCCGAAAGTGCTGCGGCCGTAGGTGGCCGACTGCGGGCCTTTGATGACTTCGATGCGCTCGACGTCATCGTACGGGATCGACTGAGTGCCACCGAGTACATAGACGCCGTCGATGAACAACGAACCCAACTGCAGCGAAGGGCTGTCAGAGTTGACGTTCATGCCGCGGAAGCGAATCGCCGAGGTGTAACGACCCGGGATCTGGCCGCCCTGCTGCGAGTACTGCACGCCCGGCGCACTACGCGCGACGTCTTCGAGGGTCTTGAAGCCCTTCTTGTCGATGTCGTCCGCCGAAAAGGCCGTGATCGACAGCGGTGCCTCGATCAAACGCTCTTCGGTCTTTCGTGCGGTGACGGTGATTTCTTCGAGCATGAGCGCGTTATCGGCGTTTTGCGCGACCGACGCGTTCATTGAAAGCACCGTTGCGACCGCAGCCGCAACTGTGCAGGTCAAGGGTTTCACAGACATGGGGCTCCCTCAAGTTAAAAAGACACGCCCCGACTCCGGAGGCGCGCAGCAGTAATAAACGTTGTGTGTGCAGGATGTCAACGCCGTTGCGTCGGCGAGACAAGTCCGTCCAACACCTGAAACACCCGCTCGATGAGCGCCTCGCGCGCCTCAAGCCGCGCCTGCAGGGACAGCTCCGAGGGTTCGTGAGCATCAACCGCCTCGGCTCGCAGCACTTTGGCCTTCTCCAGCAACTCTTCGAGTGTGCGCACCCGCTCATTCAATGCGGACACTTCGCCGGTCAATGCCGTGACAATGGCGAACAGCTCATCAACGCCGTCGGCCATGTAGAAACGCGCCCTCGGGCCTTTGGCCTGCCGGAACATTCGCACCGAAGGCGACTTTGTTGCAGCCTTACGCGCCATCAGTGCGCCTCCTGACCGCCCGAGACGTTCATGGCCTCACCGGTCACGTAGTCCGCCTCCGCGGAGCACAAGAACGCACAGGCCTTGGCGGTATCCTCGGCAAGGCCGACTCGCCCCAGCGGGATCCGGCCACGCATCTCCGCGAGGTAAGCCTCGACCGTCTGGCCGCGTTGTTGGGCTCGATAGGCGTTCTGCACGGCACCGAGCTGCGTCGTCACATGGTTGGGACAAACCGCATTAACCGTGATGCGGTGCGCACCGAGTTCGAGCGCCGCGCTGCGCGTCAACCCGATCATGCCGTGCTTGGACGAGGAATAGGCCGCGAGGTGCAGGGAGCCGGATTTCGCGGCGACGCTCGCGATATTGATGATGCGCCCGCCCTGCCCCTGCAAGATCATCTGCCGAGCGGCCTGCTGCGTGCAGACAAAAGCGC
>JBJTBK010000055.1:0-4437 GCA_046091245.1 Nevskiaceae bacterium | reverse complement strand
GCAGACGGTAGTCGAGGATGAAGGTGTCGAGCACACCGATGACGTCCATGCCGATCAGGATGGCGGGCTCATCGAGCATGCGCCAGTGCTCAAAGATATGCAGATCGACGAAGTTGACGCGCGCATTGCTGACGTGCACGTTACCGAGGCGAATGGTGGGCACAGCCGCACTCTGCCCCTCCTGCACGTCCCCGGTCACGCCGATCACGCCTTCGTTGCGCAACTCCATGGCCCGACGCCGCGCCGCGGCAAGCGCCACACGCAGCGCGAGGTTACCGATGGTCTGCTGCGCGCCCGTGTCGATGACGGCCTTGACCTTCACCGGACCGATCCACGCATCGACCCACGGCACCTGACGGCTCGCGAACTTCACAGGGATCGTGGTGAAACCCAAGGGCGCAGCCTGACCACGCGAGCGGGTGATTTCGATGCGATCCTTGCGGAACTCGACGAAGATGCGTCGATCGCTCAGCAGTCGCGTGGCGAGCACGCCGTCAGCGCCACCAAAGGCGTCGTCCACTAGAATCACCCGCTGGTTTTCAACCAGAAAGTCACCGATCTCGATTTGCTCCACCGCGATCTGCGGTACCGTTGCGGCCCCTGTCGTACCGCGCAACTGCACTTGCCGAGCGCGGTCGAGCCGCAGGCCGAGCAGGGTCGCCGCGTCACGCGTCAGTGCCACCGTCGTGGCGCCGGTGTCGAGCACGAACCGAAACGGACCTTGCCCGTCGATAAACACGGGTGCCCAGATGCGACCGATCCGATCGCGCAGCGTTGGCGCTACGTAGCGCGGCTCCGGCGCCGTAACGAGCACTTCGGCGACCGGCGGCGACGGATTCTCAGCGCCGGCTGGCGCCAAAAACGACGGCAAGACAACGGCAGCGAGCAGCGCGACTCGCAGCGCCGACATCACGCCAGTGCGACGATCTGGATCTCCACCTTGTAATCCGGCGTCGCGAGACTCGCTTGGACGGTGGCGCGAGCGGGCTTCGCCTCAGGGTGAACCCACTCGTCCCACACGCTATTCATCGCGGCGAAGTTCGCCATGTCGGCGAGGTACACGGTGGCAGTGAGGATCTTGGCCTTGCTACTGCCGGCGAGCGCGAGCAATCGATCGATCTGATCGAGCACTTGGCGGGTCTGCTCTTGCACACCGGTCGTGGCATCGCTCGCGACCTGACCCGCCAGAAATACGAAGCCATTCGCCACCACGGCCTGTGACATGCGTTTGCCGGGTTCGATGCGGGTGATCATGCGGGTCTCCTGAGGAGGGCAGTGGTGTGCGCCCGGCAAGATTACCAGCCGCGGCTCCCTCAGGGACGAACAGGGCGTGAGCGATGTGCCAACGATCGATCATGAAGCGGGCCGACCTCGACGGTCAGCGTGCTCCTGAGCGCTCGAACACCAGCACTACGCGAGCGAGTTGATCGCCGTCGTTGAAGTAGCGAGCCGGGAGCTTCAGCGTCTTCTGATCCGCGGAGACGGTGCGCTTGAAGATTGCGACCTTGCGGCCCTCGGCCTTGATGGTGGAGACGACCTCGTCGTCGTCGCGCACTTCGATAGCGATCGTGTCGGCGGCGTGCAGTCCGGCGATCGGATAGTCCTGCCCGTCGAGGCGTGCGCGAAAACGAACGTCCGACTCGAAGCTGAGTTCGCCACCCTGCAAGCGCAGCGCACCCTCAGCCGTCTTCGGTGCAACCCCGGTCGAAGCGAGGATCACCCCAGCATTAGCGGGCGCCATACCCACGCAGTGACGGCAGGCCGCCACGTCGCCGGCGAGCACGGATTTGTCCTTGTTGAGCACCCAACCGGCGGTCTCCCCGGCGGTGAGTAACCCGGCCGACAGCGCAACCAACGCCGCGACCGCGGCCTGGCGAATGTGCTGTCCCTTCATGACTTGACCCTCCGTTGAGCGGAATGTTGTCCAGCGTTTAAGGCCGAAATTACGCCTGACACTCCAAATGTCAACGTTTTGTAACAATTCTGTGGTAGCGACCCCAAGCCGCAGCGGCACACCAGCCCGTCAGCGGCTACCATGTCACCTCCAAACCACAGCGCCACAGGCGCGACTCTCAGGGGGATTCATGGAATTCAGTCAATACTTCACACGTCTCGGTGCCATCGCCTTACTTGCGCTGGGTTTCAGCTCACACGCTCAGGCCACCGATGATCTTCTCGGGCCCGCAGCGGAGCGTTCGGGCGACGAAGCCCTCATCTGGAGCGCCAAACAGACTTGCGGCACGACCGAGCAGGGGGTCACGCGCTTCGGGATGTGGGAGGGCAAGCTTTACAGCCGAGCGCCAGGCGAAAAGGATCGGCACCTTTTCAACGTGATTGGCATCAACACGCGTCAGTGCGAACGGCACACGCACCCCACGCGCGGTGCCGGTTTTCGCAGTGTCTCGCGCGAGATCATGGTGTATCTCGACCCGACCACGGGCCAGATCATCGATACGTGGAAGAACCCTTGGACCGGCGAAACCGTCGAGGTGATCCACGTGGCCAATGACCCCGTGAATATGCGCCAACCGACCTTTGCGCGGCTGGCCGACGGCAGTCCGCTCAAAGTGACGCTACGCCAATACGATGAGGTGCTGGTGTCGTCACGCGAAGTGCCGCTGTTCTACGAGAATCCGCTCGCGGGTGCGTACCAGGAGTACATCGGTGGCACGTATCACGCGATGGAAATCTTCAATACGTACTACCGCACCGCCGACTTCACCGATGCACGACGCGTGCGCATCGGCGAATCAAGGATCTCGTGGCAGCGACTTTCAGGGTGGTTGCCATGGATGCGCATGCGCGACCGGCCCGGCGTGATGATCTTCAACGCAACGGGGTACTCCACCTTCGACCGCGCACGTATTCCACCAAAGCTGATGCAAGTACTGCAAACGCGCTATCCAGAATACCTCGAAGCGCCGGCACTCGGAGACCCGCGTGACAACGAAACCACGTGGACAATTACCAAAAAATGGATCGACGCCAAACGCGCTGCCGACCAGGGTGGCAAGACCACCATGCAAGAGACGAAGTAGTGTCACTGTCTGTCCATGAAATGACCGTGCAGGTTTTCGTGCCGATGCTCGCCAACCTCGGCAAGCAGCTCGACAAAGCCGCGGCCTTCGCGACTGCCAAGAAACTCGATGTTGGCGTGCTCGAATCGCTGCGCGTGGCGCCCGACATGTTCCCGCTCACGCGTCAAGTGCAACTGACCACCGACTTCGCGAAGAACAGCACGGCACGCCTTGCAGGCATCGACCCGCCAAAGTTCCCGGATGAAGAGAAGACGCTCGCGGAGCTGCAGCAGCGCATCACGCGCACCATCGAGTGGCTGCAGAGCATGAAGCCCGAGCAACTCGAAGGTGCCGAACATCGTCATATCGTCACGCCACTGCGCACCCGTACGCTGGAGATGGACGGCCTGCCCTTCCTGCAGCGCTGGGTGATGCCGAACTTCTTCTTCCACCTGACCACGACCTATGCATTGCTGCGTCAGGCAGGGGTGGAGCTCGGCAAACAGGATTTCCTCGGGGGCGTCTGACAATGGGCTCGATGCGCACGCGCCGCCTCGGCACACAGGGACTTGAAGTCTCCGCTCTGGGCCTTGGCACCATGGGGATGAGCGGCGTCGCCGGCATGCCCTTGATGTACGGCGCACCGGATGAGGCCGAAGGTATTGCCACGATCCGGCGGGCGCTCGATCTTGGCGTCAACTTCTTTGACACCGCCGAGGTTTATGGGCCGTACGCCAACGAGATCCTTCTCAACCAGGCGCTGACGGGGCGCCGTCACGAGGCGCTAATCGCTACAAAATTCGGCTTCACGTTCTCGATCGACAACAAGATCGCGGGGCTCGACGGTCGGCCCGAAAACGTGCGCAAAGCGCTTGATGGCTGTTTGCAGCGACTCGGTACCGATTACATCGATCTGTGGTATCAGCATCGGCGCGATCGCAACGTACCCATCGAAGACACCGTTGGCGCCATGGCCGAGCAGGTCAAATCGGGCAAAGTCCGTTTTCTCGGCCTCTCGGAGATGGGTGTCGAGACCATTCGGTGTGCGCATGCAGTACACCCGATTAGCGCCGTACAAAGCGAGTACTCGATCTGGGAGCGTAATCTCGAGGAGCCAGGCCTAGATGGCTCGCCCGGCGTGGTCGCAACCTGCCGCGAACTCGGGATCGGTATCGTGCCGTACAGCCCGCTCGGCCGCGGATTCTTTGGCGGTACACTGCCTGACCCCGCGACGCTGCCCGACACCGACTACCGTAAGCACGATCCGCGCATGCAAGGCGAGCATTACGTGCGTAACCAGCGGCTGCTTAAAGCCATCGAGACGATCGCTGCCGAGCACGAAGCGAAACCCGCACAAGTGGCGCTCGCGTGGTTGCTCGCACGCGGGGAGGACATGGTCCCGATCCCGGGCCCGGTGCGG
>JBJTBK010000054.1:0-22712 GCA_046091245.1 Nevskiaceae bacterium | reverse complement strand
TGTATAGATTTTAATCTCCCGACCGTTTGGCAACGTCCAGTGCTCCGACAGATACATCTCGGCTTGAATATCGTCTGTCGAGAGCGTGTCCAGCCCGCTTTGATTGGTCCAGTGTTGAAGTTAGTTTAGGCAGCCTTTTTGTCGGGTATTGAGTTGATCCGAGGGCTGGGAGCAGAACAGCCGGATTTGTAAGACTGGGCCCGCTTGGATTCGAACCAAGGACCAAGGGATTATGAGTCCCCTGCACTAACCGCTGTGCTACGGGCCCGCCGGGCGGACAGTTTACCAATGCCGACACCCGTTGGCTGCGCTGAGCGTGCATCATTCAATCGTTCGATTGTCGGAACGCCATACTTCTACGAGGGTTGCCATGAAATTGTATTTCGCCCCCGGTGCTTGTTCCCTCGCTTCACACATCGCCCTGCACGAAGCAGGCGTCGCGTTCGAGGCCGTTAAGGTCGAAGGGCGCGGGCAAAAAACCGCTGGCGGCGAGGACTACCTGCACATCACGGCCAAGGGCTACGTGCCCGCGCTGAAACTCGATGACGGCTCGGTGTTGACCGAAGGTACGGCGATCCTGCCGTACGTGGGTGATCTCAAACCAAGCGCAGGTCTGGCGCCGGCCGCTGGAACCATGGCGCGTTACCGGCTGCACGAGTGGCTCGGTTATATCAACTCCGAAGTCCACAAGAACTTCAGCCCCTTCTTCACGCCGGGCACGACCGACGAGCAAAAAGCAGCAGCCAAAGCCAACCTCGCGCGTCGACTGGGTTTCATCGAGAACGAGCTCGGCGCAAAACATTTCCTGCTCGGTGACACCTTCACGGTGGCCGACGCATATCTCTTCACGGTGCTCGGTTGGCTGGGTTACGTGGGTATGGATCTCGGCCAATGGCCACAGCTGAAGGCGTATCACGGTCGTATCGCTGGCCGGCCTGCCGTGCAGGCCGCCATGAAAGCGGAGGGGCTCCTGAAATGACGGACACCGTTACAACGCCTCCGGGTTATCTGCTGGTGCAGGGCAAGGTCACCGACCTCGAGGGCTTCAAGCCGTACAACGCGGCGCTGCCGCCGCTTTACAAGAAGTGGGGCGGCTACTACCTCACTGTCACGCCGGCGCACAAAGTCGAGGTCGCCGAGGGTGACCCTAGGCAGGAAAGCATCCTGCTCGCGCGTTTTCCGTCGAAGGAGGCCGCGTGGGGATTCTGGAACTCCGCCGAATATGCCGCGGCCAAGAAATTGCGCGAGGGCAAAGGCACTTTCTTCGTGACGGTGCTCGAGGGTCTGCCGGGAACCTGATCAGCATCCCGGTCAGTCACGGATCTGTCATGGCGGCCCCCGCGACCGAATGGCACACTCAGCCCCCGGAAATTCTCACTGGCGGGCTCCGATGACCACTCCATTTTCGACGCTGCTTGCCGATCGACTGTCCCGTCGCGATTTTCTCGCCCGGGCGCCGGGGGTTGCCGCGGCAGCGGGGCTCGCCACGGCGGTCCCGTCCGCCATCGCCTCGGCCTTGGAGCGCAGCACACCCGCCTCGATCTCGGCGCTCGCCGCCATCGCGCCGTCCAAGGCGGACGCGCTGGTGGTGGCTGCAGGCGTGCGCTACGACACCGTGATTGCGGCAGGTGATGCCCTATGGCCGGGTGATCCGGGGCTGACGGCCGCAGACCTTCGATCACTCGCGTGGCTCGATGAGGCGGCTGCGGCACGGCAGGACCGTCGCTTCGGGGTCAACAACGACGCGTTGGCGTTTTTCGCTGAGGCCGGCAACCCTCGGCGCGGCACCCTCTGCGTCAATCACGAATATGTGCAGCCACAGTTGGTGTTTGCCGGACTGACCGCCGCCGGGGCCGAACGTGGCAAAGCACGCGATGCCTGGATCACCGCGCATCCGCAGACCGTGCCTTGGATGCAATCAGCCCATGGCGTGAGCGTGCTCACCCTCCAACGCGGACTGCGCGGCTGGCAAGGGCAGCGCGGCACCCGCGCGACGCGGCGTATCACCGCCAATACACCGATGCAGATTGCAGGCCCAGCGCGCGGCCATGGCCTGATGAGAACCGTAGCGGACCCGAGTGGCACCGTCGCCCTCGGCACCTTCGCCAACTGCGCCGGCGGTAAAACGCCTTGGGGCACTTACCTCACGGCCGAAGAAAACATCCAGGATTACTTTGGTGGCGCGACCTCGTGGGCCTCGAGCACCCGCGACGAAACGACGCGTGAAGCTCACCGACGTTGGCCCATCGGCGAGCGTTCGGTATACGGCTGGGATCTGGTCGATGCGCGCTTTGATCTGCGCCGCGAACCGCACGAGCCGTTCCGTCACGGCTGGATCGTCGAGATCGATCCAACCGACCCGACCTCGCCGCCCAAGAAGCGCACGGCGCTCGGCCGGTTTTGTCATGAGGGCGCCAACACCATTCTCACGGGTGACGGTCGCGTCGCCGCGTACATGGGCGATGACACCAAGTTCGAGTACGTCTACAAGTTCGTCACTCGCGATCGCTGCGACCCCAAAAACCGGGCGGCGAATCGCGATCTTCTGGATCAAGGCGTGCTGTACGTGGCGCGTTTTGATGCCTCAGGAAACGGCGAGTGGCTACCCCTGGTTCACGATGAGCGCGGTCCGCTGAACAGTCGCAATGGTTATTCGAGCCAAGCTGATGTGGTCATCAAATGCCGTGCCGCAGCCGATGTTCTCGGCGCCACGCCGATGGATCGACCGGAAGACGTCGAACCCAATCCTGTGACGGGGCGCGTCTACATGGCGCTTACCAAAAACGCCGATCGTGCCCAAAAACGTGGCGATTTTTCGGGGCGCGAGATCAACTTTGGCGCTGATGCCCCCAACCCGCGGTTGAGCAACGACTTCGGCCATATCATCGAGGTGATCGAAGCCGACGACGATGCCGCGAGTACGCGTTTTCGCTGGAATGTGTTCCTGCTGGCGGGTGATCCCCGCGTAGCGGGCAGCAAGTTCCTCACTCGCGCCGAGGATGTGGTGCCGGGCCGTACCCAGCGCGGCGACACCTACTACGCAGGGTTTGCGGATCGTAGCCAAGTGAGCCCGATCGCCTGCCCCGACAATCTGGGTTTCGATCCTTCCGGAAAACTCTGGATCGTGACCGATGCCGACGGCGATCTGATCGCCAACAACGGCTGTTTCGTCGTGCCCACGCAAGGACCCGAGCGGGGCTTGTTGCGGCAGATCGCCAGTGCGCCCGTGGGCGCCGAAGTTTGCGGCTGTGAGTTCACGCCCGACGGCACCACGCTGTTCCTCAGCATCCAACACCCGGGCGAAGGCGGCACCGTGGATCGTCCCGTCAGTCACTGGCCGGATGGCAACGGTCTGCCGCCGCGATCAGCCGTGGTGGCGCTGTCACGCGAGGATGGCAAACCGCTGTAGCGTTGCCGGTACAATCGGGGCCATGACACTCCCCAACAGCCAACTTCAGTACCAGCTCGTCAAACAGACGCAGGGCTTCAGCCTGCAATTGCGCGAAGGCGCACCCATCCGCCCACCAAACCCTGATGAGGTGGTGGTGCGTGTGCGAGCGAGCTCACTCAACCGGCGTGACATCATGATTCAGCGAGGGTTCTACCCCGTGGGTCCGCGCGACACGCTGGTGCCTCTGTCAGATGGCGCCGGGGACATCGTCGCGGTGGGCTCCAAAGTCACTCGGGTGAACCCCGGTGATCGCGTCGCAGCCATTTTTTTCCAGAGTTGGCTCGAAGGTCGGCCGCGCGCAGACACGGGTGCCTCTGCGCTCGGCGGGAGCGTCGATGGCATGCTCGCCGAGTACGTGACGCTCTCAGAGCAAGGCGTGACGCGGCTACCCGATTCGCTGTCTTTTGAGGAAGGTGCCACGCTACCCTGCGCCGCCGTCACGGCCTGGAACGGTCTTTTTGCACGCGGCGGACTACGCGCCGGAGACCATGTGTTGCTGCAAGGCACGGGTGGCGTATCGATTTTTGGCCTGCAGTTCGCCGTCGCTGCAGGCGCCGTACCCTTCATCACGAGTTCGAGCGATGGCAAATTGGCGCGTGCCCAGCAGATGGGCGCGCGGGCCGGTATCAATTACAAGAACACGCCGGAGTGGGCAGCCGAGGTCGTCAAGGCCAGCGGCGGTCTCGGCGTCCATCATGTGCTCGAAGTCGGCGGCTCCGGCACGCTCAAGCAATCCATCGCGTCGCTCGCACCCAGTGGCCACATCGCCATCATCGGTGGTTTGTCGGGCTTCGGCGGCGACATCACGACCTTGGCGCTCATTGGGCGCAGCGCAAGCGTCTCCGGAATTTTTGTCGGTTCGCGCTCGATGTTCGAAGAGATGAACGCGTTCATTGCGCGCCATGCGATTCGGCCGGTTATCGATCGGACGTTCGACTTCAAGGATGCCGCCGACGCCTTCGCCTATATGGATACCGGCAGCCACTTCGGCAAGATCGTCATCCGCCATTGACGAGTACCGGCGTGTCAACGCTTGCAGAGTTCTTTGAACGAGAGCGTCGCAGCGGGCGTCCGATGGTCGCTGCGTTCATCATCGGTACGGAAGGATCCACGTATCGCAAGTGCGGTGCGCTGATGCTGTTTTCCTCGCGCGGTGAACGACTCGGGCTGCTGAGTGGCGGATGCCTCGAGGGCGATCTGCAAGATCATGCGCTACGACTAATCGAAAGCGCCGAGCGCTGCGCGGTGCGCAGCTACGACAGTCGCGGTTCGGATGATCCCGTATGGGGCTTGGGGCTCGGCTGCGAGGGTCTCATGCGCGTGCTGCTGCTGAAAGTCGATGCTGACAGCGGCTACGAACCTTTGGCCAGTCTGCTGCAGGCGAGCGAATCGCGGACCCCATTTGCGACGGCCATTGATGTGGCGAGCGGTGAGTTCAGCCTCTCCGGCACGATGCCCGCGGCCTCGCTGCTCGCGCAGATCGGCGCGCGGCGCTTGGCCGAGGGCGGCGCGCGAACGGAGTGGTTCGAGTCGGATAACGGTAGGTGCGAGATTTTTTCGGTGGCGGCTGAACATGCTCCGACGCTGCTCGTCTGCGGCGCAGGCCCAGACGCCGAGCCCGTCGCCGACTTTGCCGCGCGGCTCGGCTGGCAGGTGACTATTGTCGATCATCGCTCGGCTTATATAGACAGTCAAAGATTTCCCTCGCGCTGTCGAGTGCTCGAGGTGGATATTGCGGCGCTTGGGAAGGCCGTCGACTTGCAGCGCACCGATGCCGCTGTGGTGATGAGCCACCACCTCACCGCCGATGGGCGCTACCTCGCCGTGCTTGCCGAGAGCAGCGTTGCGTACATCGGTCTGCTTGGACCCGCAGCCCGTCGAGAGCGGCTCGCGGCGGAACTCGGCGAGCGCGCCGCAACGCTGAGGCCTCGCCTCTATGCTCCGGTGGGACTCGACCTCGGTGGACGCACGCCAGAAGCGATTGCGCTATCGATCGTCGCGGAGATCCAGGCGTTTCTCAATGGTCGCCGCGGCGCACCGTTCTCGGCGGCTCACCAAGGCAGTTTTTCACCGGTATAAAGCGTCATCTCGGCATCCTGGTTCAACGCCTCGATATGTCGCATCACTGCGGCCACGCTCTCGGGCGCTTGGATGACGCCAGGTCCCTCGTAACCGCTGCTGCGCAGCAGACGCGTGTCCACCATGCCGGGCGCCAGAATGCCCACCCTGATGCCGCGCTCACGAACCTCGGCTTGCAGGGTACGCATGGCCATGTTCACGGCCGCTTTGCTCAGTCGATAAAAATACAGATTACCGAAACGAGCGGTATTCGTGAGCGAGGAGAGACCGCTCGTAACCACGACGATTTTCTTTTGGCTTCCCACCAGCACATGCGGCATGAAGGCACGTGCCATGGCGAGCGGTGCATACGTGTTGATGCGCAACACCTCTTCGAATGTGGCGTAATCGAGTTCAGCGAGCGACTGCTTGTGCCGATCGCCAAGCCAACCCGCGTTGTTGAGCAGTACGTCGATGGGCTGACCAGCAAGCCGCGCCGCCAAAGCTTCGATTTGCGTGGGTGAGCCAACATCGAGCGCTTCGAGACTGACCTGGGCGTGACGGGCCGCGAGCTCGCGCAGCGCCGTCGCAGCCGGCAAATCGCGCGCGCAGGCGATCACCCGCCAGCCGGCTTCCGCATACTGCTTGACGAATTCGAGGCCCAGACCGCGATTGGCGCCGGTCACGAGAATTACCGCAGACATTTCCACCTCGACTCGTTCAACTGCGCGGCCGGGCCCGCCGCGTGGGCTCAGCCTGCAAGGGATCCTCAGGCCAGTAATGGCGAGGATAACGCCCACGCATGTCCGTGCGTACGTCGGCATAGGCGTTGCGCCAAAAACTCGCCAGATCAGCCGTGACCTGCAACGGACGTTGCGCGGGGGATAAGAGCTTGAAGGTCACCGGCACTTGCCCGCCTGCCAAGCGCGGCGTGCTGGCCAGACCGAACACTTCCTGCATGCGCATCGAGGCGCAGGGCGCCAGATCATCGCGATAGTCGATACGGATACGAGAACCGGTCGGCACCGTCAGATGCGACGGGAACCACTCATCGAGTTGGCGCAAGCGCGCAGCGCCCAGACGAAACCGCAAGGCCTCGAGCAGCGGCAACGATTTAAGGTGTGAGCGTCGTGTAATGCCCTCAAGCCAGGGGCTCAGCCACTCACTTATCGTGCGCGACAGATCATCCCAGGCAAAGGACGGCCACTCTGGGGTGCCGGCAAGTCGCTTGCGGCGCGCCAGTTCGATCCGCGCACACAGACTCTGCGACTCCTCGTCCCAGGGCAGACAGTGCAATCCCAGCGCAGCAATGCCCTCGAGCATGGCGATCGCAGCCTCGTCCTGCGGGATCGGCGTGAGCGGGCGCTCACTCAGGACCAAGGCATCAAGCTGCACGATCTCGCGCGCGATCACGCACTCGTCCTGCGTTGACCAGCGAACCTCCCGCTGCCGGCGCACTCGTGCACTCGCAATGCGCATCAGCTCCTCTGCATCGAGGGAGGCGGCCAACTGCACGCGCGCTTCGCTGCCCGAGTCATCGAGATCGATGGCGACGATGTACTCGCTGCGCCCTACACCAGTCGCCTCGGCAAACACGGCACCGCGCCCGTTCGCCAGCAGATAGCGTGGTGCACTGCCCGGACGTCGCTTACCGATCCGATCGGGGTAAGCACAGGCGAGTAAGCCTGCCGCCGAAATCGCTACATCCGCATTCACACCCTTGCTGCGGAGCCGGGCGCCAAACTGGCTCTCCAGCCGGCGTGCGCGGGCCAGCGCACCGCGGTCGATCGAGGCACCGCCTCGATTACCCTCGAGCAACTCGAGGCGCGTGCGGATATCGGTATCACGGGCTTGTGGGTCGCGGCGCAATACATCGCGCTCACTGAGCAGCGCCGCCAGTCGCGCGCCGAGCAGAGGCGCGCCGCGTGACTCCGCCTCGAGCAGCAAGTGCGCAAGGCGCGGATGCACCGGCCAGCGCGCCATGGCTTTGCCATGATCCGTGATACGCGACTGATCATCGAGCGCACCGAGTTTGCGCAGCAGATCACGACTGGCTGTGAGTACGGCGACAGGCGGAGCATCTAACCACCGTAAGCCGCTCGCTTCCGGCGCTGCGCCCCAACAGGCCAAGTCGAGGGCAAGCGGTACGAGATCCGCCTCGAGCATTTCCGCTGGGGTATACGCCGCAAGCGTGCGCTCAGCCCCCGCACCCCACAATCGGTAGCACACGCCTGCCGCGACGCGGCCCGCACGGCCCGCACGCTGATCGGCCGAGGCACGCGAAATGCGTCGGGTCTCGAGCCGACTCATGCCGCTCACCGGATCAAACGCCGCGCGACGTACGAGGCCGCTATCAATGACAACGCGGATCCCCGGTAGCGTCAAACTCGTCTCGGCAATATTGGTCGCAAGAATGATGCGACGCGCGCTCTTCGAGCTTTCAGCCAGTGCCGCATCTTGGGCGGCAGGATCCAGCTCACCGTAAAGCGGAAACACCTGCACAGGGGCGACATCCTGCAAGAGTCTTTCGACACGCCGGATCTCGCCTGCCCCCGGCAGACACCCCCGCACATCGCCCTCCTGCTCGCGCAGCGCTCGCCGAATCGCCAGCGCCACCTCACGCTCGAGTGGATCCGCACCGCCCGGCAGGGAAGGTAACCCGCGCCCGAGGTGCATGATCTCAACGGGGTAACTTCGCCCCAACGAGCGGATGAGCGGCGCGGATTTGAGCGGAGGCTCGGCGAGCAACTCGGCGACGGCCACGCCATCGAGGGTGGCCGACATGACGAGCACGCGCAGATCGAGGCCGAGCGTCGCGCGCGCATCGAGACACAGCGCGAGGCCCAGATCCGCCTGCAGGCTGCGCTCGTGGAACTCATCAAAGATCACGAGTCCGACCTCTTCGAGGGCCGGATCGTCCTGCAGCAGTCGAGTGAGCACGCCCTCGGTCACGACTTCGATGCGCGTCTGCCGCGATACTCGGGTGTCGAGGCGCATGCGATAGCCGACGCGACCGCCGACGGCTTCACCGAGTGTGCTGGCCATGCGTTGGGCCACGGCGCGTGCCGCCAGTCGACGCGGTTCGAGCATCAGTATCTTGCGGCCACGCAGCCATGGCTCATCGAGCAGCGCGAGCGGCACCACGGTGCTCTTGCCCGCACCCGGCGGCGCCTCGATCACTGCGGCAGTGGCCTCGCGCAACGCCGCACGCAACTCCGGCACGGCGCTCAGGATCGGCAACTCAGGCAGTCGAATCACGACAATGGATCCACCCACGCGCAAGGGTTGCGCGAACCGCCCGGATTGTATGCAATCGGCCTGTGCGAACGCTCAAGCGATTGCTCTGGGGTGTGGTGGCCAGCGTCCTGCTGCTGTGGGGCGCTCTGGCGGTGTGGGCCTACTGGCCAGGCGAGCCTGAAGTGCCCGTTAGTCAACTGGCTCGTGCCGACGATCGGTTCGTCACCGTCGACGGCTTGACGCTGCGCTATCGCGAGTGGGGAAGCGCAGCGGTCGATCGACCTTCGGTGCTGCTGATCCATGGTTTCGGCAACTCCCTGCAGAGTTTCCGCGAGCTTGCACCGCGCCTCGCCGGTGCGTGCCACGTCATCGCCATCGACATGCCGGGTTATGGGCTGTCGGACAAACCGGTCGAGCACGATTATCACAATGGTCCGCAGGCGGCGGCGCTCATCAAGGCCGCGCGAGCACTGGGCTTGCAACGGGTGGTGTACGTCGGCCACTCGCTGGGTGGTGCCGTGGCGCTGCACGCCGCAATCCAAGATCCTGAAGCGCGCGGCCTCGTGCTGCTCAATCCCGGCATCATCCGCACCGGTGTGCCTAAGATCGTGCAGGTCACGCTGCCGCCACTGCCGCGAATGTCCGCGAAGATGTTTGCGAGTCGGGAGTTTCGCGGTAATTTCCTCAAGGGCTCTTATGTGAATACGGCCCTTGTCACCGACTCGGTAATCGATGAGGTGATGCTCGGCGCGCGCAGCGAAGGCTACATGGCCGGCATGACCTCGCTGATGACTCAATACGCGGAGGGCGAGGAAATCCGCCTCGCACCACAAGTCAAAGTTCCGACCCTGATCCCGTGGGGTAATCGCGACAAGAACAAGCCGCCGAGCGAAGCCGACGAACTGCAAGGCATGATTCGCAGCTCAAAACTCGTGCGATTCGAGAACGCCGGACACTACGTACACGAAGAGGCCGCTGAAGGCGTTGCCCGTGCAATCCTCGACTGGCTCCCCTCCACCTGAGGCGCAGAGGGGGGCGGTGGGCGTCAAGGCAACTTGCGCACGCCGATGAAGAAGACCACCCACGCGGCCATCAATGAAATGCCGCCGAACGGCGCTACCATGCCGAACCACCGAGGCGCCCCAGCCGTCAGCGCGTAGATGCTGCCGGCGAACAGCAGCATGCCGATCACCAACAGCTGAGCGGCGCGAGCCAACCACACGGAATCACCATGCTGGCGCTGCAGCACGCCGATGGCGAGCAACCCGAGCGAGTGGAAGAACTGATACGTCACGCCCGTCTGATAACTCGAGAACTGCCGCTCGGTCAGCATCGGTTGCAGGGCATGCGTTCCGAAGGCGCCCAGCATCGTTGCCAAGGCGAGCGATACCGCAGCGATCGACATCGTCCGTTGTGCGTTGTTCATTCAACTCTCCGACTTGTCAGCACGAGGCTGCAGCGCGACACTCGCCTAATGATAAACAAATCTCTCCTGCGTACCGTATGGCCGCTCGTGTTGACCGCTCTGCCCCTCGGCAGCCTGATGGCGGCAGAGATCAGCGCGGATGTAGCGCTACGCCGGGCGGATCGGGTGCTGCGCGATAGCATCTTGGTCGACGGGCATAACGACCTGCCCTACACCATCCGCGAATACAAGGCAGCGCCATTCGATGTCGACGCCTACGATCTGCGCAAACCCACTCCGGGCGATACGGATCTCGCGAGACTCAAAGCCGGTCGCCTCGGCGCCCAGTTCTGGTCGGTCTACATTCCCGGCGAGGGTCGCGGTCCGTATGCGCGACCGCAACTCGAACAGATCGATATTGCGCACCGCATCATCGAGCGATATCCGGAGGCGTTTCAACTCGCCACCAGCGTCGCCGACGTACGCAAGGCCAAGCGTCGCGGACGCATCGCCGCGATGCTCGGAATGGAGGGCGGCTACGGGCTTGAGAATTCCATCGGCGCGCTGCGCAACTACTACGCCCTCGGCGTTCGCTACATGGCCTTGACGCATAACGCCCACACCGATTGGGCGGATGCCGCGGCACCACTGCAACCGCGACACAACGGTCTCACGCCCTTTGGCGAGGAAGTCGTTCGCGAGATGAACCGTATCGGCATGCTCGTCGATCTGTCGCATGCCTCGCCGAAAACCATGGCGGACACGCTGCGCATCACGCAGGCGCCGGTGATCTTCTCGCACTCATCGGCCCGCGCGCTGTGCGATGTGCCACGCAATGTGCCCGACGACATCCTGCGCGAACTGCCACGCAACGGCGGGGTGGTCATGGTCACCTTCGTCTCGAGCTTCATCAATTGCGAGGTCGGCAAAGTACTGCAACCCGCCATGGCCGCCATTGGCCTGCAGGCTCGAGCCGCAGCCACCCCCGAGGAGGCCGCCCGCATCCGCGCGGAAGGCTACGCCGCGCTCAAATTGCCTCCGACGCCGCTCGCCATGGTGGCCGATCACATCGAGCACATCCGCAACGTGGCGGGCATCGACCACGTCGGTATCGGTGGCGACTTCGACGGCAATGACTGGTGGCCCGAAGGGCTGGATGACGTGTCGACCTACCCCAAGCTGTTTGCGGAGTTGGTACGTCGTGGTTGGACCGACGAAGAGCTGCGCAAACTCGCTGGCGAGAACGTACTGCGCGCCTGGTCGCAGACCGAAAAAGTGGCCGAGCGTCTGCAGCGCGAGCGCAGACCTTCAGCCTTGCAGTTCTCCGCGCCTCAGTCGCCCTGAGCCGTACGCCAGGCAAGAGCCGACAGCGGCCCAACCTGCGCGGCATAGAGCTTGGCTTGCGGACTGACCGCCGTGCCGCGCTGCACGCGGCCGGCGATGCCATGGCAAATGCCGGCGAGCCGAAACAGGCAATAGGTCAAGTAGTACGGCAGATTCGGCAAGGCGGTGAGTCCGCGGTGCGCGCAATACGCCTCGATGTACTCGCGCTCATCGGGCAGGCCGAGCGCTGTGAGATCAACGCCACCGAGACCGCGTACACCGCCTGAGTCGATGCGGTAGATCATCAGGTTGTAGGCAAAGTCGGCGAGCGGATCGCCGATGGTCGACAACTCCCAATCGAGCACGCCGATCACCCGCGGCGCGTGGCGGTCGAACATCAGGTTGTCGAGTCGGAAGTCTCCATGCAACAAGGTCGGGGCAGGCTCAGTTGCAGGCGCGTGGCGTGGCAACCAGTCGATCAGCCGCTCCATGTCAGGCACGGCGCCCGCCGTCTGCGCATCGACGGCGTACTGTTTTGACCAGCGGGCAATCTGCCGCGCCACGTAGCCCTCGGGGCGTCCAAAATCTTCCAAGCCGATCTGCCGATAATCGATGGAATGCAACTGAGCCAAGGTTTGCACCATCGCTGCAAACACCGGGCGGCGCTCTTCGCGCGGCAGCTCAGGTAAACACGGATCCCAATAGACCCGGCCGTCCAGATACTGCATGACGTAGAACGCCGTACCGATGACCTCGACGTCTTCACAGAGCAGCAACGGCTCTGCCACCGGAAACTGCGTCTGCGTGGCCAGCGCGTGCATCACCCGAAACTCGCGCTCGATCGCGTGCGCTGACGGCAACAGCGCACCGGGCGGTTTGTGGCGCAGAACGTAACTCGCACTCGGGCTCTCGAGTCGATAGGTCGGGTTCGACTGCCCTCCCGGGAACTGTGTCACCCGCAACGGGCCGTGAAATCCCGGCAAGTGCGCCGCGAGGTGACGCTCGAGTGCAGTAACGTCGAACTCCAATCCCCGGCGAAACTCGTGCGTGAGGCTCACGGGCGCCCACCGCCGCGCGGCCGGGTGTGTTGAGTGCGAAACGGCCGCGGTGCGCGCGTGCCCTCGGCCTGGCGCCCCGTGCCCGCCGGCTGCCACGCCGGAATCAAATGGTGCTTGCCGGGACCGATGAGATCGGCACGCCCCATGCGGCGCAGCGCCTCGCGCAGCATCGGCCAATTGTTGGCATCGTGGTAACGCAGAAACGCCTTGTGCAAGCGACGCACTTTCAGGCCCTTCGGAATCACCACGTCTTCACTGCCGCGCGAGACGCGCCTCAGCGGATTTTTGCCCGAGTGGTACATCGCCGTGGCGGTGGCCATCGGCGAGGGCAGGAAGGCCTGTACCTGATCGGCACGAAAGCCGTTTTTCTTCAGCCACAACGCGAGCTCGAGCATGTCCTCGTCGGTCGTGCCGGGATGGGCGGCGATGAAATACGGAATGAGGTATTGCTCTTTGCCGGCCTCGCGCGAGTAGCGATCGAACAATTCTTTGAAGCGGTAGTAGGTGCCAACACCCGGCTTCATCATCTTCGACAGTGGCCCCTCGCCAATCGCTTCCGGAGCGATCTTGAGGTAGCCACCCACGTGGTGCTGCGCAAGCTCCTTGACGTACTCCGGCGATTCGATCGCCAGGTCGTAGCGCACGCCGGAGGCGATCAACACCTTCTTGATACCGGGCAGCTCGCGCGCCTTGCGATAAAGCGCAATCAACGGCGCGTGATCCGTATTCAGGTTGGGGCACACCCCTGGGTAGACGCAGGACGGCTTGCGACAGGCCGTCTCGATCTCCCGACTTTTGCACGCCAGCCGGTACATGTTGGCTGTAGGTCCGCCAAGGTCGGAGATGACTCCGGTGAACCCTGGGACGGTATCGCGAATGGTCTCGATTTCGCGCAGCACCGAGCCCTCGGAGCGGCTCTGGATGATGCGTCCCTCGTGTTCGGTGATCGAGCAGAATGTGCAGCCGCCGAAGCAGCCGCGTTGGATCGCCACCGAGAAGCGGATCATCTTGTACGCCGGGATTTCCGCATCACCGTAGAACGGGTGCGGTCGTCTTTGATACGGCAGTTCGTAGACCTGATCCATTTCTTTGGTGGTCAGCGGGATCGGTGGCGGATTGAGCCACACTTCTTGCTGCCCATGACGCTGCACTAGGGCTCGGGCATTACCCGGGTTGGCTTCAAGATGCAGGATGCGCGAGGCATGCGCGTACATCACAGGGTCGTCCACGACCTGCTCGAATGCCGGCAGGCGGATCACACTGCGCTCGCGATCGGCCGATTTGACGCGTCGCACAAAACGCACGACCTGAGTGGCAGGCTCCGAGGAGGAAGTCGTCGCCGCCGAAGCCTGAGTCGCAGCACGGGTCCCGCCGTTGTCATCCATCGCGTACGGATCGATGGGCGGATTGATCGGCCCGGGCGTATCGAGGTGCGTCGAGTCGATTTCCACCCAGCCCTCGGGGAGCGAGCGACGCAAAAAGGCAGTGCCGCGCAAATCGGTGATGTCGGTGATGGCTTCCCCAGCGGCCAACCGATGAGCAATATCAATAATCTGCCGCTCGGCGTTGCCATACACGAGCAGATCCGCCTTGGCATCGAGCAACACCGAACGGCGTACTTTCTCGGACCAGTAATCGAAGTGGGCGATGCGACGCAGGCTCGCCTCGATGCCACCAATGACGATGGGCACATCCGCAAACGCCTCGCGGGCACGCTGCGAATAGACGATCACCGATCGATCGGGGCGCTTGCCGCCCTCACCGGCGGGCGTATACGCATCGTCGCTGCGGATACGTCGATCGCTGGTGTAACGATTGACCATCGAGTCCATGTTGCCGGCGGTAATGCCGAAGAACAGATTTGGCTTGCCGAGCGCGCGGAACGGGTCAGCGCTGTGCCAATCAGGCTGGGCGATGATGCCGACCCGGAACCCCTGCGCCTCGAGCAAGCGGCCGATGATCGCCATGCCAAAACTCGGATGGTCGACGTACGCATCGCCGGTGACGACGATCACATCGCAGCTGTCCCAGCCGAGGACGTCCATTTCGGCCCGACTCATGGGCAGGAACGGGGCGACGCCAAACCGCGCCGCCCAGTGCTTGCGATAACCGAACAATTCGCGTGCCGTCTGCATGGGGGCGAATTAGACCAAAATCCGCCCCGCCCTGCCCGGGCTTGTCTTAGGCTACGAGGGCCATGAACCTGCCTGCCCGAGAGGTACTGCGATGCCACACGATCGTCGACATTTTCTGGCCTCCGCCGCAATGGCGGGTTTGGCTGGGGCTGCCGAAGCCGCCACGGCCGTCGACAACACGGGGGGCCGCATGAGTAGTGTAGCCTCGACCGGCGGCGCCCTGCCGGATCTCGCGTTCGCGCAGCGAGAGCCGTTCCTCGACCGCGAGCGGGCCAGTCGCATCCTGGCCGCCGAGGGTCTCGATGCCCTGCTGGTGTGTCAGGGTCGAAACGTCTTCCACGTCACCAACTTTTTCCCGCTGATGGAGCGGATGAGCCTCACGGCCACCACGCTCGCCCTCGTGCCGCGCGACCCAGCGCGCCCCGTGGCTTTGATCATCCCGGCGTTCTCGTACTACTACATCATGGCGGACGATGGCGTAGTGCCGGGCGTTCAGCCTTATGTCTTCACCTCGCCGACCCCGGATGATCAGGCGAGTGCGCCGCTGCTCTATCGTCTGAGCGGTGAAGCCACGCCCAAAGAACAGCGCCGTCGCAATTCACTGACGGCGGCCGCGCCTTACCATGCCGACATGGTGCGTGCGCTGCGCGCGGCGTTGCGTGAGCTCAAGCTTGAGAACGCTCGTATCGGCTACGATGATGATCCGGCCATCGCCCTGCTCGACAAGGCGTCACCGAGCGTGCAACAGCAAGCAGCCGAGGATACGGCCCGCCGAATCCGCCTGGTACACACACCGGCGTCGATCCGCATGATGCGCCTTGCTTCACAGGCGAACGTTGACGCTGCGCACGCCACGGTGGCGGCGGCGCGCTCGCTCGGCAGCCTGCGGGCGATCCGGCAACGCTTCTACGCCGAAGCCGCACTGCGCGGCAATCTCGGCGTGTTCATGGTGGTCAATGGCTCATCATCCGAAGCCCACGACGAGCCCTTGCGCGAAGGCAGCGCCTTCCTCATCGACTGCGTCAGTCATCTGCGCAACTTTCATGGCGACTTCGGTCGGACCGTGTTCGTTGGCGAGCCCACGGCGCGCATGCGCTACTGCACCACCGCGATGGCGACGTGCTGGCAGGAACTGCAGCCGATGCTCAAACCCGGCGTGCGTTTTAATGAGGTCGGCGGGCTCGGTAACGCTCTGCTACGCAAGTTTGGCTTTGATGTGCCGGTGACGTTCGCCCCGCACGCCGTGGGCCTCGCCCACAACGATCAGCCCCGGCGCAGCGCCGATGGCAGCGCAGCCAATCTCGTGATGGAGGAAAACATGATCCTCTCGATCGATATGCCGCTGTTCGAGACGGGCAGCGGCGGCACGGCACACCTGGAAGATTTGGTGCTGATCACGCCCGCAGGCGCAGTACCGATCCACGCCGTGGGCAGCAGCACCTACACGATCTGAGGGCTGCGCCCTGACGCCGTGCGCGAATCACACGGGCACAGCAGCCGGGTTGTAAGACATCAGGCCGAGTGACTCGGCGCTGACGTGCTTGCCGGGTCGGAAATTCTCCTCGCGCCCCGAGTGATAGTTGAGCGCCGTCTTGCGCGACTCGAGCATCACCCAGTTGGCGCGCGGCAAACGCGCTTCTTGATAGCGTCGTAGCGCCTCGCCGATGCTATCCGCGGCGCCGAAGGCGCGGCCGATCACCATGCCATCTTCGATACCCATGGCCGCGCCCTGGCCGAGAAACGGCAACATGGGGTGCGCCGCATCACCGATGAGGGTGACGGCGCCGCGCGTCCAGTTCGGCAAGGGCTCACGATCAAACAAGGCCCATTTGAACAGTCCGTCGGCCGGCGCTGCCCGAATAATTCGGCGCACATCCTCGTACCAGCCGGCATATTCACGCAGCATTTCTTCGACCGTGGCTCGAATCGACCAGCCCTCCTCACGCCAATCGTCGCGCTCGGTCAGACCGACGAAATTCACGAGCGTGCCGCCGCGAACAAGATAGCGCGTGAAACTGCGGCCGGGACCGGTGGAGAGACACGAAGTCGGATCGACGAGACCGGCGGGCAACTGCGACACAGGTACGAGTCCGCGATAGGCGACGTAGCCCGTGAAACGCGGTGTCTGCTCGCCAAAGAGCGCCGCACGCACGCGCGAGCGTACGCCATCGGCCCCAATCAGCACGTCTGCTTCGGCCGTCACGCCATGATCGAAATGGATGGTGAGCGCGCCATCGCGCTCTTCGACGCCACGAAACGCATGCCCCGGACGGATCGCCTCGGGGTCGGTGCTGACCACTAGATCGGCCAACTCACGATGCAGGTCGGCGCGGTGGATCTGGTAATACGCGGCGCCGTACTTCTCGAGCATTTCATTGCCGCGCGAAATCTCCACCATCAGTTCGCCGGTCTGCCAATGTTTCACCCCGCCACGATCGGGCCGCATACCAAGCCGCTCGAGCACGCCCTCCATACCGAGCGCATTGAGCACGTGCGTGGCGTTCGGGCTGACCGTCAGACCCGCGCCGACCTCGCCGAGCGTGGCCGCCTGTTCGTAGACGATCGGACGGAATCCGAACATTTGCAGGGAGCGGGCGGCGGTCAAGCCGGCTATCCCGGCGCCGGCGATGGCTATTCTGAGATGACGCATGGCCGGACGATGCGCCGGTTGTCGGCCCGGCTCACCTGCGGCGTGCTTGGCAATCCGCATCGTGGGCAAGCGAATCCGCGCTTCGGACAAGACGGCCGCAGGGCGCTCAAGTACCATCGCCGACCATGAAGGACCAGGCGGAATCGCGCAGGGAGCGCGGACGGATCGTCGTGCGCGGCGCCCGTCACAACAATCTCAAAAATCTCGATCTCGATCTGCCGACGGGTGAACTGGTGGTGGTCACCGGGGTGTCCGGCTCAGGCAAGTCGTCGCTGGTCTTCGACACGCTGTATGCCGAAGGCCAGCGCCGCTACGTCGAGACCTTTTCCCCTTATGCCCGGCAGTTCCTCGATCGCATGGACAAGCCGGCCGTCGATCGGATCGAGGGCATTCCACCAGCGATCGCCATTGACCAAACCAATCCCGTACGCACCTCGCGCTCCACCGTGGGCACGATGACCGAACTCAACGACCACCTGAAGTTGCTGTTCGCCCGCGCGGCTCATCTGCATTGCCGGCACTGCGGTCAAGCGGTACGCCGAGATACGCCCGCCGACATTCGAGAGGATCTACTGAACCGCAGCCAGGCGCTCGGACAGCCGCGCCTATTGGTGTGCTTCGAGGTACGGATTCCGAAGAACTTCAAAGAAGCGGAGGTTTTGGCGCTGCTCGCCAAGCAGGGCTACACCCGCATCCGCGCGCGCAGCAAAACGGGCGTCGAGGTGATCCAAGACCGTCTGCGCGCCAGCACCGACGATCAGGGTCGACTCGGCGAAGCCATCGAGGCCGCTCTGCGAGTGGGGCAAGGGCGGCTACACGTGCACGCACTCGATGCCGATGATGTCGAGAAGGTCACCGAAACCTGGCACTACTCAACCACACTGCACTGCGCACGCTGCGATATCGCCTATCGCGAGCCCTCACCGAGCAGTTTTTCATTCAACTCACCGGTCGGCGCCTGCGAGTCCTGCCGCGGCTTCGGCCGCATCATCGGCGTCGATTACGGTCTCGTCATTCCCGACCACGCCAAGACCCTGCACGATGGCGCGATCCGCATTTGGCAGTCGGAGTCCTATCGCGAATGTCAGCTCGACATGGAGCGTCTCGCGCGCAAGCGCGGTATACCGCTCGATGTACCGTGGCGCGAGCTGACCGCAGCGCAGCGCGATTGGGTGATCGAAGGGGAAGGCCCCTGGAAGAAAAATGTCTGGTACGGCGTGCGGCGATTCTTTGCTTGGCTCGAGACCAAGGCCTACACGATGCACATCCGTGTGCTGCTGTCGAAATACCGCGCCTACACGCCCTGCGGCAGCTGCCGCGGCGCACGGCTTGCACCTGAACCGCTGCTATGGCGGCTAGGCACCGCGGAGCTCGCAGGCCAAGCACTCGGGACACGCGAACGCTTCATGCCCTCAGGTACGAACTGGAGCGCGGCGCAGCTGCAGGCGCTGCCGGGGCTTTGCCTTCACGATCTGATGCTGTTGCCGCTTGAGCGCAGTCGCGATTTCTTCGACGGTCTGCGGCTCGAAGGAGCGCTCGATGAAGCGATCGAGTTACTGCTCGCCGAGATTCGGGGGCGCTTCAGATACTTGTGCGATGTCGGACTCGGCTATCTGACCCTCGATCGCCAATCGCGCACGCTATCGGGTGGAGAAGTGCAGCGCATCAATCTGACCACGGCGCTCGGTACCTCTCTGGTCAATACATTGTTCGTGCTTGATGAGCCCTCGATCGGGCTGCATCCGCGCGATATGCAGCGAGTCATCGAGGTGATGCACCGCCTGCGCGATGCCGGTAACTCCTTGCTTGTCGTCGAGCACGACCCGCAGATCATGCTGCAGGCGGATCGACTACTCGACATGGGCCCGGGCGCGGGTGAGCATGGTGGACAGATCGTTGCCTCCGGTCGACCCGCGGACGTCACGCGCCATCCCGATTCCTTCACCGGCGCCTACCGCACCGGTCGCAAGGCCGTCGAATTGCCGCACACGACCGGAGCTGCGCGCGCTGCGGATCGCCACCTTGAAGTGCATGGGGCACGGCTGCACAACCTGCAGGACGTCACGGTCCGCTTCCCACTGAATCGGCTCGTTTGCGTCACCGGCGTTTCCGGGTCGGGCAAATCGACACTGATCCAAGACGTGCTGTATCCGGCACTACTCAAACATCTTGGCAAGCCCACGGAAACTGCCGCAGAGTCGGTCGAACTGCGCGGCGCGCAGCACGTGGCGGAAGTCACGTTCGTCGATCAGACACCCATTGGCCGCACGACCCGCTCGAACCCTGCGAGCTATGTGGGCGCCTTTGATGTGATCCGCGAGCGCTTCGCGCGACTCGCCGAGTCACGCGAGCGCGGCTACACCGCAGGCACGTTCAGTTTCAATTCAGGCACCGGGCGCTGTCCGAGTTGCACCGGCAGCGGCTTCGAGCACGTCGAGATGCAGTTCCTCTCCGATGTGTACTTGCGCTGTGGTGAGTGCGACGGCCGACGCTACCGCGCCGAGACGCTGGAGGTGCGCTGCCCGGGTCCCGACGGGCGCTCAGCCAGCATCGCCGAGGTGCTCGAGATGACGGTGACGGAGGCACTCGCCTTCTTTGCAGACGCGCCGGAGCTCGCGGCACGGCTCGCACCGCTCGCAGATGTGGGACTCGACTATCTGCGCCTCGGCCAGCCAGTGCCGACACTCTCGGGCGGCGAAGCGCAGCGACTCAAACTCGCGGGCCATCTCGTGGAGTCGGCGCAGACGAGTGCAGGCGGCAAGCTGTTCCTGTTCGATGAGCCGACCACCGGCTTGCACTTCGAGGATATCGCCAAACTATTGGGCTCGTTCCGCAAGTTGCTCGATGCGGGGCATTCGCTGATCGTCATCGAACACAACCTCGATGTCATTCGCGCGGCGGAGTGGATCGTCGATTTGGGTCCCGAAGGCGGTGATGGCGGTGGCCGGATCGTCGCCTGCGGCACACCGGCGGAGCTTGCGCGCGAGCCGCGCTCGCACACCGGACGCGCGCTCGCCGAATATCGGCTCGAAGCGCTAGTAGAGACCCCTGTGGTCTATGCGGTGGCCGAACCCACCGCGACGGATGCCATCGTCGTGCGTAACGCGCGCGAGCACAACCTTCGCAACATTGACGTCGACATCCCGCGCAACGCCTTTACGGTGATCACGGGCGTGTCGGGTTCGGGCAAGTCGACGCTGGCCTTTGACATCATCTTCAACGAAGGCCAGCGGCGATACCTCGAATCGTTGAATGCGTATGCACGGCAGTTCGTGCAACCGGCCGCGCGACCCGAGGTCGATGCGATCCGGGGCATTCCGCCGACCGTGGCCATCGAGCAGCGCACCAGCCGCGGCGGCCGCAAGAGCACGGTGGCGACGCTCACCGAGATCTACCATTTCTTGCGACTGCTGTACGTCAAACTCGGTACGCAGTTTTGCCCCGATTGCGACGTAGCCATCGAACCGCAAAGTGCCGACGCGATCGCAGCACGCATTCTCAGCGACTATCGGGGCAAGACCGTCGACCTGCTGGCGCCGCTCGTGGTGTCGCGCAAGGGCTTGTACACCGACCTCGCCAAATGGGCCGCAGGCAAGGGCTATCGCGAACTGCGGGTCGACGGTGAACGCGTGCCGGTCAAGCCCTGGCCCAGGCTCGATCGCTTCAAAGAACACGATATCGAGTTGCCGGTCGCGCGACTCGGTATTTCGCCGCGCGGCGAGCAGGACCTTCGTAACAAGCTCGCCGAGGCGCTGCAGTACGGCAAGGGTGTCGTGCAGGTACTCATGCAAGGCAGCCGTACCCCGGGGGCCTTCTCGACCAAACGCGCCTGTCCCGATTGCGGCACGAGTTTCGCCGAACTCGATCCACGGTTGTTCTCATTCAACTCCAAGCAAGGGTGGTGTGGCGATTGCTTCGGCACAGGTCTTCAATTACGCGATTTCGACGCCGAGCAAACCGGTGAGGAAGCGACTTGGAACGAGTGGCAGGATGGCGAACCCGGTACGTGTGAAAGTTGCCAGGGCGAGCGTTTGAATCGCATCGCCCGCGCGGTGCGCTTTCGCGACAAGTCGATCAGTGCCTTCACCTGCGAGACGGTTGACGATACGGCGCAGTCGATTGCCCGCTTCAACCTGTCCCGTCGCGAACAAGCGATCGCCCGCGACCTGCTGCAGGAGATCCGCACCCGACTCGGCTTTCTCAGCAAGGTCGGTCTGGGGTATCTCAGTCTAGAACGTGCAGCGCCCACGCTCTCTGGCGGCGAAGCGCAGCGCATCCGTCTTGCTGCGCAACTCGGCTCGAACCTGCGCGGCGTCTGCTATGTGCTGGATGAGCCCACCATCGGCCTGCATCCGCGGGATAATCGCATCCTGCTCGATGCGCTCGCCGAGCTCGCAACCCATCAAAACACGCTCGTCGTGGTCGAACACGACGAGGACACCATCAAGCGCGCCGATCACGTCATCGATCTCGGCCCCGGCGCCGGGGTGCGTGGCGGCTCAGTGGTCGGCGAGGGTCGCGTCGCCGATCTGCTCGCCAATCCGAACTCGATCACCGGGCGCTATCTTCGCGAACCGCTGCAACATGCCGCAAAGCCACGCCGGGCGGTCAGTGCGCGCACGCCCTCGCTGCGTATTGAAGCTGCGACCCTGCACAACCTGCGTGAACTCGACGTGCGTGTGCCACTTGGCAGCCTGGTCATCGTCACCGGCGTATCGGGCTCGGGCAAATCGTCGCTCGCGCGCGACGTACTGCATGCCAGTGCGCGGGCGCTCGTCGGCGGTGAGGGAAAACCTGTCGGTTGCAAGGCGCTGCACGGCATTGAACAGGTCGATCGTGTGCTCGAAGTGGATCAGACACCGATCGGCAAGACGCCGCGCTCTTGTCCGGCGACCTACGTCGGCATCTGGGACGAGATCCGCAAAATCTATTCGGGAACCTCCGAGGCGCGTCTGCGCGGCTACGGACCGGGTAGCTTTTCATTCAATACGGCAGGCGGACGCTGCGAGGCCTGCGAGGGTCAGGGCGTACAGACCGTGGAAATGAGTTTCCTGCCCGACGAGAAGGTCACCTGCGACAGCTGTCGCGGCAGTCGCTTCAATGCGGAAACCCTCGCAGTGACCTATCGCGAGCGCAGCATCGGTGATGTGCTCGCGATGAATATCGAAACCGCGGCAGAATTCTTCCGTCCGCATGCCACGCTACACCACGTGCTGACGCTGCTGTGCGATGTCGGTCTCGGCTATCTGACCCTCGGGCAGCACAGCCCGACGCTCTCGGGCGGTGAAGCGCAGCGCATCAAGCTCGTCACTGAGCTGGCGTAAGTCCGCACGGACCTGCGCGCGCCGCTGCGTGCCAAACCCAAGCACACGTTGTACGTGCTCGATGAACCGAC
>JBJTBK010000053.1:0-13469 GCA_046091245.1 Nevskiaceae bacterium | reverse complement strand
ACCCGACACCACCATGGTGCACAGCACCAAGGCGGAAATCATCTGGACGGTGATCCCGGTCGGCATCCTCGTCATCATGGCCATCCCGGCAGCACGCACGCTCATCGCCATCGAGGACATGCGCGGCTCGGAGATCAGCATCAAAGCCACGGGATACCAGTGGAAGTGGCAGTACGAATACATTGGCGAGGACGTCAGCTTTTTCTCGCAGCTCGATCGGCAAAGCGATGAGGCCCGTCAGCTCAAATCCGGCCTAGACCCGCGCGTGGTGTCTGACTACCTGCGCAACGTCGACAACCCGATGGTCGTCCCCGAGGACACCAAAATCCGCATGCTGCTGACCGGTCAGGACGTCATCCACGCCTGGTGGGTCCCTGCGTTTGGCATGAAGAAGGATGCCATCCCCGGCACCATCAACGAATTGTGGTTCAAGGTCGATGCCGGCAAGACCGGCATCTATCGCGGCCAGTGCGCCGAACTCTGCGGCCGCGACCATGGCTTCATGCCGGTGGTCGTCAAGGTTGTTACCAAGGAAGAGTACAAAGCGTGGCTCGCCGCACAGAAGGCGGCTGCTTCGCCCGCACCGGCCGAAGCCCCCGCAGACGCCCCGGCCGCCGATGCCGTCGCCGCGCTGCCTGCCGCACCGCGCGGTTGATCCAAAGAATTCAGCAAAAGAGCACATCACATCATGGCCAACTCCACTACCGCTCACGCTCACGACGACCACGACCACAAGCCGCATGGCATCAAGCGCTGGTTGTACGCGACCAACCACAAAGACATCGGCACGATGTACCTCGTGTTCGCCTGCGCCTTGTTCTTCGTGGGCGGCGCGATGGCGCTTGTCATCCGCGCGGAGTTGTTCCAGCCGGGCCTGCAGTTCGTCGACCCGGGCTTCTTCAACTCGATGACCACGATGCACGCGCTGCTTATGATCTTCGGCGCCGTGATGCCAGCGTGGACGGGTCTTGCCAACTGGATGGTGCCGATGCAAGTGGGCGCCCCGGACATGGCGCTGCCGCGACTCAATAATTTCAGCTTCTGGCTGCTGCCCGTCGCCTTCACGCTGTTGCTGCTGACGCTGTTCGTGCCGGGTGGCGCACCCGCGGGCGGCTGGACGCTGTATCCGCCGCTGTCGCTGCAGGCCGGTGACAGCTTCCCGCTGACCATCTTCGCGATCCACTTGATGGGTATCTCGTCGATCCTCGGCGCCATCAACGTCGTCGTCACGATCCTCAACATGCGCGCTCCGGGCGTGGGCCTGCTGAACATGCCGCTGTTCTGCTGGACGTGGCTGATCACGGCCTACCTGCTGATCGCCGTGATGCCGGTGCTCGCGGGCGCAGTCACCATGCTGCTCACCGATCACTTCTTTGGCACGAGCTTCTTCACCGCTTCGGGCGGTGGCGATCCGGTGATGTTCCAGCACATCTTCTGGTTCTTCGGACACCCGGAGGTGTACATCCTGATCCTGCCGGCGTTCGGCGTGGTTTCGGAAATCATCCCGACCTTCTCGCGCAAGCCGCTGTTCGGCTACGAGTCAATGGTCTACGCCACGGCGTCCATCGCTTTCCTGTCGTTCATCGTCTGGGCCCACCACATGTTCACGGTGGGTATGCCGCTCGCAGGACAGTTGTTCTTCATGCTCTCGACCATGCTCATCGCCATCCCGACGGGCGTGAAGGTTTTCAACTGGTGCGCCACGATGTGGAAGGGCTCGATCAGCTTCGAAACGCCGATGCTGTTCTCGCTGGCCTTCCTGTTCCTCTTCACCATCGGCGGGTTCTCGGGCCTCATGCTCGCGATCGTGCCGGCGGACTTCCAGTACCACGACAGCTACTTCGTGGTGGCGCACTTCCACTACGTGCTGGTGCCGGGCGCCGTGTTCGCCATCATGGCGGGCGTGTACTACTGGCTGCCGAAGTGGACCGGCCGCATGTACAACGAGAAGGTCGGCAAGCTGCACTTCTGGCTGTCGACCATCGGCGTGAACGTGCTGTTCTTCCCGCAGCACTTCTTGGGTCTTGCCGGCATGCCGCGTCGCATCCCGGACTACTCGACGCAGTTCGCCGACTGGAACATGGTCTCTTCGATCGGTGCTTTCATCTTCGGCTTCTCGCAGTTGCTGTTCGTGTACGTGATCTGGAGTGCGGTGCGCTCGGGCGAGAAGGCCCCGGCCCGTCCGTGGGAAGGCGCGCATGGCCTCGAGTGGGAGCTGCCGACTCCGGCGCCGTACCACAGTTGGGATACGCCGCCGTCGCGTAACGTCATCGCGCAAGGCGCGATGCACTGAGACCGGTCATGGCACAAACACCCGATGACACCGAACGATCGCGCCGAGTGAAACGCAGCGCGATCATCCTCGGTCTGGTTGCCGCGAGCTTCTACATCGGGTTCATCCTCATGTCCGTGCTCGGATGGCGGCAATGAGCGACGACAACCGCGAACAACGCAATCGTCGTCTCACGCGCCAATTGCTTGGCATGGCGGTGGGTGCATTCGCGTTCGGTTTCGCGCTGGTCCCGCTTTATGACGTGCTCTGCGAAGTCACCGGTGTCGGCAATCCCAAAGATTTGCTGAAGGCCTCGACGGTCAAGGTCGAGGCGCCGGATGATCATCGGCTGGTAACGGTCGAGTTCATCGCCGAGCTACCCACGGTGGGCAGCTGGACTTTCAAGCCGGTCGTCACCGAGATGAAAGTGCATCCCGGTCGCCTCTACGAGATCGACTACGTCGCCCACAACCTCACCGGCCGCGACACCGTCGCTCAGGCCGTGCCCACGGTCTCGCCGGGCAAGGCCACGGCGTTTTTCCGCAAGACCGAATGCTTCTGTTTCGTACCGCAAAGCTTTGCACGTGACGAAACGCGCAGCATGCCCGTACGTTTCATCGTCGACCCGGCGCTACCGAAGACGCTCGACCGGATCACGCTCTCTTACACTTTTTACGACAACTCGACGCGGGTCGCCGCGCTGAACTAGGAAGAAGACCATGGCCAACGCCCACACCAACGATCATCCCGCCGACAAATATTACGTCCCGCACGAAAGTCCGTGGCCGATCTACGGCTCAGCCACCCTGTTCGTGTTCATGATCGGCCTGTGCGGCTGGCTGAACGAGTGGTACGGCCCTTGGGTCTTTGCAGTCGGGGTACTGATGCTGGTGGGCTTGTTCGTCGGCTGGTTTGCCGTGGTCATCGGCGAGCACCAGCGCGGCATGTACAACATGCAGGTCGACAAGTCCTTCCGCATGGGCATGATGTGGTTCATCTTTTCGGAAGTGATGTTCTTCGCGGCCTTCTTCGGCGCGCTGTTCTATGCCCGGCAGTTGTCGGTGCCCTGGATCGGCGGCGAGGGCGTCAAATTCCTCAACGGCTTGCTGCTCTGGCAAGACTACAGCCCGGCCTGGCCGACGAACGGCCCGGAGGCCCTTGGCCCGCGCGATGATGGCAGCTTCGAGACGATCCCGGCGTTTGGTTTGCCGGCCGTCAACACGGCCATCCTGCTGCTCTCCGGCGTGACCATCACCATCGCGCACCACGCACTGCAGGAAGGCAACCGCCGCATCCTCAATATTTTCCTCGCTGCAACCTTCCTGCTCGGCTTCTTGTTCCTTGGCCTTCAGGCCGAGGAGTACATCCACGCCTACACCGAGCTCGGTCTGAGGCTGTCCACAGGCATCTACGGCTCGACGTTCTTCATGCTGACCGGTTTCCACGGTATGCACGTCACACTCGGCGCCATCATGCTGGTCGTGATCTGGGCTAGGACCTTGAAAGGTCACTTCACGCCGCAGCGCCACTTCGGCTTCGAGGCCGTCGCCTGGTACTGGCACTTCGTCGACGTGGTCTGGCTCGGCCTGTTCGTGTTCGTCTACTGGGTCTAAGCCGCGACCCGGCGACACCGCCGGTCTGGGTTGATGCAGTTCGGGCCGGGTAACCGGCCCGAATGCTTTCTGGGTGCCGTCAGCGACCGGCGCCGAGAGGCTGAATCAGGCCGAGCGCCCAGGCGCCCATCAGCAGCAGAAATAACGCGACGGACAAGGCGACGCGAACCGTCAGGGCACGCACCATTTTTTTAGAGTCGCCCTTGTCGGTCATCAGGTGAAACAACGCCGACCCCAGACTGAACAAGATGCCAAGCATCACGAGGCCGACAAAAATCCGAAAGAGTTCCATACGCGGTATTATAGGCCCGTGCCACTTCGAATCGCCGTTGGCCGCAGAGTTTTTTCCCCATCGTGGCTGATGACTGTCCTCACGCTCGTTCTGCTCGTGCTGTTTATCAGCCTCGGACGCTGGCAATGGGGCCGCGCTGAATTCAAAAGTGCCCAGCAACGCGAGTTCGCTACCGGCGCGCGGCAGCAGCAGACGCTGGGCGATCGCTCGACGCAGGAACTCGCGCGTTACACGCGCCTGCGGGTCAGCGGCGAATGGGACGTGGCCAGACAGTTTTTGCTCGACAATCGCACACGCGACGGTCGAGCCGGGTATGAAGTGCTGACCCCGCTGCGCCTGGAGGACGGTCGCTGGTTACTCGTCAACCGTGGCTGGGTGCCGTTCAGCGGCTATCGAGAGGCCTTGCCGGATATCGCTGCAGCACTCGCCGGCGCAGGCGGACAGATTACCGTTGCAGGCGTGCTTGATGAGTTGCCCGCCGCAGGGCTTGCTGGGGGGCGCGCACCACCAGCGGTGGAGGGGTCGTGGCCGAGGGTCACGGCTTTTCCGGACTCGGCAGAGTTGCGGGCGGCGCTCGCGAGCCCGACGGAGCCGGCACCGCGACTCGAATCACGGGTGCTGCTGCTCGATGAGGCTGAGTCGCTTGGATATGTTCGGGGCTGGAAGCCCTTTGCGAAGGGCCCGGAGCAAAACTGGTCTTACGCGATTCAGTGGTGGGGCTTCGCCGTGTTGCTGATGGTGTTGTACGTCGCGCTGAACTTGAAGAAGGACGATGAAGCATGAGCACATCCACGACTACCCCTGAGACCGCGCCGAAGGGGCGAGGCGCACTCATTGGGCTGGCGGCCTTGTTCTTCGTGCCGCTGCTCGGTGCATTCTGGTTGTACTACGCAGGCGGCTGGCGCCCCGCGGGCAGCACCAATCACGGTGAGCTCATCAGCCCGGCACGACCCCTCGCAGCAATAACCCTGCTCGACCTGGACGGCGCCGTGGCATCGCCGGAACTCTTCAAGGGCAAGTGGACACTGGTGCACGTCAACGACGGTGCCTGCGACGAAGTCTGTCGCAAAACACTGTGGACCATGCGTCAAACGCGGCTACTGCTCGCCGAAGACATGGACCGGGTGCAGCGAGCATTCGTGGTCACCGGCCATTGCTGTGACCGCAGCTTCCTCACGACGGAACATCCGGGTCTGCTGACGGTCTCAGCTTCGGGGCCTGCAGCCGCGGAGTGGCTCGCGCAGTTTCCGCAAACACCCGGAACACCGTACGTTTACATCGTCGATCCACTCGGTAATTTGATGATGCGCTTCGACGTCCGGGAAAATCCGAAGGGTCTGAAATCCGATCTCGAGAAACTGCTCAAACTTTCACACATCGGCTGAGTCATGAACGCACACACCATCCCCGCAGGCGCTGTCGCACTGCGTCGACTGGCCCTCATCGGCATGCTGCTCTGTCTCGTCGTCGTCGTGCTCGGCGCTTGGGTGCGCTTGACCGACGCCGGGCTCGGCTGTCCGGACTGGCCTGGTTGCTATGGCCACGTCACACCCGCCGGCGCCGAGAAAAACGAAGGCAAGATCGAGTCGTATTCGCCGGGCTGGGAGTACGACTCGGGCAAGGCCTGGCGCGAGATGATCCATCGTTACGCCGCTACCACGCTGGGCTTCGTGATCGTACTGATCACCGCGATCGCACTGGCCTATCGGCGCGAGCGACCCGTCAGTCCCGTGTTCGCCAGCGCGTTATTGGTAGTGGTGCTACTGCAAGGCATGCTTGGCGCCTTCACAGTATGGTGGCTCGTCAAGCCACTCGTCGTCGTACTGCATCTGACCGGCGGGCTCACCACACTATCGCTCCTGACCTGGCTCTGGCTCGACATGCGTCGTCGCACACAGCTCGTCTCGCCACCCCCGGGTGCAACCAAGATCGCGGTACTTGATGCCGCGCGGCGCATGGCCATCGTCGCGACCATCGTGGTATCGCTGCAGATCATGCTGGGCGGCTGGACCAGCAGCAATTACGCTGCTGTCGCTTGCCCAGACCTGCCTCGCTGTCAGAACCAGTGGTGGCCCGAAGGCATGAACTTTGACGAAGCTTTCGTGCTCTGGCGCGGCCTAGACATCAACTACACAGGTGGCGTGCTCGAACACCCGTCGCGAGTCGCCATCCACTTCACGCACCGACTCGGCGCCATCATCGCCACACTCGCCGTGACGTTGGCCGCTTGGCTCGCCATTCGCAACGCACCCACGGCCCTTGTCCGGCGCGCGGGGTGGTGGGCACTCGGCGCGTTGGGTCTGCAGTTGCTGATTGCGGTGATGATGATCCTCAAAGCGTTTCCGCTTTGGCTTGCCGCGGGTCATAACGCCGGTGCGGCGCTGCTAATCATGGCTTTGATGCTGCTCAACCGCCGTCTGCGGGAAGCCTGACGTGGCCACCCCTGCCAGCGCCGTGCAGACGCGCCCCGCTTGGAAGCTCTATCTGGAGCTGACCAAGCCGCGCGTCGTGGCGTTGATCGTGTTCACCGCTATCGTGGGCACCTTGCTCGCAAGCCCCGGCTGGCCGCCGCTCGATGCGTTGATCTGGGGCAATCTCGGCATCGCACTCGCCTCGGGTAGCGCGGCAACCATCAACCACGTGCTCGATCAAAAGATCGACGAACAGATGTCGCGCACACGTGGCCGGCCACTGCCCACCGGCACACTCAGCAATCGGCAGGCGCTGATCTTTGCCGCGGCACTCGCCATCGCCTCGATGTTGATACTCACGCTGCTCGTCAATCCGCTGACCGCGGTGCTGACGTTCGCGTCACTGATTGGCTATGCGGTGATCTACACCGTGTTCCTTAAGCGGGCCACGTCGCAGAACATCGTGATTGGCGGCGCAGCCGGCGCAGCGCCACCGATCCTTGGTTGGGCCGCTGTCACCAATTCCATCGAGCCCGGCGCGCTGCTGCTGTTTTTGATCATCTTCATCTGGACGCCGCCGCATTTTTGGGCGCTCGCAATCGCCCGCAAGGACGAATACGCCTAAGCCGGCATACCGATGCTGCCGGTGACCCACGGCGTACCCTACACGCGGCTACAGGTGCTGCTCTACACCGTGCTGCTGGTGCTCGTCACGCTGATGCCGTACCTCACCCGAATGAGTGGCCTGCTGTATCTCGCTGCGGTGCTGGTACTCAACGCGCGTTTTCTCTACTACGCACTGGCCCTGAAGCTCACCGATCGCGCTGAGTTGCCAATGCGCGTGTTCCGCTTCTCCATTTCCTATCTGATGTGGCTGTTTGTCGCGCTGCTGGTCGATCACTACATTCCGACCACGCAACTGCCGCCGTACTGACGCACGGCGCGATTACGTGCGGCCGACCACACTGTCCGCAACGAACGGATTGCTGCGGCGCTCCGCGCCAAACGTGGACGTCGGGCCGTGGCCCGGCAAAAAGCCGACGTCATCGCCGAGCGCAAACAGGTTATTGCGGATCGAGTCGATCAACTGCTCGTGGTTGCCGCGTGGAAAATCAGTTCGTCCGATGGAGCCGGCAAACAGCACATCGCCGACGAAGGCGAAACGACTTTCGGGCTCGAAGAACACCACGTGCCCCGGCGTGTGACCAGGACAATGCTTCACCTGCAACTCGAGCTCACCAACCGTAACCTGATCGCCCTGCTGTAGCCAACGATCAGGTGTGAAGCGCTCGCTCTCCGGGAAACCGAACATGCGGGCCTGTGCAGGCATTTGCTCGATCCAGAATAAATCATCGACGTGCGGCCCTTCGATCGGCAGGGCGCGGCTGCGGGCGAGCTCCGCCGTGGCACCGGCATGGTCGAGGTGTGCATGGGTAATCAGGATTTTCTCGAGCGTGACCTGCAACCGCTCGACCTCGGCCAAAACCCGCTCGAGATCACCGCCGGGATCGACGATCGCCGCACGCCCCGTACGCTCACAGCACAGGATGGAGCAGTTTTGCTGAAAGGGCGTAACCGGAACGACGCGAAGTTTCATCCTCGAATGATAGGCGATCAGACGGTGATGGCGAGTCCGCGGTAAATTCGCGCCCGATACCGACTCTCCTGTGCTTCAACGATCGGCGCCGCCGCCAGCAAGACGGCATGCGCAAAGCGGCTGTACTCCTCCGCCTGCTCCGCCGCATCACGCGGCTCTTCGCTGCGCATGCGTCGCGTCAGATTGACCTGGTTCACGGGCACTGCCGTCGGCAAGCGTTCGTTTTCGACACCAAGGGTTGCGGTAAACGCGTGCAAGGTAGTCTTGACGAAGTTGGCCATCGCAAACTGCGCGAGCGTGCCGCCCACCGGCACATCCGGCGAGACGAGAATCAACCGAGCGCCACGGAATAGCGACACCTTGCGCGCCACGCGGAAGTGGTGCGTCAAATTGGTTTCAACGAGCCTACCAAACTCAGCGGCATCAAGATGATCTTTGCCCTCCACGCCAAAGAGCGCGCGCGGAATGGGCGCGAACGGCGTCGAGATCACAGCGGCAGGCGAGCCACTCGTGGCGAATGCCTGATCCATACCTGCCTCGAGATCATCGCCCACCGTCAGGTAAGAGATACGATCGTGACCGAGCGCGCGGCCGAGAGCGCCCTTCAGCGCTTGACCCGCCGCGTCGGTGCGCGTCAGCGTGACGATATTGCCGACATGCCCCTCGGCGAGGAAGAGCTTCGCGACCGCCGCGAGCGGCTCAGTCATGTGCTCGCCGATCAACCAGATCGTCTCGCCTTCCATGCGTCGTACGCGTTCGGGCTTCGCACGACCGAACAATTCGCGCTCGGTGATCGTGCGCTCCTGCTGCAAGCCGCCCGAGGGCTCGAAGGTCTCACCAGAAATTGCTCGATCGGCCATGAAAAACACCGTGGCCAGCGCGACGTCGATTTCAGTCGGCATCTTGTGCAAATGCAGCATGCCGAGCACGCCGGTGCGGATCTTCTCCGCTTCGCTCTCGATGCGTTGCGGATCGATGAACGGTTCGAGCGGCTCAGGCAGTGCCGCAGCCCACTGCTCAGCGAGGTCGTGCTCCATCTGGTGCAGGATGATGCAGCCATTGCGAAGGCGCGCGACGAGGCGTACAGCCATCGGTCGCGTCAGCAAATGATGCAGCGACGAGTGCGTCGCTTCATCTCGCCCATGCGTCTCGGCCTTGAGCTTCGCGCCGAGCTCACGCAAAGACGGCGGCACGTCCTCTTGCTGCAATAAACCGATGTCATTGGCCTTGAGCGACTCGAGAATATCGCCGAGGCGCGCGCCAGCAGCCAAGGCCTTGAGCACGGCGTCGTGCACTTGATTGAGCCGTTTGTTTTCGAGGATCAGTTTGGCGCGCCGATCGAACAGCCCTGCCTTGCCGTCCTTGCCCTTGAGCCGCTGACCCTCGACGGGGCCGGGCGCAATCGCATTGATCTGGATCTCAGGGCCCACAAAGCGCGCCAGATTCTCAACCAGCGCACGCTGGCCCGCCTTGGACACGGCGTAGTCGGAACGGTTGGGGTAGGGTACCGCGATGTACTTCTCGCCACCGAAGTAGGAGCTGACGTTGAGGATGTAACCCGAGCCCTGCCTCTTCATCAGCGGCACGACTTTCTCGATCAAAGAATAGTTCGAGACGAGGTTGGCGTGCAGCGTGTTACGCCAGTCGCCAGGCAGCAAATCGACCGCCATCTGTTCCGCGCCGGCGACGCCCGCATTGTTGATGAGATAATCGATACGCCCAAATGCCTTGAGCGTGGCTTCGACCGATTTGACGAGCGCCCGCTCGTCGGCCACATCGATATCGGCCAACATCAGCACGCGATCCTGCGGCCGGTTGTAACCGATTTCCTCGAGCTCGGCGATGATGCTCTTGCGCAGATCCTGCAGTTGGCTCGCCCGCCTTGCGGTGAGCATGACGCGAGCGCCGGCCACCGCTAGCAATCGGGCCAACTGACCGCCGATGCCGGCCGACCCGCCGGTCACGAGCACGCACTTGCCGAGATGCAAACCCATCAAGGACTCGATCCAGCCGAAGTTAGGCCGCGTCGAGCCGGTCGCATCGACGATGGTCGCCGGCATGTACAGATTGACCTGCGTGACCCGTCGTTTAGTAAAGAGCAATCGCGCGGCCTGTGCGCCGGCAAATTGCAGGCAATGCTCCTCGGCGTTGGAGTAGCGCACGATCTGGTTCGACCACTCGAGCGCTGCGCGCTCACCCGCATCGACTTGTACCTCACTCTCGTCGCGCCACACGCGCAGCAATTGCTCGATACCGGCCCGCAGGATGTCGGCATAGGTGTCGCCAACAGCATCTGTGCCATTGGACATGAAGATGATGCGCGGACTCACGCCCTTGGGCGCGAAGCGATGCCAGAGTCGCGACAGTTCGCGCGCAATCCCCATGGCACCGGCAAGCTCCGCCTTGAGAAACGCTTCGACGTCGCTGTCGCTCGCTTCGGCGAGTGGCGCCTGAAAGCGACCCGCACCAAAGGCGGGAAGCACGATGGCGCCATTCAGGCCCTTACCCTTCTCGACGCTGCTCAGTGACGGCGCCAGAGTCTCCGGTCGACTACGATCAAAGAGTACGGGGACGATCCGTCGGTCCGTCTCATCGTCGCGCAGCGCAGCGCGGGCGGCCTGCACCGCTTCCTGCGATCCGAGTCCGAGCAGCACACGCGCACCACAATTGCTCTGGATACGCGCGATGATGAGGGCATCGGCAATCTGATCGCCCGCAGCCACAAGCACGGTCGAACCGGTGCCATCGACCGTGCGCAACTCGGGTCGTGATACCCAGGTCGAGCGCGACTCATGCACCACCTGCATGCCGTTGGTGACTTCGAAGCCCTGTGCACTGAACGCACGCGACTCGTCGCTCCCGAGGAACACGATGGTGTTGGCCACATCTTCGACCGTCGGGAAGGTATGCGCCGGAGCGCCCGACGAATCGGCGCGAGCCAGCGCCATCGCGGTAGAAAACTCGGTCGCCGTCGTCCCTTCGGGCTTCTTGCGCAGCCCATCCATCGCCTTGAACACGGTGCGGATGCGCCGACTTTCGATCGGGCCCGGATACACGGTGTTGACGCGAATGCCTTGCGGCCCAAGTTGCAGGGCGAGATTGCGCGAGAACGCATTCAGTGCGGCTTTGGGTACGACGTACGCCGCGCGCCCGAAGTAGCGGGTGCGCGAAAAAATGGTCGAGACGTTGACGATACTGGCGCCCGCACGCAAATGTGGTGCTGCGGCACGCACCATGTTCCAACTGAGGCCGAGCAAGTTACCCGCTGCACCACTCACGGTCTCGGTATCCGATGAGCCGGCAGCCCGCTGTGCTTCCAGTTCCTCATTGGAGAGCGGCAACTGCTCGATCGGCTGCTTTGGACCCGCTGAACCTGCGTTGTTGATCAACACATCGAGCCGGCCGTAATGAGCCAAAGCCGCCTCGACGCCCTGACGCGCCTGACCGGCATCGGAGGCATCGAAGGCCAGCGCCAACAACTGCTCCGGGGCGGCGCCACTGCTTGCCAGCAGAGTTTCGCGCAGCGCTTCGAGTTTATTGCGATTGCGACCCGCCATGACGACAGCAGCGCCTTCGTCGAGGTAGCGTCGCACGATCACTTCGCCGATGTTTCCCGCGGCGCCCGTAATCAACGCTACCTTGCCGACCAGCCGACCGGGGCGCATGACGACAGGAACAGAGCGTGCCTTGCTCTGGGCCGTCTTCACTTTACGCGTGCGTGCGGAGGCAGTGCTCCGCTTGGAAGATTTGGCGGGCGTCATCGTGCAGCTCCTTGCAGCGCGCTCCATTGCTGATACAACTCGTCGCGCGAGCGCAACCCAGTCCGTGGCAGCGCATGATTAACGACGTAATTGGCACCCGCGTGGGTGTTGTCCCACATCGCCTGGTGTGCCGCAGGTAACTCGTCCCACGGCACGACGGTCGGCGCGCTGACTTCGAGCTGGCCGGCGGCAATCATGTCATTCATTCGGGCCACTTCGTAGGCGTTGCACAGATGCGTGCCCGCGATCGTGGCCGTCGGCATCAAGATACGTCGCTGGCGCATCCACACCTGCGGGGCGTAGAACGTATAGCGACGATCTTGCATCGACTCGCAGTACACGATGCGGCCCGTGAACGGCTTGACGAGCGACGTCGACGCCGCGAGTGCATCATGACCGGCACGCTCGATGATCAAGTCCGGATAACCGCGCGGGTTGTCGGCAGAGCGCAACCAGCGACCAATGGCACTGCCGAAGGGCTTCATCGTGCGCTCTTGGAACTGACGCACGGCTTCCTTGAAACGGGCCGTCTCGCGCTTGGCATCCGGCATCGCCGGCAAGGCGTCCGGCCAATCAAAATCGGCCCCTTCCTTGCGGCGAATCTCCTCGATCGACACTACGCCGCGCACGGCATCGCCAAACCCCAGCGACTGCACGAACTCGCGCTGTGCATCGCTCGCCGTGGCCACCACCAAGCGACCGCCCGCCGCACGGACCGCCTCGATTGCTTGCAAGCCAACCGCATCGAGCAGATCCCGACTGCCAACACCGTAGTACAGCAGTACCGCCTCACCGGCGCGCAGTCGCGCACGCCGCAGCATCTCTTCCGGAGTAGCGGCCCCCGGCTTGCCGACGAACGAGAACCCGTAGCCGCTGGTGGCACCGTAGAAAGTCAGGGTGCCGTGCTCGGCCAATAATTGGAACGAGCGCGGGAACGACTCTTGACCCGCGTGCGAGACGACATAATCAGCCAGTCGTCCACCGGTCTGGCGACGCATTTCTACGAGGATCGGCTCGCCGGCGCGCTGCCACTCAGCGATGCTTGCAGGGTCGGCGGGCACGGTAGTGAACGCCTGACTCCAGCGCGGATCACGGCGATTGATGGAGCCGGCCGCACCTTGCGAGGCAATGAATTGCGCGCGCTCGGCACTCGAGACCAGACCCACGGCCGCAAGGCCGTTGCGTGCAGCACTCTTCAGGGCTTCGAAGCCCGTACCCGTGGCTGCGCCCTCGACGAAGAGCGTCTTACCCGATTCGATCTGCAGCGTCGTAAACAGCGCACGGACCACCGTGCCGAGATTGAGCACGTAGGAGCCGGCAGCTTCGAGCGTCAGATCGGGTGGCAGCGGATGCAGCTGCGGACCTTGCACCAGCAGGAATTGCTGGTGGCTGCCCGTATCGGTCTCGTAGCCCTGAATCGAAAAGCCCGCATACATCGGATCACGGGCGGCGAGCGGTGAGAGCAGATCGCTCTGGCCTGAGTACACCGTGACCAAGTCACCGACCTTGAGACGACCCTCGCG
>JBJTBK010000052.1:0-66255 GCA_046091245.1 Nevskiaceae bacterium | reverse complement strand
GGTTTTCTTGTCGATGCCATCCTGCGCGAGACGCGTGGTCAGCGTGGCGCCGATCATGACGTACGGGAATCCCGAGGACACGCCGACGAAGAACGCGCCCAAGGCCTCGCGGGCGAGGTAGAGGCGAACGGAGGACAACAGGCTCATAGCAATGCGGAATTCATAGTGAGTAGTCGATGGTGAGCGGCGCGTGATCGGAGAAACGGCTGCTCTTGTGGATGGACACTGCGCGTGCCGTACCCGCGAGACCACCGCTGACGATCTGGTAGTCGATGCGCCACCCCACGTTTTTAGCCCAAGCCTGACCACGGTTCGACCACCACGTGTACTGATCGGGTCCTGGGGCTACCTCGCGGAAGGCGTCAACGTAGCCCGCCTCGCCGAGCAGCTCGTCCATCCAAGCGCGCTCCTCCGGCAAAAAGCCCGAGTTTTTCTGGTTAGACTTCCAGTTGCGCAGGTCGATTTCTTTGTGTGCGATGTTCCAGTCGCCGCAGAGAATGTATTCGCTGCGCCGTCGCCGAAGCTTGCGCAAGTGCGGCATGAAAGCCTCGAGAAAACGAAACTTGGACGCTTGCCGCTCCGGCCCCGAAGAGCCCGAAGGCAGATAGAGCGAGACCACCGCCAGCGCCCCGAAGCGAGCCTCGAGATACCGCCCCTCACGGTCGAACTCCGGCACACCGAAGCCGCGGATCACCGAATCGGGCTCGCGCCGGCTATACAGCGCGACACCGGAGTACCCCGGTCGCTCGGCGTCGAAAAAGTAGCGATGGAATCCCGGCAAATCGACGTCCTGCCCCGCCAACTGCCCTTCCTGGGCCTTGGTCTCCTGCAGGCAGACGACATCCGCATCTTGGTCGCGCAACCAAGCGAACGCACCCTTACTGGCGGCGGAACGGATGCCATTTGCATTCAAGGTGATGACGCGCACCGCGATATGATAGCCCCATGCAACCGCATCAACGCAGATTCGTCGACCTTGCCCTCGCGCGCTCGGCCTTGCGCTTCGGCCGCTTCACCCTGAAATCAGGACGCGAGAGTCCTTACTTCTTCAACGCAGGCCTCTTCAACGATGGCGAATCGCTCGCCACGCTCGGCCAATGCTATGCGGCAGCGCTATCGCGCTCCGAACTGCCGTTCGACATGCTATTCGGCCCCGCCTACAAGGGCATCCCTCTGGTCGCTGCGACGGCCATCGCTCTGGCTGTGCAACAGGGGCGCAACCTTCCCTGGGCCTTCAACCGCAAGGAAGCCAAGGAGCACGGCGAGGGCGGACAGACTGTCGGCACTCCGCTCTCGGGCAAGGTGGTGATCGTCGATGACGTCATCACGGCAGGGACGGCGATTCGCGAGTCTGTCGCACTCATCCGTCGCGCAGGCGCGGAGCCTGTCGGCGTGCTGCTCGCCGTCGATCGTCTGGAGCGCGGCCAGAGTGAGCGCTCTGCGGTACAGGAAGTCGAGGCGGAGTTTGGCCTACGCTGCGTCAGCCTGCTGACGCTCACCGATCTCATCGACATCCTCGCCGATCCGAACTCGGCGCGTCCCGCGCTACCTGCCGAGCAACTCGAGGCGCTACGCGAGTATCGCGCCCGATACGGCATCCACTCGACGACGCCAAAGTAATCCCCCGATACGGTGATCACGATGCAACTCAAAGACCCTTCGCTGCTGCGCCAGCACGCGTTCATCCAAGGCGAGTGGCGCTCCGCTCAAAACGGCGCGACGGTCACCATTTGCAACCCGGCCAACGGTTCGACGGTGGGCGAGGTGCCGGTCATGGGTGCGGCGGAAACTCGCGACGCGATCGACGCGGCGGCTCGCGCCATGCCCGCTTGGGCGAAGCGCACAGCGAAGGAACGTGCCGCCATCCTGCGTCGGTTCGCGGAGTTGATGCTCGCCAACGCCGACGATCTCGCCGTCATCATGACGAGCGAGCAAGGCAAGCCGCTCGCCGAAGCAAAAGGTGAAGTGGCGTACGCCGCCTCGTTCCTCGAATGGTTCGCCGAAGAGGGCAAACGCGTCTACGGCGATGTGATCCCGACATTTCGTGCCGACGCCCGCCTGCTCGTGCTGCGTCAGCCCGTCGGTGTTGCCGCCGCGATCACGCCGTGGAATTTTCCCGCCGCCATGATCACGCGCAAGCTGGGTCCTGCGCTGGCTGCAGGCTGCAGTTTAGTCTGCAAGCCGGCACCCCAGACGCCCTTCTCGGCGCTGGCGCTTGCCGAACTGGGCAGTCGCGCGGGTCTGCCGCCCGGCGTATTCAATGTCGTCACCGGCGATGCCGAGCAGATCGGCGGCGAGCTCACCGGCAATCCGCAGGTACGCAAGTTGAGCTTCACGGGCTCGACCGCCGTCGGCAAGAAACTGATTGCCGCCTGTGCCGGGACCGTGAAAAAAGTCTCCATGGAACTCGGCGGCAATGCGCCGTTCATCGTCTTCGACGATGCCGATCTCGATGCGGCTGTACAGGGACTGATGGCGAGCAAGTACCGCAACACGGGGCAGACCTGCGTCTGCGCCAATCGCGTGTACGTGCAAGAGGCCGTTTACGAAGCGTTTGCCGCCAAGCTTGCGGTGGCCGTTGCAGGATTGCGGGTCGGTGACGGTCTCGCCGGCCCGACCGATCAGGGGCCATTGATTGACCAGCGCGCGCTCGCCAAGGTGCAGGCGCACATCGCCGATGCCGTGGCGCAAGGCGCGCGCATTGCCACCGGCGGCAAGCCGCACGCACTCGGCGGTACGTTCTTCGAACCCACCATCTTGCTCGATGTCACCCCGCAGATGCGCGTCTCTCGCGAAGAGACGTTCGGGCCGGTGGCGCCGCTGTTTCGCTTCCACAACGAGGCCGAGGCGATCCGACTCGCCAACGACACGGAGTTCGGCCTCGCAGCCTATTTCTTCACCCGTGATCTGGCACGCAGCTGGCGCGTGCAGGAAGCGCTCGAATACGGTCTGGTCGGCGTAAACACAGGCCTGATTTCGACCGAGGTCGCGCCGTTCGGCGGCATGAAGGAATCAGGTCTCGGCCGCGAAGGGTCGCGCTACGGCATCGACGAATACACGGAGATGAAATATGTCTGCGTGGGCGGCTTAACCGGGTGACCGACACGACCCCAGAACCGAAGCGGGTCGGTTTGCTGCTGCTGCTTGCCGCGTGCAGCGCGATCGGCCCGGTCTCGACGTTGATGCTGATTCCGGCGTTGCCGATCATTCGCGACGAGTTCGGCGCAACGATGGTTGCCACGCAGCCCATCATCAGCGTCTTCCTGCTCACCTTCGCCATCGGCATCCCGCTCGCCGGACCTTTGTCCGACCGCTATGGCCGGCGACCGCTGCTGCTCGGTGGGCTCGCCGTGTTCATCGTGGGTTCATTGCTCGCCGCCGTAGCACCAACGATCGAAGTTCTGGTCATCGCTCGGGCTATCCAGGCAATCGGCTGCGCCGCGAACGCCACCGTAGCGCGCGCCATCCTCGGCGATCTGTATCAGGACTGGCGATTGTCGCGGGCACTCGCCCAACTGACGCTCGGCATGATGATCGGCACGTCGGTATCCCCGTGGCTCGGCGGCCTGATCACCGAGTCGATGGGCTGGCATGCGCCGTTCGTGCTGCTGCTCGTACTATCGACGATAACCGCGGTTGCCGCCTCCCGCAGCCTGCCGGAAACCCGTGCGAAAAGCTCAGCCGACGGACAATTCCGCGAGCTCGGCATCGCCTCGATGAATCTCGTGCGCAACCGCGCCTTCCTCGGCTGCGTCATCGATGCAGGGGTGATGTACGCGCTGTATCTGGGCTTTATCTCCACGGCGCCGTACATCGTCAAGGAAATGACCGGGCAACCGGCGACCACGTTTGGTTTGTATGTGCTGTTCCTGTCGTCGGGATACTTTCTCGGCAATTTGTATGTGTCGCGACTGCGCGGCCATGCGGCACTCGATCGAGTGGCGCGCTTCGGCACGCTACTGCAGGCGGTGACGGCCTGCGCCGCGCTCGCCTTCGTGCTGTTCGGCTTCACCGCGCCAATCTGGTGGTTCTTGCCGATGCTGCCTCTGGCCTTCGCGCAGGGGCTCGCTTTGCCGCATGTCACGGCGACCGCCGTACGCCTCGCGCCGGGCTATGCGGGGGTGGCCTCCGGCCTCATCGGCTTCTCGCAGCAAGCATTTGCAGCACTGACCGTACAGGCGATGGGTGTCGTGCCCATCGATACGCCCGTGCCGATGCTGGCCATCTGTGCGGCGCTGTCGCTCGTGTCGGTTGCAGCGGTGCTGCTGCTCGATCGGTTCATGCGAACACGGCCGGCGGAGGGCATATGAAACTCGGTTTGAATCTCGGCTACTGGGGCAGCAAGCCGGTCGATCGATTCATCGAGTTGGCGCAGATCGCCGAGCGTCTCGGTTTCGATATCGTGTGCACGGCAGAAGCCTATGGCTCCGATGTGTTCACCCCGCTCGCGGCCATCGCCACGCACACCTCACGCATCCGCCTCGGCACGGCGATCATGCAGATCTCGGCGCGCACGCCGGCCTGCGCCGCCATGACCGCGCTGACGCTCGATCACCTGAGTCATGGCCGACTCAGCCTCGGTATCGGTGTGTCGGGCCCGCAGGTCGTCGAAGGTTGGTACGGACAGCCCTTCAAGAAACCTTTGGAGCGAACACGCGAGTGGCTGGCGATTTTTCGTCAAATCCTCGCTCGCGAGCAGCCGTTGAGTTTTGAAGGCGCGCAATACCAGCTGCCCTATCGGGGCGAGGGATCGACACTACAAGGCAAGCCCTTGATGAGCATCACGCATCCGCTGCGCAAGCATGTGCCTGTGCTGCTGGGGGCGGAGGGCCCCAAGAACGTCGCTCTCGCCGTGACGGAGTGCGACGGCTGGTTTCCGTTCCTGATTCCCCCCGATCGCTTTGACATCTACGGCGATACGATCGACCAGCGACGCGCAGGGTTCGAGATCGTGCAGTCGGTGTCGTTTTCACTACAGACTGATCCGGCACTAGCGCTACTGCCGATCAAAAAAATGCTCGCACTCTATGTGGGCGGCATGGGCTCCAAAGAAGACAACTTCCACAAGCGGGTCATCGAGCGGGCGGGTTATGCCGCGGTCGCTCAGCAAATTCAGGACCTATGGCTGTCGGGCCGACAGAAGGAAGCCGTGCTCGCCGTGCCCGACGAGTTGGCCGACGCCTTGTCGGTCAACGGCAGCCGTGACAACCTGCGGCAACGGCTCGCTGCCTGGAAGAGCTCGCCTGTAACGACGTTGATGATCGGCGTCGGCGATTCATTCGATCAAACCGTACAACACATGGAAGTGCTCGCCACGGAGGCTACGTGAAGTCATGTCTCGAATCTTCTCTCTGCTGCTGGCAATCTCGCTCATGATCACCGCCACCACGGCAACGGGTGGTGGCCCCACACCCCCGCGCGCCGATCAACGCCCATTCACGGTGATCTCGCCATTCGGTAAACGCGAGGACCCCTGGTACTGGCTGCGCGATGATCAGCGCACTGACAAAGACATGTTGGCCTACCTCGAGGCGGAGAATGCCTACATGGCCGCCGTCATGGCGCCGCAGCGCGCCGCGCAGGAAAAGCTCTACAACGAGATCATCGGCCGATTGAAACAGGACGACTCGAGCGTCCCGCAACGCAAGAACGGTTACTGGAACTACTCACGCTACGAGACCGGCAAGCAGTACCCCATCTATGCGCGCCGCAAGGGTTCGATGGATGCCGCGGAGGAAGTCATCGTCGATGGCAACACAAACGCTATCGGCCACGCGTTCTACCAAATCGCCAACACCGAAGTAAGTCCGGACGGACGCTGGATCGCAATCGCCGAAGATACCGTCGGTCGTCGCCAGTACAGCATCCGCATCAAGGACATGCAGAGTGGTCAATACCTGCCGGCGATGATCACCAACGCCGAGGCCAGCCTCGCGTGGGGCAACGACAACGCCACACTGTTCTACATTCGCAAAGATCCGCAGACCCTGCTGGGCAATCAGGTGTATCGCCATCAACGGGGTACCGCCACGGACGCTGACCGTCTCGTCTACACTCAGGAAGACGAAAGCTTCTACATGGGGCTCGGCAAGTCGAAGTCCGATCGGTTCATTTACATCGTCTCGCAGAGCACCGTGTCGAGCGAGTATCGCTACGCCGATGCGAATGACCCGCAGTTCATGTTCAAGGTGGCGTTGCCGCGCGAACGCGACCACGAGTACCAGCTCGAGGATCTCGGCGATCGATTCATCATCCGCAGCAATTGGAAGGCACAAAACTTCCGCATAGTCGAGTCGCCAATCGCGACCGTGCAGGATCGCAACAGTTGGAAAGACGTGATCGCGCACCGCAACGATGCATTCATCGACAGCTTCGAAACCTTCGACAGCTTTCTCGCTGTTTCGGAGCGTTCCGGAGGCCTGCAAAAACTGCGCGTACGCAGCTGGGATGGCGCTCGCAACTTCTTGATGGACGCCGCCGATGCGGCGTACACCATGGCGATCGGCAATAACACCGAGCAGCAGAGCCCCCTGTTGCGCTACGTCTATACCTCGCCGACGACGCCATCGACCACCTACGACTACGACATGCGCACCGGGCAGCGCACGCTGCTCAAACAAGAGCCCGTGCTCGGCTCCTTCGACAGCCGCAATTACACTGCAGAATTTCGTTTCGTGACGGCTCGGGACGGCACGCGAGTCCCCGTGACGCTCTTCTACCGCAAGGGGACGCCGCTCGACGGGACCGCTCCGTTGTACCAGTACGCTTACGGATCCTATGGTTACTCCACCGACCCGACCTTTCGCACCACGGTGCTCTCGCTCGTCGATCGGGGCTTCGTATATGCCATCGCGCACATTCGTGGCGGACAAGAGATGGGCCGCCAGTGGTACGAGCAAGGCCGTCTGCAGAACAAGCTGAACTCATTCAACGATTTCATTGATGTCACCCGCTATCTCGTCAAGGAAAAAGTTGCAGATCCGTCTCGGGTGTTTGCCATGGGTGGCAGCGCGGGCGGCTTGTTGATGGGAGGCATTGTCAACATGGCTCCCGAGCTCTACAAAGGCGTAGTGGCCCACGTCCCCTTCGTCGACGTCATGACGACAATGCTCGATGAGAGCATTCCGTTGACCACCAACGAGTTTGACGAGTGGGGTAACCCCGCTTCGAACAAGGCCACCCACGACTACATGCTGGCGTACTCGCCCTACGATCAACTCAAGGCACAGCGCTACCCGGCGATGCTGGTGACGAGCGGCCTGTGGGACAGTCAGGTGCAGTACTGGGAGCCGACCAAGTGGGTGGCGCGGCTGCGCACGGTCAAAACGGATGACAACCCCTTGTTGCTGCGGACGAATATGGAAGCGGGTCACGGCGGAAAATCCGGGCGCTACGAGCGCTATCAGGAAGTCGCTGAGGAATACGCCTTCATTCTTTGGCAGGCTGGCATCAAGCCGTGAGCCTTTCGCTCGGTCAATTTCACGAGATCAGCATCAGCACCACGGATCTCGAGGCGTCGCTGCATTTTTACACCCTGCTGGGCTTTCGTCAGGCCGTCGTGCTCGACGTCTGGCCCCACCCCTACGGCGTGGTGGTCGCAGACGAATTGATCATCGGCCTGCATCAGTACCGCTTCCCCTCCCCCTCGTTCACCACGGTGCACCCCGCCTTGAGCGAGGCGCTCGAGAGCTACCGTGAGGCCGGCGCCGTGATCGCTTTTGCGAAGACCGGTCCAGACTGCTTCAATGAATTCGGCTTCCGTGATCCGGCGGGACACATGGTGACCTTGCTGGAGCGCGCCACGCATCAGCATGCTCCCGCCGCGGCGCAAGCCGTGCAGAGTGCGCCCACTCCCAGCGCGGAAGACGCCACCGGCACACTCGGTCGATTCGTGGCCTTGAGTCTGCCGTCGGCAGCACCGGAAATCAGCGCGGGCTTCTGGCAAGCGCTCGGCGCCACCCCGCGATCGTTCGCGGCCGAATGGAAAGCGATCGGCCTCAACGCCGCAGGGCTGCCGATCGCCATCCACGACGAGTCCGAGTACTCGGCTCCGTGTGTCGTGTTTCAGCGTCGCGGGCTAGAGTCACGCACACGCTTAGACTCGCCCGAGGATATGGCGCTGATGATCGTTGGGTAGAGATCTTCAGGGCAGCGGGCAGCGTTCGAGCTTGCGGCGCACGGCCACCACGAGACGCTGAAGTGCTTGCGGACTCTGCAACAAGAACAACGAGGGTTCGATCAACTCGAGTTCCATGACCACCGGATGCCCATCCAAGCCGGGCGCCACATCGACTCGGGCATAGAGCAAGTCTGCTGCGAAAGGCGCAAGTGCCGTCGTACCGAGGGCTCGCTCGGCCGCTGATAGGCCAATAGCTTCCGATACCACTTCAGCGCCGCCCGCAAAGCGCGGCGTCTTGCGCACGGCGTGAGTGAACTCGCCATCGATCCACACCAGAGCGCGCTCGCCGTAATCCTCGACCGAGGACAGATAAGGCTGAACAAGCAGATCGCGCTGCGTCGCGAAAGCGCGAGTCTGCGCATCCAGCTCAGCATCGAGACTCGTAAATCGATAGGTCTCGAAGGACGCAGCGCCCACGGCAGGCTTCACCACGACGTCGTGCCACCCGCGGCGGCTACACAGCTCACACAAGGAGCCGCTCCAACCTCGTGTCAGCAACTCCGTGGGCGTTACCGGTACGCCGCGAGCGGCGAGTTCGAGGAGATATCGCTTGTGCAGATTCCCGAGCAGCACGGGCGCGGAATTCCATAACGGAGCAGCCACTGCAACCTTGTGTACCCACGCGGCAAAGACATCAGGCGCGTGAATGTAGTTCCAAGTGGAGCGCACAAGCGTCGGTAGCCGATTGCGCCACGCTGCAGCGTCATCCCATGCAACCATGCGTGCATCAATGTCCGCCGCCTGCAAAGCCGCGAGCAGCAACTCTTCGTCGACGTCGGGTTCTGGCAACGGCCGGCACGTAGCGATATTCAGCAGCATCAGCGACCCGTGTGCATGATCAGCAATTTGTCGATGCGCATGCCGTCCATGTCGATGACTTCGATGCGCAGGTCGCGCCAAGACAGCACATCACCCGCTTTGGGAATTCTGCCGAGCCGAGCGAGTACGAAACCGGCAAGGGTGTGATAGTCCGAGCGTACTGAGGTCATATCGCGACGCCCCAGTCGCTGCTGCACTTCCTCGATACCGAGGTGTCCGTCGACCAGCCAGCTGCCATCCTCACGACGTTGCATCTCGGCGCGTTCGCGAGTGCCAAGATCCGGCAGCTCCCCGGCAATGGCTCGCAGGATGTCGATGGGCGTTGCCACGCCCTCGATGGCCCCGTATTCGTCGGTCACCACTGCAAGATGCGAACTCGACTTTTGGAACTGGTCGAGCAACTGCATCGCCGTGATGCCGACGGGCACGAACAACGGTGTCTCGATGTCCTTGTCCGTATCGAGCTGGCCACGACGCAGCGCCTCACTCAAGGTCGCGAGCGTCACCATGCCGAGCGCCTCATCGAGCGAGCCACGAGCAATGAGGAACCGAGCATGGCCGCTGTCGCGAGCCTGCTGCCACAAAGCCGGCAGTGCTTCATCAAGATCGAGCCAGAACACGTCGGTTCGCGGCACCATGATCGACTCGACTTTGCGGTCCGCGAGTGCCAGCACCCCCTCGATCAATCGCCGCTCGGAGGCGAGAAACACGCCGGTACGGGCGCCCTCGGCAATGAGGGCGCGAACCTCATCGTCTGTCACCGACGCCGCCGGTGCTGCCGACACCGGCAGGATCTTCAGCACAGAGTCCACAGAAACGCGCAACAACCAGACGAGCGGCAACATCAGTCGCGCGAACACGGCCATGATGGGTGCGACGGCAATCGCCAGTGATTCCGCGTGAGTCCGGGCGATGCGCTTCGGTACCAATTCGCCAAATACCAGCGTGCCGAAGGTCACCAACAGAACCACCACGCCGAAGGCGAGCTCTTCGGTCACGTCGGCATCGACGCCACGCGCTGCAAACCACCCGCCGAGTGCCTCAGCAAAGGTCGCGCCGCTGTATACGCCGGTAAGTATGCCAATGAGCGTGATGCCCACCTGTAACGCGGACAGAAACGTGGTGGAGTCGGTGAGCAGATCAAGAGCCAGTCGCGCTCCGCGGCTACCCCGCTCGGCAGAGGACTGCAGACGGCCACGCTTGGCAGATACCAAGGCCATCTCGGCCAGCGCGAAGAAGCCGTTGAGCAAAACCAACAGCAGGATGATCAGCGATTCGGTAACCAGCATCAGGCGTTACTGCGAGTCCGCAACAAATAAATCCCGAACGCCATGATAGCGAGGTTGACGAAACCGATGAGAAAGAACGGCGCGCCTTTGCTGAGCACGTCGTACAGCCAGCCGCCGATCGACGTCGTAAACAAAATGCCACAAGACGCGAAAACGCCGGCAAGGCCGAACACGGCTCCTCGCACATCTTGCGGCGCTTCCTGCCCAAGCACGGTTTGGCTCGCGATAATGGCGCAGATCTGCCCCGTGCCGAGCAGTATGGCCACGAGCGTAATCCACTCACTTTGCGGATCACCGACGAAGCCACCCGCCATATACCCGACGCCGGCGATCGCCATGGCGACCACGCCCGCCTTGACCCGATTCATCTTGTCGAGCGCAAGACCAAAGAAAATAGCGAAGACGAGACCTGCAGAATTGGCGATGACATAGGGTTTGGTGGCCGCCGACACGGCTTCGGCCACTGTTTGACCATTGGCGATGGCGGTCTGCTGCAAGCGAGCGCTGAAGAACGTGCCAATGACGATGCGATCGGCAAAAGAAACAAACTGCAGCATGTAGGCGAACCAGATTCTTGGATTGGCCCGCGCCGCCTGCACGCCTGTGCGAAGCACGGTGCTCAAGGGCTCACGCTCCCCAAGCTCGCTCGGGGTTCCCCGCCGCAAGCCGAGCCAGCAAAAGATCGCCGTCAACACACACAGCCCCGCCGCAATGCCGAGCGTGATGCGCCCCGCCATGACCGCGTCCATACCGCCCGCTGCGAGGCGCTGCGGTACCTTGCCGAGCACCAGCACCGCGAGTGTGGCACCGAGACCCTGGCAAAAACCCGTGATGCCGACGAACAGGCCACGAGACTCCTCACGGGGGATATCGGCCAGCACCGTCGCCAGCATGCAGCCAACGGCTGCCACACCGACGGAGAAAAACAACGCGCAGGCCAACAACTGCGGAAAGGTGCGCGCCAGCGGATAAAGAAAAAATCCGGCCGCTAGCCAAAGAAAGCCGAGCGCATAGACGGGTCGTCTGCCGATTTTGTCCGATAAAGCGCCGAATGGGGCGACGAGCAGCAATGAGACGATCTCGTTGCTGAAACCCAAAAGACCCAACACCCGCCCCTGCTGGTCGGCGGGCACATCGAGATTGGCATTGAGCAGATAGGGCTGGATGAAGCTGACGAAGGCCAGCATGCCGATCGTGATGAATGCAGCGAGAAGGTAAGTGCGGGCGTTCCAGCGGGTGTAACCGGGGGAAAGCCGGACGGGTCCCAATCGAACGTCGGTCGAGCTGGTCATGCCGGGCATCGTATGCCGCAGCATGAAACCGCGCCAGCCAATTCCGGCTATTCTACGGTCATGACTGAAAGCCCTTGCTCACTGAACGTCGGGTCAGTCCGAGTCGATGCGGTCGTCGAGTTAGCGACGGTACCGCTGCCGTTCACGCATTTCTTGCCAGACGCTACACCGGAGGCCATTGCTGCCGAAGCCGAGTGGCTGCTGCCGCGCTTTGCCGATGCCTCTTTGACGCACGGTTTGCTGAGTTTTCATACGTATGTGCTACGCAGCGAGACCTGCACCATCCTCGTCGATACCTGCATCGGCAACGATAAGGAGCGGGGCGGTCACGCCGGCTTTCACCGCCTGACGACCGGTTGGCTTCACAATCTGCATCAGCTCGGTGTCGCACCGGAGAGCGTCGATTACGTGATGTGTACCCACATGCACGGCGACCATGTGGGCTGGAACACCCGACTGATGAACGGTCGCTGGGTACCCACCTTCCCGAACGCACGCTACGTCTTCGCACGGCAGGAATTCGAACACCGCGCCCAGCTGCGAGCCCTGAATCCGGGCACCGACTACGGCGTTTACACCGACAGCGTGCTGCCCGTAATCGAAAGCGGTCAAGCCGACCTGGTCGAGAGTGATCACGAAGTCGAAGGATTGCTACGGCTCGAGGCAGCGCCCGGACATACGCCGGGAAACGTCGTCATCCACCTGCAACCTGGCCGCGAGCACGCGGTGCTCAGCGGCGATGTCATCCATCATCCACTGCAGGTCAAATATCCGGAGTGGTCCGCCGCCTTCTGTGAAGACCGGGTAGCCTCCGCAGCCTGTCGCCGGCGCTTTGTCGAGACGCACGCCGACACCGACACGTTGATTTTGCCCGCCCACTTTCCAGCACCGACGGCCGGGTTCATCCGCAGCCACGGAAATCGTTGGCGGTACTCTTTTGCAGACTGACTCCAACGGGTAAGATTGCGGCCCCCACGGATTGGGGTCTGACCCCGCAACCTACGGATATCTTTGTCAATGGAAGACATCTTGCTGCTGCCTTTGGCGGATTACTGGTGGGCCTACGCAGGCTTCATTACCGGGTTGCTGCTGATTCTTGCGTTTGATCTTGGTGTCTTCAGCAAGCCCGGTACGCTGCCTACACTGCGGGCGGCGATCGTTCGCAGCATCTGTTTCGTGCTGCTTGCGCTCGCATTCAACTACGGCCTATACCAGTTTCTGCTCCATGAGCTGCCGACGCGGCCGGATCTTGTCGGGTTGGACCACGCGCAGCTGGCGCGTGACACCTCGCTCGAGTTTCTCGCTGGCTACGTGGTCGAGTATGCGCTGGCGATCGATAACGTGTTCGTGTTCGTTGCTGTCTTCTCGTACTTTGCCGTACCGCCGCAGTATCAGCAGAAGGTGCTGTTCTACGGCATCATGGGTGCGATCCTTTTTCGCGCCTTGTTCATCTCGCTCGGCTCCATCCTCATGCAGTACGAGTGGGTCGTGGCGATCTTTGGGATTTTCCTGATCCTCACCGGCCTCAAGATTTTGTTCCTACCGGAAAAGCCCATCGACCCCTCGCGCAATCCGGTCATTCTCGGTATCAAGCGTATCTTCCCGGTCACCCCAGCATTCCATGGCGACAAATTCTGGGTAGAGATCGATGGCAAGGCTTGGGTTACACCGTTGTTTATTGCGTTGGCGTTCATCGAGTTCAGCGACATCATCTTCGCCATCGACTCCGTGCCGGCCATCTTCGCGCTGACCAACGAACCGTTCATCGTCTTCACTTCGAATATTTTCGCCATCATCGGACTGCGCTCGCTGTTCTTCGTGCTGCAGAGCATGGTGAAGGCGTTCCTGTTCCTGAAGTACGGCCTAGGCGTGATCCTCGTCTTCGTCGGCTTGAAGATGGTCTGGCTCAATCAGGCGTTCGGCGGCAAGTTCCCGATCAGCTGGTCACTGCTGATCATCGGTTCGATCTTGGCCGTATCGATCCTGGTATCGATCGCCTGGAACAGGGTGCGCGGTCCCGAGGATAAAGACCCGACCTGAGGCTGCGCGGTGGGGCGTGGCTGTCAGCCGTTGAGCTGTCAGCAGGTGAGCAGATATTCGTCAATGGCGCGGCGGCTTTCAGGCTCGTCCAACGTCGGCGTGTGTCCTCGCCGCGGAATTGTCACCCGCTGAAGTTGCGGCAGCGTCGCTCTCATCCGCTCAAGCGTCGCGTCATCAAGCAAATCCGACAACTCACCGCGCAGCACGAGCAGCGGTAGGCCCTCGAGCGCCGCGAATGCACCCCAAAAGTCGGGTACCGGCATGGAGGTGTCGCGCAACGCCTTGCCAAGCAGCGGATCCATGTCTCGCACGATGCGGCCCGGCGCCTCCTCGTGATAGATCTGTCGCGTGAAGTTCTGCCATTCCTCGCTCGTGAAGTCAGGCATCACATGCGCATAGCCGCTGCGAGTGTCCGCTTCCGCTTGTTCCCAACGGCTCACGACTGCGGCCGTACCCACGGAACTTGCAATGCGCATCATGCCGACCGGGCTGAACTGCGGGCCAATATCGTTCATCACGAGTCCCGCGAGCCGAGCTCGGTACTGCGCGCCGACAAACATGCCTATAAGGCCGCCTAGCGAGGTCCCGACGATCACCACGCGCGACAGTTGCAGGTAATCGAGCCACGCCATGATGTCGGCGACATAGACATCAAGGCGGTAATTGCGCCAGTCGGGGTCATGATCCGATCGACCTCGGCCGCGAAGATCCGGCGTAAGCACCTCACACGTCGCAGACAAATGCACCGCCAGCGATTCGAAGTCGCGGCAGTTGCGAGTCAGGCCTGGAATACAGACCACCGGCACCCGATCCTCGGTGACGGTACCGCCCGGGCGACGGGGATAACGACGCGCGTAAAGTTGCAACCCGCCCGGTCGTCGTAACGACAATTCCTGCCAGACCGACTCGCTCACTTGGCAAACAAGCGCGACGGGTCGCGAAATGCCTTGAACTCGAGCGCGTTGCCCGAGGGGTCATACAGGAAGAAGGTGGCCTGTTCACCGATCAAACCCGCAAAGCGAATGCCGGGTTCGATCACGAACGTGGCCCCGGATGACTGCAGTCGCTCGGCCAGTTGCTGCCAACGGTCCCACTCCAAGACCACACCAAAATGCGGTACAGGCACGTGTTTGCCATCGACTTCGTTGGTATGCAGCGGCTCGACGAATGGCTTGCGGCTCGGTTCGAGGTGTGCAACGAGCTGATGGCCAAAAAAATCGAAATCCACCCACTCCGGCGCGGAGCGTCCTTCCGGACAACCAAACAGCCGACCATAAAAGTTGCGGGCGGCCTGCAAGTCGTGCACCGGGATCGCGAGATGGAACGGTTGCAGCATCAGGCCCCCCGTTTGAGCAAGCGCGGCAGCAAGGACTGAAAACGCTGGGGCATCAGCCTCTTCAGCCGCCAAAGATTTCGGTAGCGCGCAGGATGGACAAAGTGAGTCTGACCCCGAGCGGCTGCCGACAGCATCAGCTCTGCCATCTCCTCGGCCTTGATCCCGGACGTGTCGATCAGCCGACGCGCGGCGCTCAAGGTGCGCTCGGACCCACGGGCCGTCTCCATGAGTCGCGTTTGGAAAAACCCGGGCATTGCCGCCGTAACCGCTACACCGTACGCCGCGTACTCCTGCATCAGCGATTCGCTGAGCGCCACCACCGCGGCTTTCGAAGCGTTGTAGGCCGACATCTGCGCGCCCGTGCAAAAGCTCGCGGCACTGGCGATGTTGATGATCATGCCGCCCTTCCCGCGCGCCATGTGCTGGATCACGGCGCGGCAACTGTTGGCGACGCCGTGCACGTTGATGTCGAACTGCCAGACCCACTCTTCGGGCGTACTGGCGTGGAACGGCCCGGCGATCGCCACTCCAGCACAGTGGATCGCCAGATCGAGGCCCCCTGCTGCCGCCACCGCCGCCTCGACGATAGCACGCACCGCCTCGGCATCACGAACGTCGCAGGGTGCAGCAGCCACGCGCGCGCCATCGCGCGCAAAGCCTGCCGCGACGAGATCGAGACGCGGACCATCAACGTCGGTCAGGAATAGTTGCCAGCCCTCACGGGCGAGAATCTCCGCACAGGCGAGACCGAGACCACTCGCGGCGCCCGTAATGAAGACGCGTTTCTGTGGGAAGCGTTGGGACAGATTACTGGCAGCACTCGTCATGGCGTTAGGGTACTACACCCGAGTTGCGAATCGCCGTGGCGCGCGCCGTGATCGCCTCACGCTCTGACGCCGACAAACGCGCCAGGTTGCGCACCTGCAGACTCATGCGCTGGTTGGCGGCGAGCGTCTTTTCGTGACGCAGCAGGAAGTCCCAGTAGAGCGTGGTAAACGGGCAGGCACCATCACCGCTCGCCCGATCGGGCCGGTACCGGCAATCCGTGCAGTAGTTGCTCATGCGCTCGATGTATTTACCGCTGGCCACGTAAGGCTTGGAGGCCATCACACCGCCGTCGGCGTATTGCGACATACCCAGAGTGTTCGGCAGTTCGACCCACTCGACCGCATCGACGTAGATGGCGAGATACCAGCGATGCACTTCGCGTGGGTCGACGCCGAGCAGCAGGCAATACAGGCCCGTGACCATCAGACGCTGGATATGATGGGCGTAACCCAAACGCAGCGTTTGGCCGAGTGCATCGGCGAGGCAGCGCATCGGGGTATCGCCCGTCCAGAAAAAGTCGGGTAGCGGCCGATCCGCGCCAAGCGCGTTGCGCTCGACATAACCCGGCATGTGTAACCAATAGACACCACGTGCGTACTCGCGCCAGCCGAGAATCTGCCTGATGAAGCCTTCCACCGCCGCAAGCGGGGCTCGGTCAGCGCGATACTCGGCTTCGGCGGCGGCGATTACCGCACGCGGATCAAGCAACTTTACATTCAGCGCGGCCGACAGACGCGAGTGGAACAGCCAAGGCTCCGCGGTCCACATTGCGTCCTGATAGTCCCCAAAGTATGCGAGCCGATGCTGGATGAAATCCTCCAACGCAAGCTGCGCTTCAGCCGGGGTAACGGGCCAATCAAAGGAGCCGAGATCGCCCGGATTATCCGGAAACGCCTCAGCAACCTCGTGTAGCACTTCCTGCGTGAGCGCATCGGGCGTGAACGAGCGCGGTGCCGCATCGACCAAGCGAGGCGGCCCGGCCTTGCCGAAGCTTTTGCGATTATCACTGTCGAAATTCCACTCACCACCTTCCGGCTCACCGGCTGCATCGAGCAAAACGCGATGCTCGCGTCGCATCTGCCGATAAAAGAATTCCATCCGCAGTTGCTTGCGCCCCGCCGCATGGGCGGCGAAGGTGGCGGTTGAACACAGAAAATGGCGATCCTCGCGCGCCTGCGGTCGCAGCCCTTGTCGATCGAGCACGGCCTGCAAGTCGGCACGCAACTGCCATTCGCCGGGCTCGACCCAAATGACGCCATTAGGCCTGAGGCGCTGTAGCGCCGAATCCAACGCCATCGCGAGCGAGCCTTTGGAATCGGCCAACGTCTGATAGTCCACCTCGCAACCTTCAGCCCGCAGGGCATCACGAAAGTGGCGCATTGCCGCAAGGAACATCGTCGTGCGGATCCGGCTTGAGGGGATCCGTAGCGACTCGTGCCGCTCCTCAGCCATCCACACGCCATCGAGCGCGGGGTCGAAACCGTCGAACGCCGCCGAGTCGCGGTTGAGTTGATCGCCGAGTACCAGCACCAGATGTCGCATGGCGGCGATCATAGACCGGTCATCCGTACCTCGGGATGCTTTACGCCAATCGGGCTGCATGTCAGCGTAAGAGCATGAGCACCTACTCCCGCCGTGATTTTCTCAGCCAATCGGCTGGGCTCTCTGCCGCTGCGCTCGCCGCCGCGGATCTCAAGTTGGCCGAAGCGCAGAATGCAGGCACCCCGCCACCGGTCGCCACAGGCAACACCACGGCCGGCGCCTGGCAGGTTGGCCCGTTCGAGGACCTGCGGGAGTGGATGGCTGAACTCGAGCGACGCAATCTCGTGCTGCGCGTACGCAATATCGACCAAGACGCCTACGAAGGCACGGCGCTGATGTACCGCCTGATCGATCGCTTCGGAATGTATTTCGCGCCAGCCTTGGTCATGGAAAACGTACGTATCGACGGACGTTGGTACAAGGGCCCGATCATCACCAACCACTTCGGGCACTGGGATACCGAGTGCTTGAGCTTCGGTCTGCAGCCAGTCGCCGGCGATCACGTGGCCACGTATTACAAAGCACTCGCACGCGTCGATGAATTCCTCAAGCAAGGCAAGGGCGGTGCCTTTCCGACGGCACCGTTCATCGAAGTGGCGCGCGACGCCGCGCCTTGCAAGCAGGTGGTGCTCCGAGACGAGCAGATCGATCTGACGAGCTTCGCCTTCATGCAGTCGAACCCGGCAGACTCGGGACGCTATGTGAACACCGGATCGGTGTTCACTGACGATCGGGAACTCGGCAAGAATTTCGGCACGTATCGCTGCGAGATCAAGGGGCCTCGCCTGCTCGGCATCAACCCCGAAGAGGGCCAAGGCGCATGGCAGGCGTTCATGAAGGCCAAGGAGCGCGGCGAGAGTTCGGTCAAGGTATCGATCGCACTCGGCCAAGATCCCGTCACCTGGGTCGTCTCGAGCTCCAAACTCAACCGGGCCAAAGCCGATGAGCTTGAGGTGGTGTCGGCGATCCGCGGTCGGCCGCTGCGCGTGGTGCGCAGTGAAACCAACGGGCATCTCGTACCGGCGACCTCCGAGATGATCATCGAAGGCGCTGTGCCGCTCGATCAGGGCATGCTGCCGGAGGGGCCTTTCGGCTAAATGTACGGCTACATGGGCGCGCGCAAGGCAGCCAACTTCTGGATGAATGTGACCGCGATCACCCACCGTCGCAATCCCTGGTTCGTCAACCAGTACACGGGCATCACCCGTGGCTTTCCGACGGCACCCCTCGAGCAGATGGCGCTGTCGGCACTGAAGCGGTTCGTACCCAACATCAAAATGTTGCACACGCCTGTCGAGGCCACCGGGCTGTGCTTCGTCAGCATCAAGAAACAAAAGCCCGGCGAGGCGCTCGAGATCGGCAAACGCATTGCACAGATCGTCGGCATCGCCAAAGTCATCGTCATCGTCGATGACGATATCGAGGTGCTGGATCGCACTGCGGTGATGCACACGCTCGGTTCGCGCTGGCAGCCAGCGCCGGCGACCGTCATCATCCCCGAGTCGCGCGGCATGCCCCTTGATCCCTCGCTTACCAAGCGACCGATGACCTCAAAAGTGGTGATCGATGCAACGCGTCAGTGGCCGCAGGAAGGCGGCCCTGCCGAGTATCAGGCACTGAATCGGACGGAGCTCGAGCGCCTTGCCCCTGAGGCCTTCAAGCGCATCGAGAATCGCTGGGACGCGCTGCTCGGCAAGTACCGACCGCCCGGAGCTTGATGGACGCCGGCACCACGCCGATTCGGATCGAAACGCCTCGGCTCGTGCTCGAGGAGTTCACGCTGCCCGATGCTGCATTCATCGTCGAGCTGCTGAACCAACCCTCGTTCATCGAATTCATTGGTGATCGCGGCGTGCGCACAACGACCGATGCCGAGCGCTATCTGCGCGAAGGCCCGATGAGCAGCTATCGTCAGCATGGTCACGGGTTGCTGAAAGTTCGCCTTCGCGAGACGGCGACGACTCTCGGCATGTGTGGCCTCGTCCGGCGCGACACATTACCCCACGCCGACATCGGTTTTGCGCTGATGCCGCAATTTTGGAACGCCGGTTATGTCACCGAGGCGGCCCGGGCCGCCATCGACGATGGACGAACGCGTCTCGGCCTAACCACCGTGCTGGGCATCACCTCGCCCCATAATGTCCGCTCGATCCATGTGCTCGGCAAACTCGGGCTACAGTTCGTCGAGGAGCGTTCACTGGCTGCGGGGGCTTCGCCCGTGCGAATTTTTGCCCTCGCAACGCCCTGACGAACTCATCGAGGCTGCGCCAAGGCAGGGAGCTGGGCTAAAATTACCCCATGATTGAGAAGTCCATCGAACGTTTGCTCTTCGCTTGCCGCTGGTTGCTGGCGCCGATGTACATCGGTTTGTCGCTGGCGCTGGTCGCGCTCGGCATCAAGTTTTTCCAGGAAGCGGTGCATGTTGTCGTAACCATCGGCACCTTGGGCGAAGATCAGCTCGTGCTCATCGTCCTGACGCTCATCGACATCGTACTGGTGGGCAGCTTGATCGTTATGGTGATGTTTTCGGGCTACGAAAACTTCGTCTCGCGCATCGATGTAGCACAGGAAGGCGACAAACTCGGTTGGCTCGGCAAACTCGATGCCGGCACCCTGAAACTCAAGGTGGCTGCCTCGATCGTGGCGATCTCTTCCATCCACCTGTTGAAGGTGTTCATGGACGTGAAGACCATTCCGAACGACAAAATCCTCTGGTACGTGGTGCTGCACATGACCTTCGTCGTATCAGCGCTGTTGCTCGGACTATTGGATCGCCTCTCCTTCGCGGGCAAGCGCGACTAGCACATAGCGGATACCGCGGCGCGGCAGCTCCGACTTCACCACCAATCGGTCGGGGCCGTACACCCAGAGATCATTCAGACCGGCAAGCCGGAAGCGCTGGGCGTCGAAGGTCCCCGCAGGCACTGTCACGCGCTCATCGCCGAGATACTCAACAGACAACGGCAGCAACGTGCCGAGCACCGGCTTGGTGACATCGGCACCTGCATCAACGCTGTACAGGTTGAGCGTTTGCACGCCACGCGCTGCCATATCGTAGGGCGCCGTGTGCCAGCCATCCCCGGACACCGGATGGGCCCCGAGTGAGAACCGCGCCGGCACCGCTGTCGCGCGTGTTTGGGAGCCGCTCGCCGGACCGCGGCTCGTGGCGCGCAGTGCATCTCCCTCGATCTCGAAAAAACCCGCACCCTTCAACATGCCCGCCGTCCAATAGTGGGCAAAAGCGGTCACCGGGCGAAATTTCGCATCGACACGCAGATAGACGTCGAACAAAGAACCTCGGCTGCGCAGATCCGTCTGCATCTGCAGACTGCGCGAGCCATCCGGGTGACGCGTCAGCATGAATCGCTCGCCGCCTTGCACCATGCCGTCGCTGATCGATTCGCTGCGGTATTCACCACTCCACTGCGTTGCGATGGCGGCGCTCGGCGCCGCAGACTCTGCGGCCACGGCTGGATGCAAGGTCACCAACGCGAGACCCAGAATCGCGGCGCGAACGACGAGCGAGTGAGTCGATGTCATACCCGCACCGCAGGGGACTTGCCTTTGACCCAAAAAGCCATCGCCAACAACACCACGTTGGCACCGGCCATGATGATGAACGGCGCACCCGGGCGCCATAAATCAAACGCCACGCCACCGACTTTGGAAATAATCAGAATGCCAAGTGCGCCAAAGAAACCGACCATCCCGATCACCGCACCACGTATCGCTCCCGGCGCCTCCTGGGCAATCAGCACCTGCGAAGCCAAAATACCGCTGATCTGCCCGATGCCGAGCATCGCCGCCGCACCATAGGCCATGCCACCTGCCGCCGGATCCGGCGTCAGTCCCATCCACCCGTAACCGACGATGGCCAGCAGCGTGGCGATGATGACGAGCGTCACGCGATCGATCTTGTCGGCCAGCCAGCCAAAAAGCGGCGCCCACAGCATGGCGCAGCCCTGGCCGTTGCCAAACAGCGCCCCTTGCAAAGCCGCCGCATCCGCGGCGGCCAAGCCATCCGCCGTAGCAGCCAACTGCACCCAAAGCGACAGGAATAACGCGACGATCACCAGATCCGCGCGAGCGGTAAACGAGGCGGCGTAAGCCAGCGCAATCCGCGGTTGCTTGCCTGCCACGATGCCTTGACGAATCAAGGTGGCGAGCGGGACTCGCTCGGTGACTTGATCCGGCTTGCCCGGCTTGAGCGCGAGCATCACCAGCGCGCTGAATACGCACACCGCCGCCGCCGTGAGATAGGCGAAGCGACCCGCCTCCGTTTCGGTAGCGCCGAACCCTTGGTAGATCTGCGGCAGCTTGACGAGGAATACCAGAAACAACACCGCGCCAAGGGCGTTGAGTACGAATGACAGGCCGGTCAACTTGCCGCGATCAGCGTCGACCGGATAATCAGCGAGCACCGTGGCCAGCATGCCGCCCAGCGCCGCCACGCCGATGGCATAGATCAGCCGGTAGATCAGTAACTGGTTGATGTCATCGGCAAACGGATAGGCCGCGTAGGCGAGTCCCGTGATCAGAAAGCCCACCACGTAGACAATGCGCCGGCCGACTCGATCAGACCATGCTCCAAAAAAACCAACAGTAAGCAAGGTGATGATTTCCGCCCAGAACTGCAGGTCACCGGAAATCTGCCCGCGCTGCTCAGCCGGTACGCCGATGTTGACCTGTAGCAGGTAAGGCTGCAGGGAGGTTGCGTACGTGAATAGGCCAATGCTGACGAAAGCCGCCCAAAGATAGGCTGCGACATGCCCCGGCATGACACCGGGCATCAGTCGGACAAATAAAAACTTCCGACCTTCTGTGGCTGCAGACATCAACTTCTCCAGAAATTTTTGGATCTAGCGAAACAGAATCGATCGCGGATAGCGCTGATGCCAGCGGGCGTCGAGACCCATGTGGTGGCCGGCGGGCCACCAGACGAGCGGCAGGAACATCAGCGTCAGCACAATCAGCGATGCGTCATAGTATCCGCCCATTGCGAACGACAACATTATGAGCATCGCGCCGGCAGCCGCACCGCGGGTCATGAACCCGAACAGCAGGCCGAGGCCAATGAATGTCTCGCCCCAGCATACAAGCCAAGCGAACGGCTGATAATGGGGGATGCCGACATGCTCGAGGAACCAGGCGCCAAAGGATTCCGGATCGATTTCTTCGAGACGTTCGAGGAAGATCCGTTGTAACCGGTCAGAGGAAATGTAGGCCTGCTTCCATTTATTGATCGCAGCGCCAATGAAAAACACGGCCATCAGCAAGCGCAAGGTCACGAGCGCGATCACGCCAGACCGCGACAGCGTGGATCGGGTCATGGCGTCACTCCGGGCAAGGGTCTGCCCAACAGTTCCCGAACCCACGCATACCCTTGGCGCCGTGGTAGCGTTGCGCAGCGCCCGAGCACCTCGCCCTGCGGTGAGCGCCAGGAGCCGTCGCGCATATCGATCAGCGAGCCGGGCACGCTGATCAAGCCGCTGACCATGTCGACCCCTGCAACGCCCGCATCTGACACTACACGGCGCTGGCCGGTTTCTTCGACATAGACGGTCAGGGGTCGTCGATCGCTCGTTTTCCGATGGATGAACTGGATCAAATAGTCCCAGATGGTGGCGATCTGGGCCCAAAAACTCTTCTCACGGAGTCGGTAGAGGGTGAACGCAGCGGTGGCGGCGCTCGCCCGACACTGCACAAAATCATCGCAGGTGGTGCACAGCAGATTGATCCGGATGCTCAATTCATCGGTCTGTAAGGGCTCGGGTCCGCGACTGCAGGCGCCGAGCAGCAGCGCAGCCGCCAGAAGCAACGAAAACAGGCGCACCCGGGGCACGGATGAACGCGGTGGCAAGGGCGAAGTCATGCGGCGATTTCGGCCATCCGAGTCGATCAAGTCAACGACACGCCTCCCGTCCGTGTACCGTGCGGACAGAGGGTCTCGTCCAAGGAGAACGTGGGTCCATGACATCCTTCTGCTCCATCCCGACGCTGCGGGTCTTGTGGGTCGCCGGTGTCACGTGGCTCATCACGGGCTGCCAAACGTTGACGGCGCCCCCGGTGACGGACGCCGGATTTTGTGCGCGTGCTCAAACCGCGATCGTCGGTGCAGTGCCGGTGGCGCAGACCGAGGTGTTCAGCGACTTCACGGCTTTCACCAAGTCCAAGCCAGCGGTCAATCCGCTACAAACCCGGCAGTTCGTCAGGTTTCAGGACGGTGACCCGCAACGCCCAACCCTCGTTTCCTGCAAGATGAAGACCGCCGATCATATCGTCAGCGAATACGGCGCAGGCCAGGCGGGCGAGGATCGGGGCTGCCGCTACGTCAATGAATTGACCTGGCGCGCAGTGCAAGCCTCTTTGCCGGCAAAGGCGCGACGCAGCGTGGCCTTCGACGAGGACATCGTCACCACTGACGGGCCGATTTGGCTCGCACCGTATGCGTATGCGCAGGTGGATGCCTCAGGAGTACTGCATCTGCAGGCCAAGGCAATGAAAAACGACTGGCTGGATCCGCGTTATGCCAACTCACCACCGCAGTTTCGAGGCACACGCTACTGTCATCTCATCGCGCCGGAGTATCTGCGTCGCCTGCTGCTAGGCGAGGCGCCGTTGCCGCCTTAGCGCATGGTGACGAATTCTTCGGCGCTGGTCGGGTGAATGGCGACCGTGTCATCGAAGTCGCGCTTGGTGGCGCCCATCTTCAAAGCAACCGCGAACCCCTGCAGCATCTCGTCTGCTCCCGCACCGATGACGTGACAGCCGACGATGCGGTGCTCGGGCCCTACGGTGACGAGCTTCATCTGGGCACGTGGCTTGCGCTCAGTGAGCGCGTGGTACATCGGCACAAAGCCGGATGTGAACACGGTCACCGCCTCAGTACCGTATCGCTCGCGCGCCTCGGTCTCACTGAGGCCCACGGTCCCAATGGGCGGATGACTAAAGACCACCGTCGGCACGTTGCTGTAGTCCAGGCGTCGGTCGGTCATGCCACCGAACACTCGATCAGCGAGACGCCGACCTGCTGCAATCGCAACCGGCGTGAGCGCCACGTGCCCCGTCACATCGCCGATGGCGTAATGACGGGTGACGTTGGTGTGCTGAAACGGGTCGACGGCGATGAATCCCCGGCCATCGAGCGCGACGCCTGCCCGATCGAGACCGAGATCCTCCACTATCGGGTCACGACCGACCGCCCAGAACAGCGCATCGAACGGGCCGACGACTCGGCCATCGCCGAGCAGCAAGCGCAGACTGCCATCGGCATCCCGTTCGAGCGCGCGCGGTATGGCGTGATCGTGAAAAGCCACGCCTTCGTCACGCATGATTTTCATCAGCCCGTCGGCCAACATGACATCGAGATGCCGCAGCACTCGCTCGCGTCGTATGACCATCTCGACCGAGCTACCGAGCGCCGCAAAAATTCCGGCCAGTTCGACGGCGATGTAGCCACTGCCCACCACGGCTACGCGGCGCGGTCGATCTTCGAGGGCAAAGAAACCATCCGAGGTGTAGCCGAGCTCGGCGCCTGGGATCGGTGGCACAGCAGGGCGCCCACCCGTGGCGATGACGACATGCGCGGCATCGAGATGCAGATCGCCCACCTGAAGTTCACCGGGGCCTGTGAGCCGAGCGCGACCGCGAACGAGATGCACGTTGCGCTGCGCGAGATTGCGTTCGTAGATGCCATTGAGACGCTCGATGTAGGCATCTCTAGAGCGCTTCAGGGCGAGCCAGTCGTGGGCGCCGAGACTCAGATCGAACCCATAATGCCGCGCGTCATGCGCCGCCTGGGCGATTTGGGCGGCGTTCCACATGACCTTCTTCGGCACACACCCGACGTTCACGCAGGTGCCACCGAGTCTCGAGGCCTCGACCAGCGCCACCGTGGCGCCGTATTCCACCGCGCGCTGTGCGCAGGCGAGACCGCCGCTGCCACCGCCGATCACCACCAGGTCGAAACTTCGTTGTGACATGTGCGCCCCTTGCTGCAGAGGGGGCCATCGTACACGCGGGCGCGCCGGACGGCGCTGTGTCGATTACCCTAGTACGTCATGAACACCTTTTCGATCGCCACCTGGAACGTCAACTCGCTGCGCGTGCGGCTGCCGCAGCTGGCCGAATGGTTGACTGCCGTGCAGCCCGATATCGTCGCCTTGCAGGAAACCAAACTGCCGGATGCGGATTTTCCTTTGGCTGAGATTCAGTCTCTCGGCTATCAGGTGCTCTACAGCGGACAACGCACCTATAACGGTGTGGCCGTGCTGTCACGCACGCCGCTCACGCGGATCGCCACCGACATTCCAGGGTTCGTCGATGAACAGCGGCGCGTGCTCGCGGTAGAGACGCAGGGCTGCATCGTCGTCGACTTGTATGTGCCCAATGGACAGGAGCCGGGCTCCGAAAAGTACGCCTACAAGTTGCGCTGGCTCGAGGCGCTGCGAAACTGGCTCGTCGACCTGCATAACCTTGGGCGACCTTTGATCGTGCTGGGCGATTTCAACATCGCGCCCGAGGATCGGGACGTGCATGACCCCGTAGCTTGGCAAGGCAGCGTGCATGTCAGCGAACCGGAACGGCAGGCGTTTGCGCGATTACTCGAGACAGGGCTCGTCGATGTCTTCCGTCGTTTCGAGCAACCGGCTCAAACCTTCAGCTGGTGGGACTATCGCGCAGCGGCGTTTCGCCGTAATCACGGCTTGCGCATCGATCTCGTGCTGGCCTCGATGTCGCTGGCGGCGCAGTGCACCGCCTGTAGAGTCGATCGCGAACCGCGCCGCGCGGAGCGCCCCTCAGACCACGCGCCGGTGATCGCGGAGTTCATGCAGCAAGGCTAATGGCGGAGGAGCTTCCACGCGCTGTGTAAAACGCTCGTGCAGCTCAGGCACTCTCGCCAGCAACACCTCACCGCCCTCGACCTCGCCCTCTCGCAGCGCCTCCCGGAGGATCTCCACAGTTAATGCCTGCAAGCAGTCGTTCGCCAGTGGTGCATAACTGATGTGCCATGGCTCTGGGCTGACGCCGCCGAGATCGCGTTGATACGGCCGATAAAAACCGTACCCGTCGAGATGATCCGATAGCCAGTCGTGCAGCGCCGCGAAGGGTCCGCCCGGTGCGTATTCGGCGGGCACAAGTTGCAACGCATAACCTTCGGGCACGGCCGCGCGATCGTAGACGTCGAGGTCCGTACCCCAATGGTGACGACTGGCGCCGGGCAGTGCCGACCAGCACAGGATCGTCTCGATTCGCTCGGCGGGCGCCAACGCGGTCATGTCGATGGGCCGCCCGTACCGATCAAGACTCGCTCGCTCACCCCGATACTTCGAATTCCACAACGCTTGCTGACGAGAGAAATCGCGGAAGGATGAGGCCGGCACCAAATCGAAGCCGACCTTCGCAGCTGCGGCGCGTAGTTGGAGAAAGGGCTCGCTTACCTCGCCATGCAAGGCGCAGGAGGGCTCCTCGAGTCGTTGGATATGAGTGCTCGATCGACCGGTGAGCTCGTATGCATCGAGCCGGCGCATGACTCAAGCGTCGAATGCGCGCAAAAAAACCTCGAGCGGCTGCGCTCCGGAAAACGCGAAGCGGCGGTCGAACACGAAGGTCGGCACGCCGCTGATGTTCCAGCGACGCACCAGATCCTGTAGCGCCGTCACTTCGTGTGCCAGTTCCGCATCGACCAGCGCCGAGCGCGCCGCCTCCGCAGCAATACCCGTCTCGGCCGCCAAGCTGCAAAGCACTTCGGGGTCACCGATATCGAGTCCGTCAGTGAAATACGCGCGAAACAAGCGCACGCTCATCGCCGCCTCGAGCGCGGGCGATTCACGGCGTGCCCGGGCAATCAGCAGATGTGCCCGACGAGTATTCGGCGTGCGCTGGATCGAATCGAAACGAAAATCAATGCCAACGCTCTGACCGATCTGTTCCAGTTGTCGCTTGGCGTGATCGAAATGCGCGACGTCGCCAAACTTCTCGAGCAGATACTCGCGCCAGTCACGCCCATCCTCGGGCACCGACGGATCGAGTTGGTACGGCATCCAGGTAATTTGTGGCTGAGTGGCGGGACGGGCGGCCAAGGCCTGCTCCAGCCGCGCCTGACCGACATAGCACCAGGGACAGATCACATCGGAAAATATTTCCAGCTTCATGGCGGGAGGATACACAAAGTTGCCCGCCTGCAGACCCACAGGCGGCACACCGGTCACCGACCTACAGGCGGCACGGCGGATGGCGTTCAGCGTGAAGTTGCGCCGTGTTTCCCCTGCGCGACGTCCTCCTGCGACGGGGGCCCGAACCCCTGCTCGAACAGGCCACATTCAGTATCCTGCGCGGTGAAAAGGTCGGCATCGTCGGCCGCAACGGTAGCGGTAAATCCAGCCTGCTCGCGCTCATCCAAGGAACACTCAGCGCCGATCGCGGCGAGTTCGAATGCCCACCGCAGTTGCGCATCGCCACTGTGGCACAGGAACTGCCGCACTCTGAGCGGCCTGTGATCGAGCACGTCATCGACGGCGATCAGAGCCTGCGGGACTGCGAGCGGCGTTTGAGCGAGGCGGAGGCGCGCAACGACGGCGTGGCGCAAGCCGAAGCACTCCTGCAGTTCGACCTGCACGGCGGCTACACCGCGCGCAGCCGAGCGGCCGCGCTGCTCGATGGTCTTGGCTTCGATGCACATCGCGTCGATGAGCCGATCGCCGCGTTCTCAGGCGGACTGCGAATGCGCGCCAACTTGGCAAGGGCGTTGATGTGTCCTTCGGATCTACTGCTGCTCGATGAGCCGACCAACCACCTCGACCTCGATGCGGTGCTGTGGCTCGAGCGCTGGCTGCAGGAGTATCCCGGCACTTTGCTGTTGGTGTCGCATGATCGAGACTTCATGGATGCGATCGTCGGTCGCATCATTCATCTTTCGGCCGCGCGAACCACGGCGTACACAGGTAACTTCAGTCGCTTCGAACAGCAACGCGCTGCACGCGCCGCGCAGCAACAAGCTGCTAATGAAAAACTACGGCGGGAGGCTGATCATGTACGCAGTTTCATTGATCGCTTCCGAGCCAAGGCCAGCAAGGCGCGACAAGCTCAGAGTCGCATCAAGTGGCTTGAGCGGCTGCCCGACATTGTTGTGCAGCGCGATGAGGCGGCTTATGAGTGGCGCTTTGCTGAGCCGCGGAAATTGCCCACACCGCTGATCGCACTCGACCGGGTCGATACCGGCTATGCGGCGCGACGCATCCTGCGCAACGTCTCGCTGTCGATCGCGCCCGGCGCGCGAATCGGCATCCTCGGTCGGAACGGTGCCGGTAAGTCCACTTTGATCAAGACACTCGCCGGAGAGCTCGTACCACTGGCCGGCAGCTGTACGTCGGCTGCCGATTTGGCCACAGGATTTTTCGCGCAACTTGAAGTCGATCAATTGGACGCGGAGAGCTCTGCGCTGCTTGAACTCAATCGACGTGGCGGCGAGATCGTATCGGCTTGGTCGCCGCAGCAACAGCGCGATCATCTCGGGCAGTTTGGCTTCCGCGGTGATCGGGTATTCGAACCCGTTCGGCACTTCTCAGGCGGCGAACGCGCCCGCTTATCATTGGCGATCCTCGTCGCTCGTCGTCCCAATCTGCTACTGCTTGATGAGCCGACCAACCACCTCGATCTCGAGATGCGCGATGCGCTGCTGCTGTCGCTGCAGGAGTTCCCAGGTGCAGTCGTACTCGTCTCGCACGATCGCGGCCTGCTCGGCGGCGTGTGCGACGAATTCCTGCGAGTGCGTGAAGGTGAAGTCGAGAGCTTTGATGGCGACCTCTATGACTACGCCCGCTGGCTGGCGGCGACTCGCCGCAGCGCAGAAACCGTGGTGCCGAGCCCGCGCACCGAGCCCGCGGCGACAGATCGAAAGGAACGCAAACGACTCGAAGCCGAGGCGCGCAACCGGCTGGCACCGCAGCGGACCGAATTGAAACGAATCGAGCGCGAACTCGAAACTTGTATTGCGGAGCGCCAAGCGCTCGAGGCACGACTCGCTGATCCCGCGCTCTATGCCTCAGCTGACCCCGCGGCGCGGGCGCTGCCCGCGGCCCACGCTGCGCTACTGGCTCGGATTCACGCCCTTGAGGAGCGCTGGCTGACGCTCAGCGAAGAACTCGGCGCCTAAGCGTAGGGGTACCCTGAAAAGTTGGCGCCGGAAAAGAAAAAGGGCGGATCTTTCGATCCGCCCAAACGGGGGTCACTCGTCAGAAGGGACGGTTGACGGTAGATATCTTACCGTCGGCCGGACACTTGTCAAGCATTTGTGTAACTTGATCCTGTACAGCGACTGAACAAACACCCCGTTTCGCAACGAAATAGCATTAAAAACAATAGGTTACCGGCCCACCTGAGCGGCCGTCACCACACCATCCGCCACCGCTCCGAGGGCCATTGAGCTCGCTTTTTCGAATGCGGCGACCACCGGCCCCAGCCGGTTGGTCTCCGCGTTAACGGCGTGCTCGACCGAAAACGCTGCCAGTACGCGCCGCGAGTCGCGCTCGGCGACCACCACATCGAACGCCACGCGGCACACGGGCACGGCAGCAGGCGTTCGGTACTCGGCATCGAAGCGCCGCACGGTCACCCGCACCGTGTGACGCGCCGGAAACGGCGCCGCAGCATCGTGTACCACCGCGACGCCGCGCGCCCGCAGGGCGTCCTGAATGTGGGTCTCGAGTACTCGAGGCAGACGCTCAGGCCAGCGGCTCGCTGCGAACACATCGAGCTTGCGGTTCGCAAGGTCGGTCAAAATAATCGCGTCGGTATCAAAGCCCGGATACGCGACCACATCGAGTACCTGCACTGACTCGAGCGGTGCATCACTGCGGGCGGCAGGCGGCGTCGCCAACGAGGGACGCAGTACATACGTCACTGTTGCGGGCTGTCGACTCTGCAACAGGCCTGTGCAGGCGCCAAGCCCAGCCAGTAGCACTATCAACAGGGCATGACGTTTCATCGAGGCACCTCCACACCGCGCGGCGGCGGTTGGAACAACAATCGCGACGGATCCTCACGTAACGAGCGCGATAGAGCCTGCAACTCGACTGCGGTTTGCCGGCTGTCGCGAACCAAGCGCTCAAGTTCAGGCAATCCCTCACGCGTGAAAGTGGACAGCGGCACCGCGTTTTCAGTAACGAAGGCATCGAGGCGCTCGCTGGTTCGCGCGACGTTATCCGCCGCCACACCGAGTCGCTTCACGGCGGTGCGAAGTACCGGCATCGACTCCTCGCTGGTCGCACGCAATCCACCCGCCACCACGGCAAGATCGCGGGAAATCACGCGTAGATCACGCACCAGAGCATCCACCTCGCGCATGGTCTGCGGCAGACTGCGGCTCGCGTCGTCGACAGTCCCGACCATTCGCGACACTGCGTCCAGGTTGTCATCCGACAGCAGGCGGCTGGCGCGCTGCGCCACTTCCGACGCTCGACCCATCACCTCGGGAACGCCGCTCAGCAACAGATCGAAACTCGAACGCACGGAGCGGATCACCGGGTACCGCGCGCTCGGCACCGGCTCAGCCAGTCGTTTGTTGCCGACGGTGCCGAGCAGATCGATGTAGAGCAGACCCGTCACGCCGAGCAGCGACAACTCGGCGACGGTCTGCTCCGAGATCGGCGTCGACGAGTCGATGTCGACGATCACCTGCACCCGAGCCGCAGAGCGACGGTCGATGGTCAGGTTGACTACTCGACCCACATCGACACCAAGATAGCGCACCGTACTGCCGACGTTCAGACCGCTGACAGAACCTTCGAAATACACTTCATGGCGCACGTAGGACTTGGCGTTGCGCGCGTCCGAATACCAGTAGACGAAGGCCACGGCCATCGCCAGCACCAGCATGACGAACGCCCCAACCGCGGTGTAATTGGCCTCACGTTCCATGACCCACTCCGAAACGGCGTGCGCGATCGCCGTGAAAATACGCCTGAATCCAAGGATGTGGATGCTCGACAATCTCGGCCAGCGTCGCCGAAACCATGCGTTTGTCGATGATGACACCGACACGATTGCAGGTTCTGAAAATACTGTCCAGATCGTGCGTAATCATCACCACTGTCAGCGCGAGCTCGCGCTGCAAACCCACCAACAACTCGTCGAAAGCTGCCGCGCTGATCGGGTCGAGTCCGGAGGTCGGTTCGTCGAGGAACAGCAAGCCTGGATCAAGTGCCAGCGCCCGCGCGAGCGCGGCCCGCTTGATCATGCCGCCCGACAGTTGCGAGGGGTATTTGGCTGCCGCCTCCGGCGGTAGACCCACGATACGCACCTTCAGCATCGCCAGCTCGTCGAGCGCTCGGGCGTCGAGCTGCAGGTGCTCGAGCATCGGCAACTGCACGTTCTGTAGCACGGTCAGGGAACTGAACAAGGCGCCCGCCTGAAAGGTCACGCCGTAACGGGTCTTCAGTTGCCGCAGGGCTGTCGCATCGAGACGGGTGATGTCAGTACCGTAGATTTTCACCTCCCCTGCCTGTGGTCGGCGCAGCCCGAGCACGGTATTGAGCAGCACGCTCTTGCCTGAGCCCGATCCACCGACGATGCCAAAGATTTCGCCAGGCTGCACGACCATGTCTAGCCCATCGTGTACGGTCTGTGCGCCAAAGCGGTTGACGATGCCGCGTGCTTCGATAATGGGGTCCGCCATCAGATGCCAATCTCCATGAACAGCACCGCAAACAACGCGTCGGCGAGAATCACCAAAAAAATCGCCTGAACTACAGCGACGGTGGTCAACCGACCCAGTTCGCGCGATGACCCGCGCACCTGCATGCCACGGTAGGTTCCGGCCGCCGCGATCAGCAGTGCAAATACCGGCGCTTTGATCAGACCCACCCAGAACGTCCAGTCGCCGATGGCCTCATCGACGCGCTGGAAGTACTGCACGAACGTCATGTCGAGCAAGGCCTGGCATAACAGCGCACCACCCAAGATTCCGACGGCATCGGAGATCACCGTCAGCAATGGCAAAGCGATGGCGAGTCCGATCCAACGCGGCAGCATAAGCACCTCGATCGGTTCGACACCCGTAGCCTTCAGGGCATCGACTTCCTGATTGAGTTGCATGACGCCGATCTCAGCCGCGAACGCACTGCCCGAGCGACCGGCAACGATGATGGCGGTCAATAGCACGCCGAGCTCGCGCAGCACGCCGACGGTGACAAGATCAACGACGAAAATGTCGGCGCCGAACTTCTGCAGTTGCTGCGCGCCCATATAAGCGATGATGACGCTGATCAAAAAAGCGATCAGCGCGACGATGGGAATCGCAGTGATGCCCGTATCGTAGACGTGCCGTGCAATCGAAGTGGGGCGCCATACCCGCGGATCGCGCAGCGCACGCATGAAACGCCACACCGCCTCACCAATGAACGCGAGGCCCAACAACCAACCCTGCCATCGATCGACGGCCGTCTTGCCGAGGGCGGTGATCGGCTGCAGCGGCCGCTCCTCGCGGACAAACGCCGGGCCGGTACCGGGCCCGAGTGTTTGCTCAACGAGGGCGAGCGCCGGGGGGCGCTGGTCGAGGAACGCTACCGCGAGCCCTGCCCGCTCGGCGCGCTGCAGCACGTCGCGCAACAGCCAAGCCCCGGACAAATCGAGCGTACCTTGCGCTGCCGCGACATCAAGCCGTGTCATTCCCTCGAACGAGAGGCTCGCGAGGGTGGCTCCTATCGCTCCGACCTGATGGACCGTCCACTCGCCTTCAAGCGTGAGGCGAAGCGTCTGGTCATGCCGATCGAGGCGGTAGTGCATCAGGGCAGGTTCTTGTGACTCCCGTCACACAGCGGCGCCTTGGCGGAGTGCTTGCAGGCACAGAACCAGACCTTGCCGCTTTGCGTGGCGTCGTGACGCACCGGCGTGAAGTCGGTGCCCTTGTGCGATCCGTCGCAGAACGGCTGCCGCGCGGACTTGCCGCAGCTGCACCACCAGTAAGTCTTGCCTGCCTCGACATCGACGGGGAGCGGCACTTTGCCGGCGATTACGGGTTCGGACATGTCAGCCTCGTGCTTCGAACAAACGAGGCTGCAGTTTACCCCGACTCGCTATCGAGTTCGTCGGCAATCTGGATCGCCTGACGGGTGCGCGCCTTTAGCGGGAGTTTCAGCCGGCGTCGCGCCAGCGTCGCAGCCGCGCAGCACCCCAAAAGAGTACCGCGGCAACCGGCAACCCGAGCCAAAGATCTGTCTCGGTGAGCACGCTCACAGCGCTCAAGCCCTGATAAGCGTCGCCGATCACAGCCGCAGCCGCAGGCGAGGCAACCTGATCGCCTTCACGCAGCAGCATGCCACCGAGATGTTCGAAAAATCCGCTAAGGCGGTGGGCGATGAACCCGCCAACGAGACTCGTGTTGAAGACGATCTTCTCGGCCGTCACCAGCAGCACAGGCGGCAGTATCGTCCAGACGAGCGGACTACGCGGCGCAAAGGCCGAGGCGACGAGCAGGTAGCCCACAATGGGTGCGTACCACAACGCGGCGAGCAGCAGGTTCTGCAGCAGTACCAACTGGGTCGTTAACCAGATGAACGGATGGAATTCGCCGAGCGGCGCGAGCGGGGTACCCGAGACTTTCATGGCGACGATGCCGAACACCAAAAGACCCGAGACCAGCGACAGCAGCCACACCCACACGGGCACGACGATGAGCGCCGTGAGGCCTTTGGAGATCACCGTAGCCTCGTCCGACACGGGCAAGGACTTCCAGAACAGGATACTGCGATCCTTCCTTTCGGCGTACAGGCAATCGAGCAGGTAGAAAAAGATCACCAGGAAACCGACGAATGCCTGCGGGATGATGAGCGAGCTCGTCCAAACGCCGAATAACTCGCCGCTGACTTTAGGATCGCTCGACAGCGCCATGAAGAACGAGGACTCGCGCCCATCGAGATCGATCTGCACGCTTCCCGTGCCTTGAGCACTCAGCATCGTGCCGACGACCAGCAGCACGGCGGTCACGACCGGTGCCCAGACGAGACTTCGGTGCTCCCAAAGTTCACGCGTGACGAGAGTCTTGAAGGCTTGGGCGTTCATTGACGGACTCCTTGCATGGAGGCGACGAATAGGTCGGCGATGCTCGGCGTGCGTAATTCGCCGAGCGGTTGCAGCTCAGCCGGATCGCAACCGTCGTAGATCAGGGCGTGGCGACCGAAGAGCTCGCGCTCGTAGATCGGTTTCAAAGCGCGGGCGGCCGGCAACTGCGCAGCGGTGGTGACGAGCTGCACGAATCGGTTGGGCAACTGATCGACCGCGGCATCGAGCACGATACGGCCGTGATTGATCAGCAATACGTCGGTGAGCAGGTGTTCGACTTCCTCAACCTGGTGGGTGGTAACGAGGATCGTGGTCTCGTGGTCGAAGTAGTCGTTGAGCAGCGCTTCGTAGAAGGTGCGCCGATAGAGCAGATCGAGACCGAGCGTCGGCTCATCGAGCACCAACAAGCGCGCATCGATGGCCATGATGAGCGCCAGATGCAACTGCGTGATCATGCCTTTCGACAATTCCCCGATCCGACTGTCGCGACGCACCTCGGTGCGGGCCAACACATCCGCAGCCTTCGCCCGATCGAATCGCGGATGCACGCCGGCGACATAATCGATGGCGTTTCGCACGCGCAGCCACTTGGGCAGCACGGCGACATCGGCAATAAAGCAGACGTCGTTCATCAGTTGATCACGAGAGACGCGCGGATCACGACCGAGCACCTGCAACTCGCCCTCGAACGGGGTCAAGCCAAGGATCGCCTTCAGAGCGGTCGTTTTGCCAGCGCCGTTCGGGCCCATCAAGCCGACGATACGCCCGGCACCCACGGTGAAGTCGACACCGTCGAGCGCAATGACTGATTTGCCATAGGGTTTGCTGCCGTAAGCTTTGCGCAGTCCGCGAGCCTTGATGACCGGGGCGTTCATGTTTTGTCTCCAGAATTTTTCGCTGCAGGAATCTGCATCAGTTCCTCGACAGTGAAACCGAGTCGATCGATGGTGGCCCGCGTTCGCGGCCACTGCTCGCCGAGAAAGCGGCGACGCTCGTCAGCCAACAGTGCGGCGCTCGCGCCTGCGTTGACGAACATGCCGCGGCCGCGACGTTTCTCGACGAGTTGCTCGTCGACCAGTTGCTGATAGGCCTTCAGGACCGTCAGCGGATTGATACGAAACTCGGCGGCCACGTTGCGTACTGAGGGCAAGGGATCGCCCTCGCGCAGAGCACCCTCGAGGATCATGGCGACGACCCGATCACGCAGCTGCCGGTAGATCGGCGCACTGTCGGTCCAGTTCTGTTCCATCAGGCGATACCTCCAGGGGCTCTGCTGGGCAAGGAGCCGCTAGGTTGCGGGTTCAGGCGTTGGGTGAGGCCACCACCGTGGAGGCGGAGCCGAGCCAGCGGACCTCCGCGGTCGAGTAGCTGAACGTCCAAACGAACAGGGCCGTCAGCAAGGCCGCCAAAATGGCTGCCGACCAAGAGGCCGAAGGGGAAGACTGGGAGGAAAGATTGGCGGGGCATGTGTTCACGTTACTGACTCCTGAGGATTACTTCTAGTGTTATATATAACTACAACACTAAATCAGAGTCAAGCCCCCGCCTCCTTGGAGCGCCCATACCGTAGAATTCGCTCGCGTTTACCCGTGGAGAACTCGAGATGAAGCAGCCTTTGAACGTCGCAATCACCGGCGCCGCCGGTCAGATCGGCTATGCCCTCGCCTTCCGCGTCGCCTCAGGCGCGATGCTGGGTGCCGACCAACCCGTCAACCTGCACCTCTTGGAGATCACGCCCGCTCTGCCCACGCTGCAGGGGGTGTTGATGGAGCTCAACGACTGCGCGTTCCCCACGCTGAACAAGGTCGTGGCGACCGACGATGCTCGCGTCGCTTTCAAGGATTGCCATGCCGCGCTACTCGTCGGTGCACGCCCGCGCGGCCCCGGCATGGAGCGCAAGGATCTGCTGCTCGCCAACGCGCAGATTTTCTCGGCTCAAGGCAAGGCACTGAACGAGGTCGCTGCCCGCGACATTCGAGTGCTCGTGGTGGGCAACCCGGCCAACACCAACGCGCTGATTGCGATGAAGAACGCGCCCAGCCTGAAGCCGCAGAGCTTCACGGCGTTGAGTCGTCTCGAGCATAACCGCGCGCTGTCACAGCTGGCCGAGAAGACCGGTGCGCACGTCAACGATATCCAGAAGATGATCATCTGGGGCAACCACTCGGCCACCCAGTACCCGGATATCAATCACTGTCTCGTCAAGGGTCAACAGGCCCGCAGCCTCGTCGATGCGGAGTGGATCGAAAAAACCTTCATTCCCACCGTGCAGCAGCGCGGTGCGGCCATCATCAAGGCCCGCGGTGCCTCCTCGGCGGCTTCGGCGGGCTCGGCTGCCATCGATCACATCCGTGACTGGTTCCGCGGCTCCTCGAACGGCGATTGGGTGTCGATGGGCATCCCGTCGGATGGCAGCTATGGCATTCCCGAGGGCGTGATCTACTCGTACCCTGTGGTCTGCCGCGGCGGGCACTACGAGATCGTCCAGGGTCTGGCCATCGACGAATTCAGCCGTCAACGCATGGATGCCACCCATGCCGAGCTGCTCGAAGAGCGTGACGGCGTGAAGGATCTGCTCGGCTGATTTCAGTCGGCATCGGGATGGATCACGGAGGGGGCGGCAACGCCCCCTCTTTCGTTTCTACGCCGATCCAGTAGGCTTCAAGCATGGCCAACACCATCATCGCCCTCGCCCTGCTCGCGGTTGCGATCTGGGCCCTGACGCTCAAGGGCGGCGTCATCGCACTGCTGTTCGTCGGCGCTTTGCTGTTCCTCGCCTACCGGCGACTCAGCCTTGCGGCCTATACCGGCACCTTCTTCGTCCTGCTGCTCGCGTACACCGTGATCGGCGATCCTGCCGGATTGTGGAAGGGATTTCTTTGGACGGTGTTCGGGGTGCTCGCGCTACTCAACATCGTGCCACTGCGCAAGGCACTGGTGTCGCGCCCCTTCATGAAAATTTACCGCCGTATGCTTCCGGCAATGTCGAGCACCGAGCGCGAAGCGCTCGAGGCAGGCACCGTGTGGTGGGACGGCGAGCTGTTCACCGGCAAGCCGGACTGGTCGAAGCTGCTCAGCGCCAAGGCGCCGCAACTGACCGCCGAAGAACAAACGTTCCTCGATGGGCCCTGCGAAGAGCTATGTCGAATGATCGATGACTTCGACATCACCCATCGTCGTGGCGATATGCCACCCGAGGTGTGGGACTACCTCAAGCGCAACGGCTTCTTCGCCATGATCATCCAGAAGAAGTACGGTGGGCTCGAATTCTCTGCCTATGCTCACTCCTGCGTGCTCGCGAAACTCTCCTCTCGCAGCGCCACCGTTTCCTCGACGGTCGCAGTGCCCAACTCGCTCGGTCCCGGCGAGCTGCTGCAGCACTACGGCACCGAGGAGCAAAAAAATCATTACCTGCCGCGTCTCGCTCGCGGCGAAGATATTCCTTGCTTCGCGCTGACCGGCCCGCGAGCGGGGTCCGATGCCGCCTCGCTGCCCGACACCGGCGTTGTCTGCCGTGGTGTGTGGGAAGGTCAGGAAATCGTCGGTCTGCGACTGAACTTCTCCAAGCGCTACATCACGCTCGCGCCGGTGGCCACGGTCATCGGTCTTGCGTTTCGCTTGTTTGATCCCGAAAAACTGCTGAGCGATACCACCGACGTAGGCATCACCTGTGCGCTGATCCCGCGCAACACGCGTGGCGTGAGCATCGGGCGTCGGCACTTCCCGCTGAACGTGCCGTTCCAGAACGGTCCTATCCAGGGCAATGACGTGTTCGTACCGCTCGATTTCATCATCGGCGGCCCAAAGATGGCGGGGCAAGGTTGGCGCATGCTGGTCGAGCAACTCTCGGTCGGTCGCTGTATTTCTTTGCCCTCGAGCGGCACAGGCGGCGGTAAAGCGGCCGTATTCGCGACCGGTGCCTACGCGCGCATCCGTCGGCAGTTCAACATGCCGGTCGGCAAGTTCGAAGGAATCGAGAGCGTCATCGCGCGTATGGTCGGCTACACCTACATCATGGATGCCGCGCGCTCGGTTACCGCCGGCGCCATCGACGGCGGTGAAAAGCCCTCGGTACCTTCGGCGATGCTCAAGTACCACGTCACCGAGATGAGTCGGCAGGTGGCAAACGACGCCATGGACGTGCACGGCGGCAAGGGCATCTGTCTCGGCCCTCGCAACTACCTCGGCCGCGGCTATCAAGTCGTTCCGGTAGCCATCACCGTGGAAGGCGCAAACATCCTCACGCGCAGCCTGATCATCTTCGGCCAAGGAGCCGTGCGCTGCCATCCGTTCGTCCTCAAGGAAATGGAAGCTGCGCGTAACTCGGATCGCAAGCAGGGGCTCAGGGACTTCGACAACGCTCTGCTCGGACACGTCGGCTTCACGCTCAGCAATGCGGTGCGCTCGTTCATCATGGCGCTCACCAACGCGCGCTTCACCAAGGTACCCGTCGAAGGTCCGGCGGCACGGTATTACCAGCACATCGTGCGTTTCTCGGCGAGCTTCGCTTTTGCCGTCGATGTGGCCATGCTGAGTCTCGGCGGCTATCTCAAGAAAAAGGAAAATCTCTCTGCCCGCCTTGGCGACGTACTCTCTTACATGTATCTCGCCTCGATGGTGCTGAAGCATTACGACAACCAGGGTCGTCGCGCCGAAGACTTGCCCATCGTCGAGTGGGCCTGCCGCAACCTGCTCTACAAAGCTCAGGAACAGTTGCATGCATTCTTGCGCAACTTCCCCAACCGCGTGCTTGGCGGCGCGATGCGATTTTTCATCTTCCCGCACGGTCTGCAGTACTCCGCGCCTGACGATCGGCTGAGCCATTCGCTCGCGGAGCTGGTCGGATCTCCGACCGAGGTGCGCGATCGGCTGTGCTATCCGGTGTTCCGTCGGGTTGAAGCGAACAATCCACTGGGACTGCTGCAAGAAGCTCTTGAGATGTCGGGTCGAGCCGAAGAGCTCGACCGTCGCATTCGTGTCGAAGGCGTGAAAACCGGGCGCATCGAAGCACTCGATCTGCCAGGGCAGATCGATGAGGCGGAACGCATCGGCTTACTCAGCGTCGATGATGCAGCATGGCTGCGCGACTACGATCGAAAGGTCATGGAACTGATCCATGTCGACGATTTTGCCACCCACGAACTCGGCACCCATGGTGCGCCTTCGCTGCGGGTGAATGTGCAGATCGCCTCGGACGCCGTTGTCGAAGCCACGCTCTAGTTACTCGCGATGAACTGCTTGAACTGCGGAGCGGCGTTGCAGGGGCCGTATTGCGCGCTTTGCGGCCAGAAGCATGATCCGCATCGGCCTTCCGTGGGCCACTTCGTCGCCGAGACAGCAGAGACCTTCAGTCACGCCGACTCGAGGCTATGGGCCACGCTGTGGCAGCTACTGTCGAAGCCTGGGCTACTCGCCGTTGAATTCTTCGAGGGCCGTCGGGCGCGTTATCTGCCGCCCATTCGCTTGTACCTGATCGTCAGCGTAGGGTTTTTCCTGCTGCTCGGTATCGACAGCGGCCCCGCCTACACCGTCAACGAAAACGTCACCATCGAAGGCGTCAGCCTCACCAAACCCAATGAAAACCAAAAGGCCGTGGCGGGTTTGTGCGAGAAAATCGAGTACAACGGACCCTTGGCGCAGAAAGTCAAACCGCAGATCGAGGCGGGCTGCCGAAACGCCCTGAAAGACGGTGGTGCCACGCTCGGCACTGTGTTCATGCGCAATCTGCCGAAGGCGATGTTCGTGCTGCTACCGGTATTTGCGCTATTGATGCTGCCGTTTTATCTTCGTCCGTACCGACTTTACGCCGAGCACTTGGTGTTTCTGCTCGGCAACCACACCGCGATCTTTCTCGTCAGCATCCTCGTGCAAGTCGGTGGCATGGTGTTACCCGAAGCGATCGCAGGTCTGCTGTCATTGGTCGGCTTCCTCTACATGGTTTGGTACTGTTGGCGCGGGATGCGTGTGTTTTACGGCAACGGCCGCAGCCTGACCATGGTCAAATTCCTCATACTCGGCATGCTGTATCTTGGACTTGCCGGAATAGTGCTGACCACCACGGGCCTCATCTCGCTACTCGAGACTTGAGCGCATCGAAGGCATGACCGCTTCGCGCAGCATCCTGCATGTCGACATGGATGCGTTCTACGCGTCCGTCGAGCAGCGCGACAACCCCGAGTTACGCGGTAAACCCTTGATCGTCGGCGGCACCAGCGGTCGCGGCGTGGTGGCTGCGGCGAGCTATGAGGTGCGCAAGTTCGGTGTGCGCTCGGCCATGCCGATACGCCGCGCGCTGACCCTGTGTCCTCAGGCGATCTGTGTCCGCCCGCGGATGCGCCGCTACGCCGAAGTGTCGGCTCAGGTGTTTGCGATCTTCCACGACTACACACCGCTCGTCGAAGGGCTGTCGCTCGATGAGGCCTATCTCGACGTGACTGCGAGCCAAGGTTTGAAAGGAGATCCAGTGAGCATCGCGCGCGATATCAAGCAGCGCATTCGGAGCGAAACGGGACTAACCGCTTCGGTGGGCGTCGCGGGCAATAAACTCGTCGCCAAAATCGCCTCGGATCTCGACAAGCCCGATGGACTGACGGTCGTGTCTGCTGAACGATTGCACGCCATGCTCGATCCGCTGCCCGTGCATCGCCTGCCAGGGCTCGGACGCAAAAAAGGTGAGGCCGTACGCGCTTCAGGTCTGACGACGCTCGGCGAGTTGCGCCGCGCCAGCGAGCAGCGCTTAAGGCCATTATTCGGCAACGATTGGGCGCGGTGGCGCGAGCGCGCGGCCGGCATCGACGATCGAGCGGTCATCGCCGAGCGGGAAGAAAAATCGGTCAGTAACGAGCGCACGTTTGCCACCGATCTCGCCGAGCACGGTGCCATGCATGCCGAGCTCGTGGCGCTGGCCGATCAGGTCGCAGCACGCCTGCGGAACAAAGATTTACGCGCCGCCTGCATCGGTATCAAGATACGGCAGCACGACTTTCGGACGGTCACACGCCAACTCACGCTGGCACCGGCGACCCAGGACAGTGCGACCATCGGTAGGGCCGCGCGCCAACTGCTTGATGACTGGCTCGCCCACGAACCCCATGCTCGGCTGCGGCTGCTCGGTGTTTCCGCCAGTGCTCTCGACACCGAAGCACAGCCGGATCTCTTTGCCAGCATCGACGCCGCACCGCAACGCAAACTCGACGCCACGCTCGATGCGATCCGCGATCGCTTCGGCGTGGCCTCCGTCGCCCGCGCCAGCGTACTCAACCGTCGTCGGCAGAGCTAAGCCGTCGCGATAACTGCGATACCAGCGCCGTGAGCACACCGCCGATGGCACCGAAGAGGTGCGCAGCAGTCACCACGGGCGGCGAACCGGGCGTCCAGCCGAGAGGACCCTGCCACTGTTCATAGAGCAGTTTGACAGCCCCCAACAGCCCGAGCGTCCACGGCACTATGCCGCCTCGTGATCCCAGCGCCTGCACGATGCCGGCGGCGGCCAGCGCATGCAGCAGGCCCGAGGCGCCGACGTACCATTGCCAAGGTGTCGCGAACCAGAGCCCGACATTGACGCTGACGAAACCGACGAACAGCGCCCAGAGCCCGAGGCGCGACGCCAGTTGCTCGCGGAACACGGTCCACACGATCACGGCACCCAGCGCGTTCAGCAAGGCATGTCCGGCGCTGAGGTGTACCAGATGACCGGTGATCAGCCGCCAGTATTCTCCCGCTGCGATGTCCTCTCGTGACCAGCGCAATCCCTCGAGGAGCTCCATGCTCAGACCGCCGTCGCGTTCAGCCAATGACACTCGAGCTGTGTGATCTGCGGCGCATGGGCGCAGGCTGCATGGGCCGGCCAAGGTAATTCGATTGAACTGAGCCTGAACGGTCGCGACGGATGCCGCGGATGGCTAAGCACAGACTTGTCGAGATCCGCCGTCGCCTCGGCGCCGCCCTCGCTCGATAACCCCACTTCCAAGGTCGCGGCCCCGAGCGAAAACCCGTCGCCGAGCGCCTTCAGTGCCGCCTCTTTGCGCGTCCAGCACTCGAGGAAGACGGCGTCGCGTCGCGCGGCCGAAACGGTCATGGCCTCAACGAGTGCCGCTCGCTCGTTCGGCGAGAACACCCGCTCGGCAAGCCGTGCCGCATTGGGCACCTCTCGAGGCCGCTCGAGATCGATGCCGAGCGGATCGACCGAGCCGATGGCCAGCAACCAACCGCCGCGGCTATGACTCAGGTTGAACTGCAGCGGCGCCGCGTGCCCTGCGCGGTCTCGAAGGCGAGGTTTGCCATGCGCCAGGACGTCGAACTGCAGCGCCGCCGGCTGGCCTCCGTGGTAACGGGCGAGCACCCGGCGCAATAGCGATCGAGAACGTGAAAAGTGCTCGCGCGCACGCGAATCCGCCATGCCTGCAGCCCGGGAACGTTCCGACTCATCGAGGCTACCCTCGCCGAGGGCGGTCCATGCCGTGTCGTCGAGATCAGCGCACCACAGATGCAACTCATGGCCTTGGGGCAGACCCAGGACGTCGGAATCTTGGGACGGCGCGAGCGCGCAAGCCTGCCACTGCTGCCGGGAAATCCGCACGATGCCCGGGACTATGCCGCGCACGCCCCCGGGCGTGCAATACTTCGGTCATCTGGGGGAATTTGCGGCTCATCGCTCGACCATGTCCTTCATTCTCGACGCGCTGAAAAAGTCCGAGCATTCGCGACTGCGGCAGGATCATCCCGCGATCTTCGACGCGCAGGCCGCGGCCGTCCGGCGTCAGGGCCTACCACGCTGGGGTATCGCGCTGATCGCGCTGCTCGCGCTCAATCTGCTAATCCTCGCCTACGCCCTGTGGCGGCCGAGCGAATCACCGCAAGGCGTGACGGCCGCACCCGCTGAGGTAGCGTCCCCGTCGCCCCTCGGCGCCGCGACAGCAGACACACCCTCAGTGTCGGGGCCGTCACCCTCCGGCTCATCGCCCACCGCGCCGCAACCGACGAGGCCCACCCGGGCGGTCACCAGCCCGGCCTCGGTCGTACCACGCGGAGCACCGCAGCCGCCCCTCGTGCGCGTCGCGCCGGCCGCAGCGCTTGGCGACGAGACGCCGACTCTACCGAGTCGGGACGATTTGTTGGCTGCCGGCGCAGCAATCCCCGAAGCCAACCTGAACATGCACGTCTACGACGCCAACCCGACGATGCGATTTGTACTGCTCAATGGTCAACGGTTGCGTGAAGGCGAAGTGAGTCGCGAGGGTCTGCGCGTCGAGCAGATCTTGCCGGAGGGCGTACTGCTGAACGCGGGCGGAAATTCGTTCATGTTGTCCATCAACTGAGGCGGGCCATCGCACGATGAGTCCCTCGACCCCAGCCGTTATCGAACTCGATGGCCTCGTCCTCGCCGACCTGCTGCGTGCCGGCATCTATCGGTTGTTCGCGCAGACCGACCACATCAACAAGATCAACGTATTCCCTGTTCCGGACGGCGATACGGGGACCAATATGTCGATGACGCTCTCGGCGGTGTTGGGTGCTCTTGATCGAGCGCCTGAACCGCACGCCGGTAGCCTGCTCGTGCGCGCTGCGGCTGCGGCGCTCGATGGCGCTCGCGGCAATTCGGGAGCGATCCTCGCGCAGTTCCTGCTGGGCCTCGGCGATGGCGCGGGTCATTTGGCCCGCGTCGGTGTCAATGAGTTCGTCGCCGCCGTCACCAACGGAGCCAACTATGCGCGTGATGCGATGTCGCAACCGCGCGAAGGCACCTTGTTGACGGTGCTGCGCGAGTTCGCCCTCGCCGTACAGGCGCATCAAGCGAAAGCCGGTGACTTTCGCGGGCTGTTCGTCAGTTCACTCGATCGGGTTCGAACGGCTCTCGAGCAGACTCGAGGTCAGCTCGAAGAATTACGCGCCGCTAATGTAGTCGATGCGGGCGCGCTCGGCTTCGTCGAAGTCCTTGAGGGCATGACTCGCTTTCTCGAAACCGGTGAAATGGCAAAGACCGTCGCCCCTGTGCATGCGGGTGAAGAAATGATGATCGGGAGCGCTGCGCCGTCCGCCGATCAGGATTTTCGTTTCTGCACCGAGTGCCTGATCGCCGCCCCGGCTGAGCAAAGCATCGATCTGCGGCAATTGCGCGAAACGCTTGCGCCGCTCGGGGCGAGCCTCGTGGTCAGCGGCAGTACGCGCAAGGCGCGCATCCACGTGCACGTCGACGAACCGGATGAGGTGTTTCGCATTGCCGCCGGCTTCGGTGCGATCTCTGCGCAGAAAGCCGACGACATGCGCATGCAGCAAAGCGCGGCGCACCATCAGGCACTACGGCAGATCGCCGTAACGACCGACTCCGGTGCAGACTTGCCGGAAGAGATGATCGAACGCCTCGGCATCCACGTCGTGCCGGCCCGCATTCACTTCGGCAACCGCTCCTATCTGGACAAAGTCAGCATGACGCCCACGGAGTTCTACCGCGAGTTGCTGGTCAATCCAGAGCACCCGAAGACGTCCCAGCCACCGCCCGGGGACTTCCGCCGCACCTTTGAATTTCTCGCCTCGCACTATCAGGGCATCGTCTCGATCAATCTGACCTCACGACACAGCGGTACCCTTAACGCTGCCGTGACGGCAGGACAACGCGTGGCAAGCGAGGGCAAGCCCGTCACCGTCATCGACAGCCTGAACGCCTCGACGGGCGAGGGTCTGGTCGTGCTGGCAGCCGCGGAAGCCGCCGCACGCGGGGCCGATATGGCAACCGTCGAGCGAATCGCGCGCGAAGCGGTGAGGCGGACGCGTACGTTTGCGCTGCTCAACGACGTGCGCTTCGGTGTGAGAGGTGGGCGGGTGCCCGCCATTGTCGGCAAGATTGCGCGCTGGTTGCGACTCACCGTGATCCTGCGCACCTATCCGGACGGACGAGTCGCGGCGGGCGGTGGTCTGTTCGGTCCGCATCGGCTGCGTGAACGCTTCGCCAAATTCGTGGTCAAGAACATGCCGTTCGATGCCAGCCGCGAGCAGTTGCGCATACTCATCGGTTGTGGACTCAAGCCTGCCGACGGCCGCTTCGTCGCCACAGAACTCGAGCGCCGCCTGCCCGCTGGGAGCATCGAATCGATCGTCCACACGGACATGGGCCCCGCGATCGGGGTACATGGCGGCCCCGAGACGATACTCGTCGCCCTGCAGCCGATACCGCGCAACTAGCGCGTTGCCCGCATCACTGCCGTCTAGTGCGCCTCGCCGCCGAGCGCGGCAATGACCTCGGGCGGCGCCTGCACGAGTTCCACCAGCACGCCCTCGCCGCCGATCGGAAACTCTTCGTTGCCCTTCGGATGCAAAAAGCAAATGTCGTAGCCGGCTGCACCCTTGCGGATCCCACCCGGCGCGAATCGCACACCCTGTGCCGTCAGCCAGGTCACCGCCGTCGGCAGATCATCGACCCACAGACCCATATGGTTGAGCGGCGTCGCATGTACCGCCGGCTTCTTCGCGGGGTCGAGCGGCTGCATCAAATCGACTTCTACACGCATGGCGCCGCGGCCCATCGCACAAATATCTTCGTCGACGTTCTCTCGCTCGCTGACGAAGTTACCCGTCACTTCGAGGCCGAGCATATCGACCCACAAGCGCCGCAGGCGCTGCTTGTCCTCGCCGCCGATGGCGATCTGCTGAATGCCGAGAATGCGAAACGGTCGTGCTGCAGACATCGTCGTCACTCACTGAAAGCGGATGATCACCTGATCGACGGCAAGGCTATCGCCCTTCTTGGCGAGCACCTCTGAGACGACGCAGTCTTGGGTCGCGAAGAGGATATTCTCCATCTTCATCGCCTCAATCGCTGCGAGTCGCTCACCGGCGCGTACGGTTTGGCCCGGTTGCACCGCAACGTCGACCAGCAGACCAGGCATGGGCGAGATCAGTACCTTCGACAGATCGGGCGGTGCCTTGAAGGGCATCAGTGCTTCGAGTTCTGCGGCGCGTGGGTTATAGACGCGCGCGAACAGGGACGAACCGTTGTGCGTGATCCGATAGCCAAGACCAATGCGTTCGATCTGCGCACAACACGACTCGCCATCAAACTGTCCGTGCACGGCGATATCGCGCAAGTTGTCTTCGAAAGCCACCTCATGCGTCTTACCCGCGAGCGTGACATGGAACATCAAGCCGATCGGTCGCACGGCGACCGGGATCTGATCCCTTTTCCCAGTCTCGTCGGTCAGCACGATCACGAAATCCTCGCGAATTCGCACCTCGCGATGTCGACGCTGACCGGTGAGCGTTGCGGCTCGTTCGCGCGAGCGTCGATGCGACACCGCAGCCAACGACAGCAAGAAACCTGGCTCATCGTGCGGCACCGCAGAACTCGAGAACCCTTTGGGATACTGCTCCGCGATGAAACCCGTATTGAAGTCTCCCGCCACAAATCTCGGGTGGGCGAGCAATGCGGCTTGGAACGGGATGTTGCTTGAGATGCCCCGGATGACGAAACCGTTGAGCGCCTCGCGCATGCGACCAATCGCCTCGTTGCGATCTTTGCCGTGCACGATGAGCTTGGCGATCATCGAGTCGTAGAACATCGGGATTTCGCCACCCTCGTACACGCCCGTATCGACCCGCACGCCACCATCGGGCGGCACGGGCTGCGAGGCCTCCATGTTTTGGTTCGGCGGTCGGTACTTCACCAGTCGCCCCGTCGAGGGCAGGAAATTACGGAACGGGTCTTCGGCGTTGATACGGCACTCGATTGCCCAACCGTTACGGGCGATGTCCTGCTGACGGAAGGTAAGCTTCTCACCCGCTGCGACGCGGATCATCTGTTCGACCAGATCGAGCCCCGTGATGCACTCGGTAACGGGATGCTCCACCTGCAGACGGGTGTTCATCTCGAGGAAATAAAATTCCTTGTCCTTGCCGACCACGAACTCCACGGTGCCAGCGCTCTGATAATCGACCGCGCGCGCCAGTGCCACGGCCTGCTCGCCCATGGCTTTGCGAGTCTTGTCATCGAGGAACGGGCTCGGCGCCTCTTCGATCACCTTCTGGTGCCGACGCTGAATCGAGCACTCGCGTTCCCAAAGATAAACACAGTTGCCGTGCGAGTCGCCGAGCACCTGGATCTCGATGTGGCGCGGTTCCTCGACGAACTTTTCGATGAACACGCGATCGTCACCGAAGCTGTTGCGCGCCTCGTTGCGGCAGGAGGTGAAGCCCTCTAGGGCTTCCTTGTCGTTCCAAGCGACACGCAAGCCCTTTCCGCCACCACCTGCGCTCGCCTTGATCATCACCGGGTAACCGATGTCGCGGGCGATGCCGACCGCCTGCTCGGCCGATTCGATGGCGTTGTTGTAACCGGGAATGGTGTTGACCTGGGCTTTGGCCGCCAACTCCTTCGAGGCGATCTTGTCGCCCATCGCAGCGATCGAGTGGTGCTTCGGGCCGATGAAGACGATGCCCTCCTCCTCGACGCGCTTGGCGAAAGCGGCGTTTTCGGACAGAAAGCCATAGCCCGGATGAACCGCTTCAGCGCCCGTTTGCTTGCAGGCAGCGATGATCTTGTCGGCTACCAGATATGACTCGCGCGACGGCGCGGGCCCGAGCAGTACGGCCTCGTCGGCGAGTTCGACATGACGTGCGTCGCGATCCGCCTCCGAATAAACGGCGACGGTCTTGATGCCGAGGCGTCGTGCCGTCTTGATGACGCGACAAGCGATTTCACCGCGATTGGCAATAAGGATTTTCTTGAACATGTCAGTGTGCTCCGCGGTGTCGCTCAAAGGGGGATGTTGCCATGCTTGCGCCATGGCTCTTCGAGCTTCTTGTCGCGCAGGACCGTCAGCGCGCGACAGACGCGTCGGCGCGTGCCGTGCGGCATGATCACATCATCGATGTAGCCGCGTGCGCCGGCGATGAACGGGTTGGCAAACTTCTCGCGATACTCGGCCTCCCGCGCCGCGAACTTGGCCGGATCACTCTTTTCCTCGCGGAAGATGATCTCCACCGCACCCTTGGCACCCATCACCGCGATCTCGGCATTAGGCCAAGCGAAGTTGACGTCACCGCGCAGGTGCTTCGAAGCCATCACATCGTAGGCGCCACCGTAGGCTTTACGCGTGATCACCGTGATCTTCGGCACCGTGCACTCAGCATAGGCATACAGCAGTTTGGCGCCATGCTTGATGATGCCGCCGTACTCCTGAGAGGTGCCCGGCATGAAGCCTGGCACGTCGACGAAGGTCACGACCGGAATGCCGAAGGCATCGCAGAAACGCACGAAGCGGGCAGCCTTGATGCTGCTTTTGATGTCGAGGCAGCCGGCTAGCACCAGCGGCTGGTTGGCGACGATGCCCACCACCTGCCCGTCCATGCGTGCAAAGCCGATGAGTATGTTCTTGGCGTAGTCCGGCTGCAGCTCGAAGAATTCGCCATCATCGACAATCTTCGAGAGCAGTTCCTTCATGTCATAGGGTTTGTTCGGGTTATCTGGTACTAGCGTGTCGAGCGAATAGTCGTCGCGATCAGGCGGATCACCGGCCTCGCGTATCGGCGGCTTTTCGCGATTGTTGGGCGGCAGGTAATTGAAAAACCGGCGCACCATCAAGATGACCTCGACGTCGTTCTCGAAAGCAAGATCCGCCACGCCGCTTCGGCTCGTATGCGTGATGGCGCCGCCGAGATCCTCCGCCGTGACTTCCTCATGGGTCACCGTTTTCACGACGTCTGGTCCAGTGACGAACATGTAAGAACTGTCCTTCACCATGAAGATGAAGTCGGTGAGGGCCGGGCTGTACACCGCGCCGCCGGCGCAGGGCCCCATGATCAGACTGATCTGCGGCACGACGCCGCTGGCCGTGACGTTGCGCTGGAACACCTCGGCGTAGCCACCGAGCGAGGCGACGCCCTCCTGGATACGCGCACCACCCGAGTCGTTGATGCCGATCACGGGTGCGCCAACCTTCATCGCCGTATCCATGATCTTGCAGATCTTCTGCGCGTGCGCTTCGGAGAGCGAGCCGCCGAACACCGTGAAGTCCTGACTGAAGACGAACACCAGCCGACCGTTGATGAAGCCACATCCGGTGACGACACCATCGCCAGGGATCTTCTGCTCCTGCATGCCGAAGTCGCTGCAACGATGCTCGACGAACATGTCCCATTCTTCGAACGACCCTTCGTCGAGCAGCAGTTCAACGCGCTCGCGTGCCGTGAGCTTGCCCTTGGCATGCTGCGCTGCGACGCGCTTGGCACCGCCGCCCTGACGGGCTTGCGCGCGTTTTTTCTCGAGCTGGTGGATGATGTCGTGCATGGCCTGATTCCTTCTTTCTGAGCTAATCGGTTATCCGGGATGATCGGTCGGGTGTTCAAAGAGATCGAGTAGTCGACGCGCGGCTGACGAGGGTGCCACACGGGAGCTCGCCACGTCCTGCAGCGCCTGCGGCAACGCGCGACGCACGGCTTCGCTGGCATTGAAATCGGCGAAGAGCCGCGCATGCACCTCGTCCCACATCCACTTGAGCGACTGCTGTCGTCGACGCTCGGCCCACTCGCCCGAACGCTCGCGCAGATGCCGAAACTCCCCGACACACTCCCAAAAGTGTTCGAGTCCGCTACCGCGCAGGGCACTGCCGCGGATCACACGCGTCTGCCATCGATCCTCGTCGCGGGTGCCCGGAGCTCCCGTGAAGCGCAACACGCGCAGCGCACCGGTAATCTGCGCCTCGGCGCGTAACGCCGCGTCCTCGTCGAGATCGGCCTTATTGATGACCACGAGATCGGCGAGTTCCATGATGCCTTTCTTCATGGCCTGCAAGTCGTCACCGGCATTGGGTAACTGCAGTAGAACGAACATGTCCGTCATGCCCGCCACAGTGGTCTCGGATTGGCCAACACCGACGGTTTCAACGATAACGACGTCGTAGCCGGCCGCCTCGCACACGAGCATCGCTTCGCGAGTTTTCTCCGCGACACCACCCAAAGTGCCCGACGAGGGACTCGGTCGGATGTACGCGTCCGCCTGAACTGATAGTTGCTCCATGCGCGTTTTGTCGCCGAGGATGGAGCCGCCCGAAACGCCTGAGGACGGATCGACGGCGAGCACCGCGACCTTGTGGCCACGCGCCAGCAGGAACATTCCCAGCGCTTCGATGAAGGTTGATTTTCCGACACCCGGCACGCCGGAGATTCCGAGCCGCAAGGCGGCGCCCGCATGCGGCAACAAGGCATCGAGTACGCCGTCGGCGCGGCGCCGGTGTTCGGGCCGAGTCGACTCAAGCAGCGTGATGGCCTTGGCCAGCGCTCGCCGATCACCGGCACGCACGCCGATAATCAATGATTGATCGTCGTCAGGCAGCGGCACTGGCGCGCTTGATCTGATTGAGCACATCGCGTGCACTGTCGGGGATCGGCGTTCCCGGTCCGTAGATCCCCTTCACGCCGGCCTCGTAGAGGAACGCGTAGTCTTGTTGCGGGATCACGCCACCGACGAACACGATGATGTCGTTCGCGCCTTGCTCACGCAACGCGCGCACGATGGCAGGAACGAGGGTCTTGTGCCCAGCGGCCAGCGTGCTCACACCGACCGCATGTACGTCGTTTTCGATGGCCTGACGCGCACACTCCTCAGGCGTCTGGAACAGCGGCCCGACGTCGACATCGAAGCCGAGATCGGCAAATGCGCTGGCGACCACCTTGGCGCCACGGTCATGACCATCCTGACCCAGTTTGGCGATCATCACCCGCGGCCGTCGGCCATGCTCGGTGGCGAAGGCGGCGATATCCGACTGCAAGGCCGTCCAACTTTCCTGCGATTCGTAGGCTCCCGCGTACACGCCACTGACCTCCTGCGAATTGGCCCGGTGCCGGCCCCAGACTTGCTCGAGCGCATCACTGACCTCGCCAACCGTGGCCCGCGCGCGCATGGCCTCGACGGACAAGGCGAGCAGATTACCCGTACCGCTTTTTGCTGCTGCGGCCAGGGCTGCGAGTGCAGCCTGCACCCGCGTCGTATCTCGCGAGGCACGCACAGCCTGCAGCCGAGCGATCTGGTTGTCGCGCACGGCAACGTTATCGATCTCGAGAATCTCGACCGGATCTTCTTTAGCGAGCTTGAATTTATTGACACCGACGATGACATCGCGACCCGAGTCGATGCGCGCCTGCTTCTCGGCGGCACTGGCCTCGATGCGCAGCTTCGCCCAGCCACTTTCGACCGCGCGGGTCATGCCACCCATGGCATCGACCTCTTCGATGATCTTCCATGCAGCATCGGCCATATCCTGCGTCAGCTTCTCCATCATGTAGCTGCCGGCCCAAGGGTCGACCACGCTCGTGATGTGCGTCTCTTCCTGCAGAATCAACTGCGTGTTGCGGGCAATACGCGCGCTGAACTCGGTCGGCAACGCAATCGCCTCGTCAAAAGAGTTGGTGTGCAGACTCTGTGTGCCGCCGAACACCGCCGCCATCGCCTCGATCGTGGTACGCACGACGTTGTTGTACGGGTCTTGTTCGGTGAGACTCCAGCCGGAGGTCTGGCAGTGTGTGCGCAGCATCAGGCTCTTGGGTTTCTTCGCGCCAAAGCCCTGCATGATCTTCCACCACAGCAAGCGCGCCGCGCGCATCTTGGCGATCTCAAGGTAGAAATTCATGCCGATCGCCCAGAAGAAACTCAAGCGGCCGGCGAACTCATCGACATCGAGTCCTTTGGCCAGGGCCGTCTTCACGTACTCCTTGCCGTCAGCCAGCGTGAAGGCGAGTTCCAGCGCCTGGTTCGCGCCCGCCTCCTGCATGTGATAGCCGGAAATGGAAATCGAGTTGAACTTCGGCATCTGCTTTGCCGTGTACTCGATGATATCGCCGACGAGGCGCATCGACGGCTCCGGCGGGTAGATGTAGGTGTTGCGCACCATGAATTCTTTGAGGATGTCGTTCTGGATCGTGCCCGAGAGCTGATCCTGCGCAACGCCCTGCTCCTCAGCGGCGACCACGTATGCCGCAAGCACCGGCAGCACCGCGCCGTTCATGGTCATCGACACACTGACCTTGTCGAGCGGAATGGCGTCGAACAGGATCTTCATGTCCTCGACCGAATCGATCGCCACACCGGCCTTGCCCACATCCCCCGTCACACGCGGGTGGTCACTGTCATAGCCGCGATGCGTCGCAAGGTCGAAAGCGACCGAGACTCCTTGCCCACCGGCGGCCAGTGACTTGCGATAAAACGCGTTGGAGGCTTCCGCGGTGGAGAATCCGGCGTACTGGCGGATGGTCCAGGGCCGGACCGCGTACATGGTGGGCTGCGGACCGCGCAAAAATGGCGCGAACCCGGGCAAGGTGTCGGTGTAGTGCAGCCCCTGCAGGTCAGCCGCTGTGTACAGCGGCTTGACCTCGAGACCCTCCGGCGTACGCCAGTTGAGCTTGCCGAGATCGCCCTCGGGGGTCGACTTGGCGGCCGCCTTCTGCCACATCGGCAGTGAGCCCGAGTCGAGAATGTCGTCGTTGGCCATGCGCGTTCCCCAGCCCCTACGGGACACGCCCACCCTTCGGGCGTTCCCTGCCAAAACCGGCAGTCTAGCAAGGGGAGGGGCTTCCCGCCCGACGGGCACCCCGGTCAACCGCCCGACGGGCCGGACAGATCCGACGGGCCGCGGGCCTTAGGCGGCCCCACCGCTCGCCATGCGCTGCAGCGCCTCGGCCATGGAGTGCTGCACGGCTTGTATGGCGTTCAGCGGCCGCACCATGACCTTAAAGTCGAGGATCCGTCCGGCCTCGTTCCAGCGGATCAAGTCGATGCCGTTGACTTGTACGCCCTCGAGCTCGGTGACGAACTCAAGCAAGGCATCCTGCGGACCGACGATCTGGCGGACGTAACGGAACGACGGCGTAGCCAGGACCACCGCCGCCGCCGTGAGATAGCCCAGGACGCGCGCCTTGCCGACCTGCGGGGTATGCACCACGGGAGAGTGGAACACGGCCTGTTCGTCGAGCAGCGCATTCAAGCCCGACATGTCGCGGTCGCGCAGGATTCGGTGCCAGCGAGCGATCGGGTGATCGTCACTCAGGTTGTCGCTCGTATTCATGACCGGCAAGCCTAGCGCATCGATTCAACCGCCGCTTCCCGTGCGATTGCCGCCCGGTTACGTGGCTGGATGATGCCCGCAGCGGATGGTGCTAACGTGCGCGGGCATCGAAGCCTCAACGCGGAGCCCTGGCGATGTTCGTCCGTTTAGTTCTCTGCCTCATCGGTAGCCTCGGTGTTGCCACCATGCTGCCCGCGCAATCAATGGGCGAATCCAACCCGATGCGTCCGGCCTACCTGCTCGTGATGGGCACGAGCACGGACGCCGCGGCCATGGGGCGTTACGCCCGTACCCTGCCGCCCATCTACGCCAAACTCGATGGCTACTACCTGGCTCTCGGAGCCGTCGGCCGGGGCATTACCGTGCTCGAGGGCTCGTTCAAGGCGCAATCGCTGGTGCTCGCAAAGTTTCCGCGCCTCGAAGGTCCGAACGAATTTTGGTGGAGTCCTGAGTATCGACGCAGCGTCGAGATCCGTCGCGGTGCGGGCAGCTTCACCGTCGTGAAGCTCAAGGGGGTTCCAGGCGATCTCAATAAACCCTCAGGCAAACCTGCATATCTGCTGTCGATCGGCGACATCAAGGATCGCGACAAGCTCAAGCCATACGCAGACATCTCACGGCCGCTGGTCCGCGCGGCTGGCGCGAGCTTCGTCTCGGTGGGTGGTCGCAAAGATATCGAACTGCTCGAGGGCGAATTTGGCAACCTCGACGTGACGCTGCTGCGCTTCCCATCCATGCAGGCACTCGAAACCTTCTACCGTGATCCGGCTTACCAGCGAGCGATACCTCTGCGTCAAAGCGCAGGTGAATACACGCTGCTCGCCATCGAGGGAATCGCAAATGACTAAAAAATATATCGGCCTCACCGTGCTCGGCGTCTTGGTGCTTGCAGGCGCGCTGTGGTTTGCAAGTCTCGATAAGGAAACACGCGGCTTACTCGCCGCGTTGCCGACTGATCGGGACGTACTCAGTTGGCAGCAAGACCAAAGGGAAGCGGCCTTCCGCGCCATGGATCGCATTCCTTTGCTGGCCAAGGCGTCCACGATCAGCGCCTCACCCACGCGGCTACCGTTGCCCGCGGGCCCGGCGCTGGAGATCCCGGGAATCGATGTCTACATGCGCGAACAGAACACTGCAGGTCTCGTCATCCTGCAAGACGGTAAGCTGCGCTTCGAGCGTTATGGTCTTGGCTTCGATGCATCGGGTCGCTGGACGAGTTTTTCGGTGGCAAAATCATTTACCTCGACCCTCGTCGGCGCTGCCATTCAGGACGGCTACATCGGCAGCCTCGAAGACAAGGTGAGTCAGTACATTCCGGATTTGCGCGGGTCGGCCTACGACGAGGTCACGATACGCCAACTGCTCACCATGAGTTCCGGCGTGAAGTGGAATGAGGACTACGAGGATCCTGCGGCGGATGTCGCCAAGTTCAATAACGCGACACCCGATGAGGGCGTAGATGCGACGGTCAGCTACATGCGCAAGTTACCGCGTGCGCATCCGCCGGGCGAGGTGTGGCATTACAACACGGGCGAGACCAATCTCATCGGTGTGCTCGTCTCCTCGGCGACGAAACAGCCCCTTGCACAATACCTGCAGACGAAGATTTGGCATCCCGCTGGCATGGAAGCTAACGCCACCTGGCTGCAAGGCAAAACGGGGCATGAGATCGCGGGTTGCTGCATCCAGGCCGCCACACGCGATTACGCCCGCTTCGGATTGTTCGTGCTCGCCAACGGCAACGCCGGCGGCAAGCAGATCGTGCCCGACGACTGGTTTTCACAGGCGATTGTCAAACAGAAGGATATCGACTCGCCCGGTCGAGGCTACGGCTTCCAGTGGTGGACGTACGATGACGGCGCGGTCGCCGCGCAAGGAATCTTTGGCCAGGGAATTTATATCGACCCGCAGCGTCGACTGGTGATCGCGAGCAACTCGAACTGGACACGCGCCTCACTTGGGCCAGAGCCCAAGGCGCGTGAAACCTTCTATCGACAGATACGCGCTTTGATTGATGCCGAATCAGTGGCGGCTTCGGTAACCGCCCCGGGATCTGCCGCGGCGAGTCCCTAACGCAAAGCGAGTCGATCGAGCGCGATACGCCCGTCGCTGAGTACCATCAGCGGTTCGAACAATGTAGTCGGATCGACGCGCGGATCACGATCGACCACCAACAGGTCCGCTTCCAGCCCGACGGCGACCGAACCGGTGCGCGCCTCGATGCCTAGCACTCGAGCCGAATTGTAGGTCGCCGCCGTAATCGCTTCGAGGGGCGTGTAGCCGCACCCGATGAGTTCGGCGATCTCGTGCGCTGGACGTACCCGTCCATAATCATCGCCGTCACCATAGGAACTGTCGGTACCGACGGCGACTGTGATGCCGAGAGACCGGGCCTTGCGCACGGCGTCGCGCAAGGGTCTCATCATGTGCAATGTGCGCAGCTGTAACGCTACGTCGTCTGCGTTATCGCCCCGCGGATCACCGAGGGGGCTCATGATGGCGAGCGTGGGCACGAAAAAAGTGCCTTGTTTGCGCATCAGTGCCAAGGTCTCCTCGTCAACATACGTACCATGCTCAATGCTGCGCACCCCGGCTCGCACCGCTGCGTTTGCGCCGTAGCGATCGTGTGCGTGAGCGGCCACAAAGCGACCGCTCTGGGCCGCCTCGGCCACCGCTGCACGCAACTCTTCGTATGACAATTCCTGGCGGCGTGGATCGGTCCGGGCGAGGCCCGCTCGCTCACTGGCCCCGACCTTGACGACATCGGCACCGCGCGCAAGCACCGCGCGTACCACTTCGGCCACTTGTTCGGATCCTTGCAGCGGCGCGTTGAGATAACGGCCAAACTGCGGAAAACTCAGGATGAACGCTTCGCCCAGTTGCGGCCGTACGTGCCCCGCGGACACCAGCATCTGAGGGCCGGGAACGTGCCCCTCGCGCACGAGATCGCGTGTCGCGAGCCCCTTGAGGAAGGCATCGCCGAGTACCCGCGTGGTCGTGACACCCGAGAACAGCGCGCGGCGTGCTGAGGCAGGATCCTCGATGTGCGTATGCGCGTCGATGAATCCCGGCAGCACATAGGCGCCGCGCAGATCGAGTGCACCGGCACGATCCACCGCCGCTGTGATCTCAGCGATGCGACCGTCCGTGATGCGTAGATTAACCTTGCGGATCGTGGAGCCGGGCAAGCCATCAAAGAGCTGTGCATGGCTCAACCACTGATCAGCCGCATGCACAGGCCCCGCCAGGCTCGCCAGGGCGAGCACACAGAGCAGCCATTGACGCACGGTGAGGTAGGGCTGCTTCACGGCGTCGTCGTTATTTTGGCCCAAGCCGGGTAGTCACCCTCGAGGTGCTTGAGGTTCGTATAGCCCGCCGCGCGCAGCGCTTCGATTGCCATGGATGCGCGTCGACCACTGCCGCAGTAGAGAACGATTTCCGCATCTTTGCCGGCTGTCAGCGCTGTAGCCGGATTCGCTACCACATCCGTGTGCGCCACATTCAGAGCACCGTCAACATGACCTGCCGCGAACTCGTCGGCACGTCGTACATCGAGCACGAGCGGCTTGTTCGCGCTCGATGACAAGCGCGCTTTCAAATCGACTGCCGTAACTGCCGTAACTCTTGCCAGAATTTCAGCCACGCGCTCCGCTGAAGGCATGGGCGGCGCTGCGGAGCCTGCGGCCGGGGCCACCGAACTCACCGGCGGCGCGACGACCGCAGGACGCTGCGGCACTTTCACGAGCTTGCTCATGTCGTAGCCCATGTCGGCCACTTTCTTCACGAGTGCCGCATAACGCGCATCATCGATCGTGGGGGTGCGCGCCATGATCCAGACGTAATCGCGTGCACTGCGGGCGATGATGGTCTCGGTATATTCGTTATCGACATGCGAGATGACGTACTCGGCCTTCACCGGCCAGATGAACTGCATGCCCCAGATCGCATTGTTGGTGCCGGGAATCACGAAGCCCTTCGGCTCCATCCGCTTGGCCGGCCCATCGAAGGCCCCTTTGTTGAAGGTGAACGTGGTCCTGATCGTGCCGTCGGGTGCAAGCTCGTAGGACTCGATTGCGTTGTAGATGTTCTTCTCGATGAAGGTGGGGATGACGCCAATGACGTACCACGGCCCCATGAAGCGATTGAGATCGACTTTTTCGACTACCGGCACGGTGACTTTCTGCGGTGAGACCCCGCACGCCGCCAGCAGCAGCACAGCGGTCGCCACTACAGCGATTCGACCCGCGCGAAACAAAGAAATGTTCATGCCAAGACCTCCATTGTCAATGACGCACTGTCATTCGCCGATGTACCAGCGCCCGTCGATGCGCTCGAGTACGAACCTGTCGTAGGGCAGACCTTGCGCCGACACGTCATACACGGCGCGATTGCCCCCCGCCTCGTAAACCGGTGCAGAGCGCCGCACAATGCGTAGCGCCGCCACCAGTAACTCCCGATTACCCATGCTGCGAGTACAAGTGCTGATCAGCGTATCGACCGTTCGTGCGCCGAGCGTGCGCCGCAATTCGGGTGAAAGATGTTCGCGATAGTACGTATCGCAACGACCGTCCACGAGAGATTTCTCGGCGGTATCGAGCAACGCAAGGATCTGCGGGGTATTGCGTTCCGTGCGAGGTGGCCCGGCCGATGCAGCTGAACCCGATGCTGTCGCGGGTCCCGCTGAGATCAGATCTTCGAGCTGAGCCGCCAGTTCGAGGGGTAAGGCCGCTTTCCACTCCTTGCCGTAGGCCAGCAAAGATACAACCTCGACCACTTCGGTCTTGCCGCGACCGCGCGGTTGTCGGCCGCGGACCAGGACGTGGACGAGATTGCCATCGCGCACCGCAACAAGACCGCTCAGCTCTTCGTACGGACGCGCTTGCCACCGCAGCCGGCGCGCCAGTGCACGGAAGAAGTTGATGCCGGTCAATCGCTCGATGTCAGCCAGAGGCTGAGCCTCACCGAAAAGCCGCACGCGCAGCGTTGATACGCCCCGCGCTTCTTCGTCGCGCAACTGCTGCAGCACACTCGAGCGCAAGCGCTCGAGTTCAGCCGGATGCAGTGCGAAGGCCAGCGCCTGGGCGTCTCCCGCGGCTGCAGCCGCGAGAAACTCGCCTGCCGCACGTCGCTGTGCAGCGCTCACGTCCTCAGCGATCGCCGTGCTCGGCAGCGTGATGCTTCCGAGCGCAAACCAAAGAGCGACCGCGATAACGCGGGCCACTTTAGGCATCCGCCACAGCCCGCGAGTAACCGACCCGCCAACCGAACAGTCGAGCGAGACCGAAGAGCACGAAGTACACCGCCATCGACACGAGCAGGCCCCAGAGCCCCGAGGCGATCCAAACAGGCGTGAAGCCATACGCGGCAACCACACCGACAATAAACGCCGACACGGCCAACGGGTTCCACGTGGGTAATCGATCGAGCAATGTCGTGTCGTAGCGTCGTCCATGGAACACATAGTAGTCGACGATGATCGGGCCGATCAGCGGCGGCACGAGGTTGGCAATCTGGTTGATCCAGTCCATGAAGTACTGATAGATGCCCAGACCCAAAATCGTGCCGATGGTTCCGCAGATCACGATCGTCACACGCTTCGGCAAACGGAACACGCTGGCCGTCTGGATAGACGGCAGATAGAGATTGGTGTCACCGGTCGTCCACAAGGCGAGACTCATGGAAATCAGACCAATGATAGCGATGATCGGGCCGGCAGTGCGCAGATAGGCACTGAAGTCGAAACTACCCGAGACGATGCCGCCCATCGCGCCGATGACCTGCAGAAACAGCTGCGTCACCACGAGCACGATGAACGGGATAGCAATAGCCACCCAGGCCTTGCGCGCGAAGCGCGTGTACTCGGCCATCACTACACCACCGACAATCCAGGAGCCGATCACGAGATTGATCGCCTGGGTATCGGTCAAAGGCTGTGTTGCAGCGGCGCTTGCCGACAAACCGAGAAAGGCGTCCCAGCCACCGGCCTTGTCGACGTTGAACCAGCCGGCATAAAGGCCTACGAGCGCGAGCACCACCGTCGATGGCACGGCGACGCGCTCGAGACCCTTCACCCCAGTGTAGGTCGTATAGGTGTAGAGCACTCCCGCGAACAGCGCGACCGGCACGAAGTACGGGCTGTCGAAACTGCCGGTCCACGTCAGGCCGAAGGCGCCGACGACGATGCCCTGCCAGCCGATGGTCAGTGCCGCGAGGAACAACACCGGCAGGTAGGCGCCGACGTTGCCGTAGGTCAGCCGGTACAGCAGCCCGCTGTTGCACGCCGTCTGGTATCCCATGTAACCGACCAATGCGCCGACTACGAAGTTGACGAGATTGCCCCACATCGCGTTGCGCAGCAGATCGGGGAAATAGAGTCCGGCGCCAAGCGAACTGCCGACCAGCAGTCCGGTGACGAGGAAGCCCCAACCAAACGCCAGCGTCAGCAGCGGCAATGCGTCGCGACGCTGACTGGCCTGCAACGGCGCGTGCGGATTATCCGCACTCGCCGCTTCTTCACGTTCATCGAGCGAAAACCACTTGGATAATGCAGACATGACCCCCTCCCCTATTGGCCGTTGTTACGGCTCGCCATTTTTGTTGCGCTCGCTGCCCCGATCGTAACGACGTCCGAGCATCCAACCGTTTGCCGCCCAGAGGGCTGCGATACCGGCCCCGACGATCGCCGCCCCCGCCGGTGTCGCACCGACGGCATCGAGGGCGCTCTTCGCTTGCGCACCCACGTAGTCAGCCGCGCGATACACGGGCACGTCAATAAAACTCTTGGCCTTGTATTTGGATTCTTTGTCGAGCGAGCCCCAGAGCATCTCGCGGCCTGGCCGGATGAACGCGTACTCACCCCAGCGACGCACGACGAGCAGCAGCGCAATCATGCCGAATACGTTAAGTACCGACAGCAACATGAACCCACCGATCATGATGATCGGCACGAATGTGAGCAGCGCGCGCACCCCGAGACGCGAGGCGATGCGACCGGTCAGGAATAACTGCGAAAAGATCGTCAGCGACTGCACCACGAAGTCGATGGTGGCGAACATCTCGGTGCGCGCCGTTGTGTCGGCGAATGTTTCGCTGACGATACGCAACTGCTCGAAATAAAGGAATGTGTTTACCGCCGACAGCAACACGACAAACGAAGCAATGCCGAGCAAATACGGCGAGCGCAGCACGATCATGATGCCTGCGAAAGGGTTTCCGCCGAGTCCCTCGTCGTTGCGCTTCTGCAAAGCCGAGGCGGGCGCTGCGCCTCCTGTCGCGCTTCCGGCAGGCTCGTTGTTCCAGATACCGATGAGCACGCGCTGGCAGACGATGGCACACAGGAAGCCCACGGTCCCCAAATACAACACGCCGGCGTTACCAATGTATTCGACAGTCAGCCGCGCCGTGAGCGGCCCGACCAGCGCGCCGAACGTACCGCCGGCGGCAATGAAGCCGAACAGGCGCTTGGTCTGCTCGCGATCGAACATTTCGAGCAAAAAGCTCCAGAACACGGAGACCAGCATGAGGTTCAGCACACTGATCCACACGTAAAAGAATGTGCCGACCTGCAGGTTGCCTTCGTCAACTTGAATGTACGAACCGATGATTGCCAGCGTCAGCGCTACCGCCCCATAAATGCAAGGCAGCAACAGGCTGCGCCGTACCCGCGCGACGAGCCAGCCATAAAGCGGCACTATGGCGATTGAAAAAAGCGCGGTATACAGCCAAAGATCAGCAACACGATCGCGGCCGAGTAGCGTCGCTACCGTCTCGCGTACGGGCCTGACCGCGAAGTAACTTCCCAGCACAAAGAAAAACAGGAAGAACGCGGCGACCACCGCGGCGACTTCGCCAGGCTCGACGCGCGCAAAGCGCGCGAGTACCCGCTGTAGCGCCGTGCCCTCAGCGCGCATCGGCCTTCAGATCCGCAAACAGACCGTTCCAATCGACGCGGTTACCCTCGGCACCGGAGACGATCTCGAAGGTCTTGCCGGCTGCGAGTGAATTGCCGAACGCCTTGAGGCACACGGCCGCAACGTCGGCGCGCGGAATGCGGCCGTTGTTCTTCAGATCATCGCCCTGGAAGGCGCGAATGTCTGCCTCGCCGCCCGGTGCATCAAGCAGTCCGCCCGGACGCACGATCGTGTACGGCACGCCCGAGGCGCGTACGGCTTCTTCACCCTTGCGCTTCCAAACGAGAATGTTGCCGAACATTCGATTAAGCGGATGATCGTCGTGCGTCACGCCCATGGAAGAGACCAACACGAAGTGTTTGACCTTGGCGCTCGCGGCCGCGTTGACGAGATCGCGTACGCCGCCATAGTCGACTCGCTCCGGCGTGTTGGTCGGATCGTTGCGCACATTCGAGCCGAGCGCCGACACGACGTAATCGACCCCGCGCACCGCTGCTTCCAGGCCGGCGCCGGTGCGTACGTCGCCTACCACGAGCTCGACATCGCCGCCCAACTGGCCACGCGCCTTGTCGGCATCGCGCACCAGTGCGCGTACCCGGTACCCGGATTCCAGGGCCTGCCGGACGACCTCCTTGCCCGTTCCGCCGGTGGCGCCAACGACGAGGATACTCGGGGCGGTTTTGGCCGCCGCTGCCAACGCTGCGGGTGCCGTAACGGCGACCCATGCGATGGAGAGAACGACGGACAGTGCAGCAAAGATTCTGCGGTTCATGAGGATCGCACTCCTTTGTCGGCCAGGGTCGTCAGGTCAAGCACAAAGCCAGGGTCCGGAATCCACGCCCGCCCGCCGCGGGCTTCTAGCCGTGCCCGCAACGCTTGCGCCTGCGCCAATTCGCCATGCACCAGGCACACCGGCGGTTGAGTTTTGAAGTTGCCATACCACCGTAGCAAATCTTCCTGGTCACCGTGGGCGGAAAGTCCGCCGAGCGTGTGCACGGTGGCCGAGACGCGGACAAGCTCGCCGTGGATGCGCACGGCCGGTAATCGATCGACGAGCGCACGCCCGAGCGTACCGGGTGCCTGAAAGCCGGGAATCACAACGTGGCACTCGGGCCGCGGCAGATTGTGTTTCAAGTGGTGCAGGACGCGGCCGCCATTACACATGCCGCTACCGGCAATGATGATCGCGTGATCGCGTACCCGATTGATGGCGCGGGACTCATCGGCCGTACGGCATAGGCTGAGATTAGGCAGTTGCGGCATGGCCGTGAAGTCAGCACGCAGGCGCAACGCCTCAGGGTCGTAACGATCGACGTGGCTCCAGTACACCCGACTCGCCTCGATCGCCATGGGGCTATCCAGGAAGACCTGCCAGTCCCGCAATCGCCAGGCCTCATGGTGGAGCCCTAGCAGGTACAGCACCTCTTGACTGCGACCGATGGCGAAGGAGGGAATGATCACGTTGCCACGACTGGCCTCGGCGGCTGCGATGATCTGCCCGAACTCGGCCAGCGTCGCCTGGCGATCACGGTGCAACCGATCACCGTAGGTACTCTCCATGATCACAAGGTCGGCCTGCTCGAAAGCATACGGATCGAGCAAAATCGGCGAGTCGTACTGGCCCAGATCACCGCTAAAGACCACCGTCCGCCGCACACCGCCGTCGTTGCACTCCAGCAGCAGGCTCGATGAGCCGAGGATGTGGCCGGCATCACGCAGAGTCAGCGACAGCCCCGGCACGGGCTCGTACGTCGTGTCATATCGCAAGGCCCTTACCAACTTCAGGGTCCGCTCCACGTCGTCGAGGTCGTACAGCGGCTCAGCGATCGCGTCATCCGGCTCACGCCGTCGATTGATGCGCTCCACCTCGCGCAAGCCAAGATCCGCGGTATCGCGCAGCAGGATCGGCAGCAGATCGCGACAGGCCGCATTGGTATAGATTGGCCCGCGAAATCCGCGCTTCACGAGTAACGGTAAACGGCCGCTGTGATCGATATGGGCATGGCTCAGCACCACCGCATCGATGTCGGCCGCGACGAAGGGAAACTCCCTCCGGTTGCGCTCGGTCGCATCGCGACCGCCCTGAATCATGCCGCAGTCGAGCAACACTCGCTTCCCGCGCACGGTCAGGATGTGACAGGACCCGGTGACCTCGCCCGCCGCACCGTAAAACTCGATCTGCAAGCCTGCGCTCTCCCGCACCCGAACTTGGGTATATTCTGGCCCCACCCGACCCCAGGATGCTAACCGGGAGAGACTACGTGATCAGTTTGACAGTCAATGGCGAGCGGCACGATATCGATGCGGATCCGGAAATGCCCTTGCTCTGGGCCTTGCGCGATCTCATCAAGTTGACCGGTACCAAGTACGGCTGCGGCATCGCCCAGTGCGGCGCCTGCACCATTCACATCGACGGACAGCCAGCACGTGCCTGCGTGACGCCGGTGTCGGCAGCGGTCGGCACGGAAATCCGCACGATCGAGGGCCTCTCACCCGATGCGACGCATCCAGTGCAGCAGGCGTGGATCGAGCTCGACGTCGTCCAATGTGGTTACTGCCAGTCGGGTCAGGTGATGGCGGCGGCAGCCTTGCTCGAGCAGAACTCCTCACCGACCGATGCAGACATTGATACGGCCATGAACGGCAATATCTGTCGTTGCGGCACCTATCCGCGCATTCGTGCCGCCGTCAAACGGGCCGCCGAACTCAAGCGCGGAGGTCAGCCCGCATGAGCTCGATCGCACCGAGTGACGACAGCGCAAGCCCGCGCACCGGACGTCGGCATTTCCTCATTGGTGTCGGTGTAATCGCCGGCGGTATCGCAGCCGGACAATGGCTGCGCCCGTACCTTGTCGGCGGTCGTGACAGCGCGCCGAAGGAATTCCAGCCGCATGCCTTCGTGCGCATCGGTGCAGACGATCGCGTCACCGTGATCATCGGCAAGAGCGAGATGGGTCAAGGCATCTACACCGGACTGCCGATGATTCTCGCCGAGGAACTTGACGTAAACCCGCAGCGTCTGGCGGTCGAAATCGCCGGTGTCGATCCGGCCTTCAACCACCCGTTCCTGCCCGCGCAGTTCACCGGCGGCAGCATGAGCGTGATGAGCACTTACGAAGCGCTACGCCGAGTCGGCGCCACCGCTCGACGCATGATCGTGCAGGCCGCGGCCAGCGAGTGGGGCGTAACCGCTGCGGATTTGCGCACCGAGGACGGCGTTGTCTTCGCACCCGACGGGCGCAGCGCCACCTACGGCAAGGTCGTCGAAGCCGCCTCGGCCTTGCCCGTGCCCGCCAAAGAAAATGTCACGTTGAAGAATCGCGCAGACTTCCGCTACATCGGCAAGCCGCAGCGTCGCCTCGACAGTCGCATCAAAGTCAATGGCGAGGCGCAGTTTGGCATCGACGTCGACCTGCCCAATATGCTGGTGGCCGTGGTCGCCCGTCCGCCGCAATTTGGCGCCTCGGTGCGATCCTTCGATGCCTCACAAGCAAAAGCAGTACGCGGGGTCGTCGAGGTTAAACAGATCCCGAGCGGTGTTGCCGTGATCGCGGAGCACACCTGGGCCGCTCTGAAGGGCCGCGAGGCACTACGCGTCGAATGGCAGGATGGTCCAGGAGCCACGCTCTCCACCGAAAGCATGCGTACCGAGCGTCGCGCGCTGCTCGCGCGTACGGGTTTGCTCGCTAAAAACCAGGGTGATGCCATCGCGGCACTCCGTGACGCCCGTCGCAAAATCGACGTCGAATACGAACTGCCGTACCTCGCACACGCCTGCATGGAACCGCTCAACGCCGTCGCGTGGGTCAAGAACGATCGCTGCGAAATGTGGCTGGGCACGCAGGGGCAGTCGCAAGACGCACAACTCGTAGCGGCTGCACTCGGTATCCCCGCAGCCAACGTCAAGGTCAACACCATGTTCTTGGGCGGCGGCTTCGGTCGTCGTGCCAGCGGCACCTCCGACTTTCCGGTCGAAGCAGCGCATGTCGCCAAGGGGCTCAATCGCCCAGTGAAAGTGGTGTGGACACGCGAAGACGATACTCGCGGCGGCTACTACCGACCGTTCGGTCTCAACCGCGTACAGGCTGCCATCGGCGCCGATGGGCTACCGATCGCCTATTTCCATCGTGTCGTCAGCAAGCCCGTGCTGGCCAATACCGCACTCGGCAAGATGGCAGTCAGCAAAGAAGGCGTCGACCCGTCGACGCTGGAAGGCTCGGCTGATATGCCCTACGCGATTCCGAACCTGCGTGCCGAAGTGCACAACACCAACGAAACCGTGCCATCACTGTGGTGGCGTTCGGTCGGTCACTCGGCCAACGGCTTTGTGGCCAACTCCGTGATCGACGAGCTCGCCAATCTTGCCGGTCAGGACCCGTATCGATATCGCCGCGCGCTGCTCGCGGGCAAACCGCGGCACCTGGCCGTACTCGACAAGGCTGCCACCGCCGCGGGCTGGGGTAAGCCTCTGCCCAAGGGCCACTTTCACGGCATCGCGCTGCAGGAAAGCTTCAACAGCATCGTGGCGCAGGTGGCGGAAGTCTCCGTCAGCGACAAACAAGTCCGCGTGCATCGTGTCACTTGCGCCGTCGATTGCGGACTCGCCGTCAACCCGGACCAAGTGGTCGCACAGATGCAAAGCGGCATCGTGTACGGTTTGTCGGCTGCACTCAGCGGTGAGATCACCATCGCAGGCGGCGCTGCCGTGCAAAGCAACTTCGACACCTATCCGGTGCTGCGACTCGCCGATACGCCCGCCATCGACGTACGCATCGTCGATAGCGACGGGCCGAGCGGGGGCGTCGGCGAACCCGCCACCCCGCCGATCGCCCCGGCGGTGAGCAACGCGCTCCCCGCTGCGACGGGTCAAAGAATCCGGCGGCTACCGATCTCCGCTTCGCTCGCCAGACAGATAG
>JBJTBK010000051.1:0-8701 GCA_046091245.1 Nevskiaceae bacterium | reverse complement strand
CTCACACCCGTGGCACTCGAGCTTGGCGGCAAGTCGGCGAATATCATTTTCGATACGGCCGATGTCGAACGCGCTCTCGATGGGGCCTTGGCCGGCATCTTCGGCAACAACGGTCAGCAATGTCTCGCAGGGTCACGCATCCTCGTGCAGCGGGGTATTGCGGATGCACTCATTGAGCGTTTCGTGCAGCGTGCGCGCAAGATCCGGCTCGGCGACCCGATGCTACCCACGACAGAGATCGGTCCACTGGCGTTCCGGCAGCACATGGAACGCGTATTGTCCTACGTCGAGGTGGCACAAGCCGATGGCGCAACGCTGCTCACCGGTGGCCGCCGCTCCGCCCAACACGAGACGGGGTTTTTCATCGAACCGACCGCCGTTCTCGCACCGCACAACGACTCGCGCGTGTGCCAGTAAGAAATCTTTGGTCCTTTCGCGACCTTCCTTGTATTCGACACCCTCGATGAGGCGATCCAGATCGCCAACTCTTCGAAGTTCGGTCTCGTCACCTACGTGTGGTCCGAGGATCTATCGACCGTCATGCGTTGCAGCCGCGAGATCCGTGCCGGCACCGTCTGGGTCAACACGCCGATGATGCGTGAACTGCGCGCGCCCTTCGGCGGCTACAAGGAATCCGGCATTGGTCGCGATGGCCCGCAGGCCAGTCTCGAGTTCTTCACCGAACTCAAGGCCACCATCATCCCGATCGATCCTGTGAAGATGCACCGCTACGGCGCTTCCTGACCGGCGCGCGTCGCAAGCCCGGAAACCGATTGGAAATCCCGACGCTGCCGCCCTGGATGTTCTGGATGAAATTCACCAGTACGCCGTTGGGGTCGCGCAGCGTCATTTCCTTTGACACGACGCCGTGCGCAGCGAGCTCCAGCAGCGTAGGCGGACAAAGGATGTCGAGTCCCAATTTGACGGCGCCGCGGTGAATCGACTCGACATCCGGAGTATGGAATACCAGGCACGCCTCGCCGCGGTTGGCACGCTTGCGCGATCGATGCCGATCGAGCGGCGGAGCGGGCTTGCTGAGTGCCAACAAACCCACCATGCCCCAAGCGACGTTCTCCGACTGCAGGATGATCCAGCGTGTGGTGCACGGCGGTGCACCGAGCAGACGAAACAAGGCGGGCAGTTCTTTCCCTGCCTTGCCCTGCACCCAGATATTCATGCCGAGCACGTCGCGGTAGAACTTGAGCGATTGGCGCAAGTCGGTGACGATGATGGCAGTACGCTTGAGCGGTGTGACGGCTGACATACTCGGCAACATACCAGAGCCCATATACCGAGACTATTTCCCACATACGGAATTCGCCATGCTGGAACCTTGGAATCTCACTGTCGTGCAACCGACCGTCAAACCGGTCTTCAAAGGCGATGCGCCGTTACGACGCGAAGCGCTGCGCGAAAACCTCGAGCGCGCTTGCGAGCACATCCGCGTGGCGCAACGCCACTCGCGCAGCAAACTCGTCGTCTTCCCCGAATTCTTTTTGCATGGATTCCAGCCGGGGCGCAGCAACGAGGATTGGATCGACGCCTCGCTACGACTCGACGGACCGGAGTTCGCCACACTGGGACGTGCCGCATCGAGTGCCGGCTGTTATGTGGCGGGAATGATTTACGAGGTGCTGGACGAATTCCCAGGCCGATTCTGGAACACCGCCTTTATCCTGAACCCACAAGGCGAACTGGCACTCGTCTACCGCAAGCTCTACGCCATGACCGGCAAGACGCGCCCTGGCGATGTCTACACCGAATACACTCGCCGCTACGGGGGCGCTGCCTCCCTCTTTCCTGTGCTGCGCACACCGCTCGGCAACCTCGGCTGTCTCGTCTGTTACGACATCAACTTTCCGGAAGTCACACGTTGCCTTGCGCTGCAGGGCGCGGAAATCTTCCTGCACATCTCGAGTGAAGGGCGCAGCAGTTACCATTTGCCAGATGGGGGTTGGGAGCTCGCGCGCCGCGTGCGCGCATACGAGAATCACGCCTACCTCGCAATGTCCAATTGCGGCCCCGTGCAGGATGGCGAGGGTCCTGCGGACGTCTCTCACGGTCACTCGCAGATCATCGACTTCAACGGCAAGGTGCTCAACATGGCCGAGTCAGCCGGCGAGACGCAGATCACCGCCGAGATAGACATCGAGGCGCTCCGCCGTCGGCGCGCTCGCGCGAGCCTGAATTTCCTCGCCGAACTGTCGCCGGGCATCCACGCCCCGATCTACGCCGCTGCGCAGAACTGGCCCCTCGATGGCTGGGCAGAGCAACCCGGGACGGGCGTCGCCGACAATCGGCGTGTCGAAGCCGACGTCATCGCGGATCTGACACGGCGTGGTGTGTTGGTGGCGCCGCAGCAGAGCCCCGCGACCGGCGCTGGCCGCTTGCCGCAGCAGGAATGATGCGACGTCTGATCGCTCTCTTCGTGCTGTGCGCCGCAGCCACGGTCGCTGAGGCCGGCGGCGTGTTGCGCAGCGGTCACCCGGGCGAGCCCGACTCGCTCGATCCTCACGCCGCCGTTGCCGCGCCCGCCCTGATCGTCAACAACGACTTATTTGAAAGCCTGTTGACTCTCGATGCGCGCGGCAGACCGGTGCCGGGTGCGGCGGAGCGCTACGAAATGAGTGCGGATGGCCTGACCTACACCTTCACCCTGCGCGCGGGCCTCACCTACTCCGACGGGCGTCCCATCACGGCGACGGACTTCGTCTGGTCGATGCGGCGGCTTGCCGACCCGGCAACGGCCGCTACGGGTCTCGCCGCTTGGATCGATCTCATCGAGGGTGGTCGTGCGGTACTGCGAGGCGAGCGCCCACCGGAAACCCTCGGCGTCAGTGCGCGCGATGCGCGCACGGTGCGCGTTCGTCTCGCGCTGCCCGCGCCGTATTTCCCCTCGATCGTCGCCTTCCCCGTGTTTGCGCCCCTGCCGCGGCACGTCATCGAGAAGCATGGCCGTGCCTGGACGCGGCCTGAAAACTTTGTCGGCAACGGGCCTTTTGTGCTGTCGAGTTGGATACCGGGACAACCGGTGCGTGTAAAGCGCAACCCGCGGTTTCACGCGGCCGCCTCAGTCAAATTGGATGGTGTCGAGTACCACGCGATCGGTGATCTGAATTCGGGTTTACGCCGATTCCTGACGGGCGATCTGGACGCACTCACCAACTTTCCGCCGGAGAAACTTGACTGGCTGAGGGCTGAGGCGCCGCGCGAGCTGCGGCTCGCGCCCTCGCTCGGCGTTACCGCCTACATTTTCAACCAGCGCCTGCCCAAGTTCCGCGACGTGCGCATCCGACACGCGCTCGCGCTCGCCATCGATCGCGATGTATTGACGCGCAACATCGTCCGCGCCGGTGATCGACCCGCGTGGAGTCTCATCCCGCCGGGTGTACCGGGTTTTCCCAAGGCACGGACGGTGAATGGCAGCCAGGCCGATCGCGTGGCACTCGCTCGCCAGTTGATGCGCGCGGCGGGTTACGGCCCGGCGCGCCCCTTCGAACTCGAATTGCTGTACCACACGAGTGAGGAGCACAAGAAAGTCGCCGTCGCTATTGCGGCAATGTGGCAGCAGATCGGCGTCAAGGTGTCGCTGCGCAATGCCGAGCGCCAAGTGGTCGAGGTGGCCACACGCAACGGCGATTTCGAGGTGGTGCGTGCGGCACTGTTTTCACCCTACCTCGATGCGACCGGATTTTTCTCGTTTCTGCGCCGCGGCAGTCCCTCGAACGGCGGTGCCTACGACAACGAGTCATTCGAGCAGCTGCTGGATTCGGCCGCGCGCAGTACCGATCCCGCCAAACGCCTGGCGTTGTTGGCTGAGGCCGAACAGTTGCTGGTCAATGATCGCGCGCTGATTCCCCTGTACTACCTTGTCAGTCGGCGTTTGGTGTCACAGCGTGTGATTGGCTGGCGAGATGACAATCTGACGGCATTGCGTCCCGCTCGATGGCTCGACCTTCGCGCGCCGTAGTCGACATCACAACACGCCTTCATCGAGAAAGCGCTCCAGCGTCGTCATCTTCGTGGTCGCATCCGCATCACTGAAGATGCGACTGTGTGCACCGCGAATACAGGCGGCCGCCTCGGTGACACCCTCTTTGAGCGGGTCGAAGGCATCCGCCATGACGAGCGTGGGCCGTGTGATCAGCGGCAAGCGCTCGCGGTCAGGATGGGCGAACGCAGCGCGATAGGCCTTGTGGTAGGTGCGCACGGCCTTGAGCACCTCCACGGTGGTCTCGTGCAACACCTCGGTGCTCGGCATGTCGATGCCGCGCAGGTGCGCCGCATCGCGACGAAAGTACGGAAAAAACCACGCCTGATCGCGCACGAAGTGCCATGCCCAATGGATTTGCGAGCCGAAGGCATCAGGCGTGATCGCCGGCGCATAGTTCGTCAGATACTCACGCTTACGCTCAGCGCTGAACATGCCGATGCCATCGAGGATCACGCGACCGAAACGATGCGGCTGTGCGATCGCCATTTCCGCCACGATGTGCGCGCCGGTGTGACTGCCGTACAAATCGGCCTGCTCGATGCCGAGCGCATCCATCACGCGCAGACTCGAGTCGGCGTAGTAGGCGATGTCTGGAGACTCGGGCGCGGCCGGCGCAGAGTCGCCGTTGCCGAGCGTATCGGGGGCAAAAACAGGACGCGTGCGCGCAAACTCGCGCATCAAGCCGACCAGACCGAGACTTGAGGACGGCGAGGCATGCACCATCCACCGCGGGCGACCGTGCGCGCGCTCGATCCGTCGATAATGCACCTGTCCCTCGGCGATGGACACGAAGCCTCTGAGTATTTGCGTCATCAATACCCCTCCTGCATCATCACCGCATGATTGATCTGCACACCGTGCCGACCGCGAACGGCTACAAGGCCTCGATCATGCTCGAGGAGCTCGCGCTTGACTACCGGGTCCACAGTTACGACCTGCGTAAGGGCGATAATTTCGACCCGCAGTTTCTGGCTATCAATCCCGTGGCGCGACTGCCGACGATCGTCGATCACGCCACCGATGATGGCGCGCCGCTTGCGGTCTACGGCTCGGCCGCGATCCTGATTTACCTGGCTGAAAAATCCGCCCGTCTGCTCGCCGCGTCCGGCCGCACTCGGATAAGAACCCTGGAGTGGGTTGGCATCATCTCGGGCGATGTCGGCCCCGCCTTCAGCGGACAGTTCGCATTCAACGTCGTCGCACCCGAAAAGTTACCGTGGGCGATCAGCTATTACGACAAGCTTTGTCTGCGCATGGCGGGCGTGCTTGAACAGCAACTCGGCAAGACCACGTATCTGGCCGGTGACGAGTACAGCATCGCTGACATCATCGCCTACCCGGTCGCGACCGTATCGATGAAGCGTTTCCCGGGCTCGCTCGATGCGCATCCCCATCTGGCCGGAGGGGCGGCACTCGTCGGTGCACGCCCTGCCGTGCAGCGCGGCATGCAGGTGCCTGCGGCCTAACGCGGCGAGCCCTCGAGCTCGACGAGATCGTAGGTACTGCTGAGCGTGTCCCAGCGCATTCGCACCAGCAGGCAGTCCTCCGCCGTCACCCAAAATTCGAGTGGCGTCCAGTCGCGCATCCAGGGCATGAGGTGGTGGATGCGCATATGCCGCACCCGAAATGTGCCCGCTGCAACCGTCAAGGTTTCATCGCCGACATACTCGATGTCCTTGTGCACGACACCGATGGCTGGGCCGGAGCCGCCATCGTGCCTGGGCGAACTGTTGGTGCAGGGTTCGATGCGCTGTCGCCCCGGGCCTGCGCTGAAGTCGTAGGCGGCCGCCTGCCAACCATCGCCCACGAGCGGATGCGGCGCGAACACCCGCGGACGCTGCGCCAAGGGCACGCGTTGCGAGACTCGCCCGTCATTGGCAGTCCACGACTCGCACTCGGCGCCGCGGTCGTCAAAACGAAACCACGCACTGCCGACAAAACGCTGCGCTCGAGTGAGCCTGACAAAGGCGTCGAGTGGTCGCCAAGCACCATCAACCGTGTAGGTCACATCGCGTAGCAGATCTTCATCGTCCATTTCGCACTGCGCACGCAAGGTGCGCGTGCCATCGTCCTGCACGCTGATGCTGAACCACTCGCGCCCCCGCTCGCCATCGCGATCGTGCAAGTAGGCGATCCGCCCGCGCAAGGCGCGATGCTTCATTGCAGCTCTGGTTTGGCGAGTGCGACCCAGGCCGCGATCACGAGCAGCACCCAGATCGTGAGCACGAACGGCCGCGTGCGACTAAAGCCGCGCCCCACCTGTGCCTCGAGTTCCGGCGTCGATCCAGTGGCGAGGATGGCCCGCAACGCAGGGCCGATCGGTTTGCCGAGTACGCGAATCATGATGCCGCAGCCAATGAGTGCGGCGAAGATCAGGAACTTCATCGAGATCCAGTCGGTGTAAAGATGCCCCGTGCGTTGGAAGCCCTGCACGGCATCCCACACCAGACCGAAGGCCAACACAATGCGCCAGACTAGATCGATACTGCGCAGCCGGTCCGCCCGCGGCGTGCCCTGGTAATGGTGAATGGCCCAGACCATCGCGAGCCATGCGGCACCGATCACCCATAGCAAAGTCAGAAAGATCGGCGGCAGTTTCACCACGCCAATTTGCAGCGCGAGCGTATAGCCGACCGGCAACATCAACACCAAGCAGTAACGCGGGATCTGATCGACCCAGCCCATGATGCGAAGCGCCGTCTGCCGGGCCTCTCGGCCAAGCGATGGGTTGCGGACGAATCGCGCCGAGTAGAACACGCCGATATCACCACCCAGCCAATAGACGAACAGCAGGATGTGCAACAACTTGATCAGGACGTACGACTCGGCACCCATAGACAGGTATTCCCCGATGACATTTCGTAGAATCGGATCATGGAACATTCGCTCTGGGTTTTCCTCCACGTCATGCTGCTCGTCTACTGGCTGGGCGCTGACCTCGGTGTGCTGCTGCTGGCACGGGCTGCCAAACGCCCCGAACTGAGCTTCGCCGAGCGAGCCTTCGCCCTGCGCATGGCCGTGGCCATCGATCTTGTCCCCCGCTTATGTTTCGCGGTCATGTTCCCGGTCGGCCTGCATGTCACGGCCTCCGGTGGCTTCGCCGTGGTCCCCGCAGCAGCCTTCATCGCAGCCTGGGCGGTCGCGGTAGGCTGGATCGCCCTACTCTTTGCCATCGGGCGCCATGAGGGCACGCCGCGCGCCGAGCAACTCAACCGAGTGCATCTGGGCCTGCAAGCGGTTCTGCTCGTCGTGCTCGGCTACCTCGCCCTCGATGCACTCGGCGGGAACGGCTGGTTGCCGGGCGCTTGGTTCGGGGCGAAGCTGCTGTTGTTCGCGCTGATTTTCGCGCTGGGCATCGGCATCGACTTCGCCTTCCGACCTATCGGCCCCGCCTTCGTACAATTGGCGACCGAAGGCAGCTCACCGGCACTCGAAGCACGCATCAGCGCCGCCGTGGATGGCGCGATCCGTTACGTGCTCGGGCTCTACGCCCTGCTGATCGCCATCGCCTTTCTGGGCGTTACCAAGCCCTTCTAAATCGGAGCCACCATGCCCATTGCTCGCATCAACAATCACGACATGTACTACGAAGTGATCGGCCAAGGCGATCCGGTGCTGTGCATGGGCGGATGGGGCAGTTTTTGTCGCGATAACCACCATCACTTGGCACGCGGACTGACCGAGCGCAACCAGGTCATCATCTTCGACTATCGTGGGATCGGCCAATCGAGCGATGATCTTTCAATACCCTCGACGATGGCGCTGCATGCGGAAGACGCCATCGGCCTGCTCGATCACCTGAACTTGCGCAACGTACACCTGATCGGACTCGTCGGCATGGGCGCCTGCGTAGCCCAAGAAATCGCCCTGCGCCGCCCCGATCTCGCGCGCAGCATGCTCAACACGGGCGCCTGGTGCGAAGTCGACAGCTTCCTGCGCGATCAACTCGACATGTTTCGATCAGTGCACCGCGATGCCGGATTCTTGGCCTTTCAGAAGTTGGTGACGCTGATGTCTTTCACGCCCGAGTACTACAACGCGCACAAGGACAAGCTGCTCGGACCGCAGGGCGGGTGGAAAGAACTCAACGGTCGCTACGAGGCGCACTCGCGCTTGGTCGATGCCTGCATCGCTTTTGATTCGCGCGCCCGTCTCGCCGCGGTCCGTTGCCCAACCCTCGTCATTCACGCCGCGCTCGACATCGTCACGAGCCCGCGCACGACGCTGCCCATCGAACACGCCATTCCAGGCGCCGTAGGTGAAACGTGGGACGATCTCGCCCACGTGGTTGCCGGTAAGGAGCAGAAGATCCGTTTCTGTCAGCGACTGTTCGCCTGGTTGGACGCTCACTGATGTTTGGCAGCATGGGTCCCTGCGTACGCGGCCTGCTGCTCGCCAATCTCGGCGTGTTCGCGTTGCAGTTTTGGGACCACGGGTTGCTCGAGGAATTTGCGCTATGGCCACTCGGCAATGGCTTCCAGCCGTGGCAATTGCTGAGCTATGCGTTCCTGCATGGCAGCCTGACCCATATCGCCTTCAACATGATCGGGCTCGTCAGCTTCGGTAGCGAACTCGAACAGTACTGGGGCGCAAAGAATTTCCTGAAATTCTATTTTGCGAGCGTTCTCGCCGCCGCACTGACTCAACTGGTCGTGACGGCATCGCTCGGTGAACTGTCGCCCACGGTAGGCGCCTCAGGCGGAATCT
>JBJTBK010000050.1:0-5477 GCA_046091245.1 Nevskiaceae bacterium | reverse complement strand
GATCGGGCCGCTCCGCCAGGATCATGCCTGCGGTGTCAGCGCCGACGTGTCCGGCGATGCAGGGCAACACGTACACGCGAGCCCCTGGATGCACCTCGATACCGAGCGATCCTGCGGTCTGCTCGACGGCCGAGTCGATGGCGAGTGCGAACGGCGCACCACCGAGTTCCGTCGGATCGAGGCCAAGCACCAAGTGATGCATGATCGGGTTACCGACGAGAGTGAGTTCGAGAATGCTGTCCGCCGTCGTGTCGGCCTCACGTGCAACTTCTGCCGCGAGCGACGAGAGCGCTTCGCGAACCGCCGTCGTCATCTGTTCGGCGCCACCCGGATTCATCATCGCGTACGACACGCGACTCATCAGATCTTCGCCAAAGCGGATTTGCGGATTCATCATGCCCGCCGAGGCCAACACCTCGCCGGTACCAAGATCGCAGAGGTGCGCAGCGATCGTCGTCGAACCGATGTCCACCGCCATCCCGAGCGCCCGCTCGTGGAACCCAGGCCAAATGCCGACGATCTGCCGCCCGCCATGCACCGCCACGGTCACTTTCCACTGACCCGCCCGCAACGTCGTCTGCAGATTGCGCAGCGTAGCCAGATCAATGCCGAGATCGGTCTACTGCCACTCGCGCTCCAACGCATCGCGCAGACGTCGCAGATCGCCCGAGGGGTCGTGCATGTCGGGTTCGCGCACCTCGACGTAATGCAGGCGCAGGACCGGATTGAGTTCGATCTCGCGAACCTCAGCCGCCTTGCGCACGACTTGCCGATGCACTTGGCTTGCCGGCGGCACATCGACGACGACATCGCCGCACACCTGAGCCTGGCAAGACAGTCGCTGTCCGCTCTTGAGCACTTTGCGCCGTGCACTTCGGGCTTCGACCTCACCCGGCGCGGAGACGCTGTCGGCGCCAGAGCGGACGCCATGCTTGGCGAACTCGCCCTCAGCCACGATCACTTGGCAGCGGCCGCACAGCCCTCGCCCGCCGCACACGGAGTCGATATCGACACCCAATTCGCGCGCCGCCTGCAACAGCGGCGTGCCCATGGCAAATCGCCCACGCTTGCCAGACGTTAAAAACACGACCAGTGCGTCGGAATCGCTCACTGCGGAACCCCTCCTGAACCTCTCGCGCCCTTAACCGGTCGCGCCGCCACCCGTCGAGCGACGTCGTAAACCGCCCTCGCGACGGCCGCGGGCCGCCGGGTTGTCACCCGCCGCCCCCGGCGGTGGGGGTTCGCGAAACTTGCGGATCCAACGTGAGCAGTCAGGATCGTGACCCATCATGACGTCGGCCCCCATACAGGCGCGCACGGTGTCGCCATGCAGCGGGTTGGTAATGGCCGAGGTCATCCCCGAGGCAATCGCCATGGTGAGGAAGGCGGCATTGATGCCATCGCGATTCGGCAGGCCGAAGCTGACATTCGACGCACCGCAGGTCGTATTAACCCGCAACTCATCACGCAAGCGACGCACCAAACGCATCACCTGCACACCGGCTTGGTTGATGGCGCCGATTGGCATCACGAGCGGATCGACAACGATGTCACTGCGCGGGATGCCGTAATCGGCAGCGCGCTCAACGATCTTCTTGGCTACCGCAAAGCGTACGTCCGGATCCTCGGAGATGCCGGTCTCGTCATTCGAGATCGCAACCACCGCGGCGCCATACTTTTTGACGAGCGGCAGCACCTGCTCAAGCCGCTCCTCTTCTCCGGTTACAGAGTTCACGAGTGCCTTGCCTTTGTACACCGCGAGGCCCGACTCGAGCGCCGCCACGATCGACGAATCGATGGACAACGGCACGTCGGTGATCGACTGCACGATCTGCACAGCGCGCGCGAGGATCGCTGGCTCATCAGCGAGCGGGATGCCGGCGTTGACATCGAGCATGTGAGCGCCTGCCTCAACCTGCGCCCGCGCGTCGGACTCCACACGACTGAAATCGCCCGCGGCCATCTCTGCCGCGAGGATCTTGCGACCCGTCGGATTGATGCGTTCGCCGATGATGACGAACGGTCGGTCGAAGCCGATGACGACTTCCTTGGTTGCGGAACTGATGACGGTATCGGTCATGATGCCACCTTATCGGCTGTGAGCTCGCAGCTCTGTGGGGAAACGTCTCGGGTCGGGTACCACGTCACGCGACCCGCCAGCACACCAGATCGATCGATCACTTCAGCGACCGTCTCTTCCTGGCGATACGCCATGACGTGCACGCCATGCACGCCGCGCAAGCCGTGGATTGCTTGAATAAGTTCGACGCAGATGTTGCGACCCTCACGCGCCTGATCCTCGGCGCCACGCAAGCGAGCGATCAATGCGTCGGGCACATGGAGTCCGGGCACGTTAGTGCGCATCCACTCGGCCGCCTTGGCCGAGCGCAGCGGACCCACGCCGATCAACAGGAAAGCGCGATCGAGCCCACCGAGATCCTCGAGCTGTTGCAGAAATCGGCGCAGCAGCGGCACATCGTAGACGTACTGCGTCTGGATGAACTGTGCACCCGCCTCGATTTTCTTGAGGAGTCTTCGCGCCCGCCAGTCGAAGGGCGGCGCACAGGGGTTTTCCGCCGCACCGAGCAACACCCGCGGGGCCTGGGTCAGCTTGCGGCCACTTTGAAATCTTTGTTCATCACGCAACGTACGCGCGAGGCCCAGCAGCGACACGCTGTCGAGATCGAACACCGGCTTGGCCTGCGGATGATCGCCGGCCTGCACGCCATCGCCCGTGAGGCAAAGAACATTGCACACACCCATCGCTGCCGCACCGAGGATGTCGCCTTGGATGCCGATGCGGTTTCGATCCCGGCAGGAGATCTGCATGATCGGCGCATAACCGACTCGCGTCAGCAGCGCACAGACGCCCAGGCTCGACAGATGGCAGTTCGCGCCGCTGCCATCGGTGGCATTGATGGCATCGACGTAGCCGTCAAAAATTCGCGCCCGGGCATAGACCTCGTTTGGATCAGCCGAATCCGGCGGCGCGAGTTCCGCGGTCACGGCAAACGTGCCGGCGCGCAACACGCGCTCGAAGCGGCCGGGCGACACATGCCCCGGCAGCATCGGCAACGGCGCGCCAGGCGCCGGTTCGTCACCGAATCTCATCGTGTGACTCCGGCAACCCGCTCACGTACCGCCCGCAGCCAAGAGGATTTGCCCTGCATCCGACGATCAACCGCAAACTGCACGCGTTGCAGGGACTCGGTGCCGCCTTGAATGCGCTGGCTGCCTTCCCAGGCGAGTACCCAAACGCACTTCATCTCAGGCAGCACTTCGCAGTGACCGTTGGCACGTACACCGCCGCAAGGGCCGTTACGCAATTGCTTGGGGCAGTTCATCGGACACGACATGCCGGTGGCGCTCAGCACGCACTGCCCGCACATCGTGCAATCGAACATGAAGCCCTTCACGCCCCGTTCGACGGCCGCCATCGGACGCTCGAGTCTCGCGCCGCCGCCCACCAGTTTGGCGAGCGGGCGCAAGACCACGAGCAGGTTCTCCAGTGCGCGATACAGCGCATTAAGGCCGTGCGCATGACGCACCGACCACAGCCGCACGCGATACACGATCAGCCCCCCCCGTCAGGCGTGGCAAGGCCCTTGGCGCGAATGAGCTTGTCGAGATCCTCGTCGCTGTAACGCGCCTCGATAGCCTGCGCCGCGGCCGCTGCCTCGGCCTGCAGATCTTCACCGCAAGGCACGGGCGCGCTGCGTTGCCACTCGGCGATGTAGGCGTCTGACCCACCCTGGCCGGCGCGCATCGCTGCGCGATCGACGGCTTCCTGGAATCGGGCCGAGAGCATGATCTTGGAGGTTTCGCGACCGCGTTTGACCACGACCTGCGAGGGAATATCGCGCCAAGAAATAATGATCAGACTCGCCATCAGTGACGCGCCTCCCGGGAGGTGAAACGTTGCAAACTGCGTTCGAGACCACCATAGCCGGTGTGCTCGAAGTGATACTCGAGACCGAGACGCGCCGCGATCGCACGCGCGGCGTCGGCATTGTCCGCATCGTCTCGCTGCCCCAAGTAGGTCAGCCGGCGGTAGTTGCCGAAGTACTGCGCGTGCAACTCGGGATGCCGATCGAGGCCGAGACCCCGAAACACCAAACGCTCGAAGTGCCGCACCAAAAAGTCGGTGAGGAAAAAAGTCCCCGGCTCGCTTTCGGCGAGTTGCGCAAAGCGCTCGGCCGTGGCGTAGAACTCATAACAGTGCACGCCTTCGATACGTTCGATGCCCGTCTCGCGCAGCACCGCATCCAGCGCTCCGCCCGTACCGCAATCGGCATAGGCCACAAAAATTTCCTGATACTGATTGCGCTGAGACTCGATCGCCTCGCGCACCGCCGGTGCAATGCGCTCAGGCCGGTTATGCAGCTCGGGGGGCAAACAGTGCACATCAAGCGCGAGCCAGCCATGCACCTTGCGCAAGGCTGCGATCTCGTGCGCTAGGGCACCGCAGGCAATGACCAGTTGGCGGCCGGAGCTGGCCACGTCAATCCGTCAGTGCGCGCGCGCCGCGGCACGCTTCGCAGCGATCATCGACTTGGCGGTCTCCACCGCGATGGCGGCGTCTCTGCAGTAGGCGTCGGCCCCAATGGCCTTACCGAACTCTTCGTTGAGCGGCGCACCGCCTACGAGCACGATGTACTTTTCGCGAAGGTTCTTCTGTTTGAGGGTGTCGATAACGACTTTCATGTACGGCATGGTGGTCGTCAGCAGGGCCGACATACCCAAAATGTCCGGTTTGTGTTTCTCGAGTGCCTCGAGGTACTTCTCCACCGGGTTGTTGATGCCGAGGTCGATGACCTCGAAACCCGCGCCCTCGAGCATCATCGACACCAAGTTCTTGCCGATGTCGTGAATGTCGCCCTTGACCGTGCCGATCACCACCTTGCCGATCGGCTCTGCACCGGTCTCGGCGAGCAGCGGCCGCAGGATCTCCATGCCGCCCTTCATGGCGTTGGCCGCGAGCAGCACTTCCGGGACGAACAAGATGCCATCGCGAAAGTCGATGCCGACGATACGCATGCCCTCGACGAGCGCGTCATTGAGCACCTTGTCCGGGCCCCAGCCGCGCTCGAGGAAGATGCGCGTGGCTTCTTCCACCTCAGGCTTCATGCCATTGTAGAGATCGTCGTGTACCTGCTCGACCAACTCATCGTCGGCGAGTGAACGCAGGTCGAAATCGCCTTCCGCGGCTTCAGTCATTTCAGGCCTCTTGGCACCAGTTGTGCTGCGCGATGGTAAGCGTCATACCGCAGCGAAACTAGCCGTTTAGCGACAATAAATTATCTGCGAACGACATCGACTGTCGCTTATCGAGCGGCTGGGGCGGACACGTCGCTGCTGCCCTGCCCGCGTCGCTCGGCACTCGGCGGGCGGCCGAATTGGCGCCGATAGCACTTGGAAAAATGCGGCGGTGACTGGAAACCGCAGGAGGCCGTGACCTCCATGATCGGCATCGCGGT
>JBJTBK010000049.1:0-9055 GCA_046091245.1 Nevskiaceae bacterium | reverse complement strand
TGCCACGGGTTTGAGATTGCGCCCGGCCGCTGCCGCGATCGCACGGCCGGTGACGGTACCGCCGGTGAACCCCACCATGTCGATGCCGGGGTGGGCGACGAGTGCGTTGCCGGTCACAGCGCCGCGACCATTGACGAGGTTGACTACGCCCGGCGGTAGACCGGCTTCGTGGAAGATTTCCACCATCCGGCGCATCGACAGCGGCGTGTATTCGGAGGGTTTCAAGACGCAGGTGTTGCCCCAGGGAATGCAGGTCGCGACGCGCATGGAGGCGAGGGCGAGGGGGGCATTCCACGGCGCGATGCAACCCGCGACACCCTTGGGCTCACGTGTCACGTAGGTGAGGTAGCCTGAAGTTTGGGTGTAGGTCTCGCCGTGCACGGTACTCGCAACTTCGGCGAAGAATTCGAAGTTGCGCGCCATGCGCTGCACGTGGCCGCGCACGCTGTGCAGCGGCAGCCCGGTATTCAGGCACTCGAGGTAGGCAAGCTCCTCAGCGTTTTTGCGCAGATGATCGCGGATGGAATAGAGAATGTCCTTGCGCTCGGTGATGTCCATGCGCGGCCAGGGACCCGAGTCGAAGGCGCGTCGCGACGAGCGGACCGCCGCATCGACTTCCTCTGCATCGGCCTCACGCAGCTGACTGATCTGCGCTTCGGTGGTCGGATTAACTACAGCGATATCCTCGCCTGTGGCGCGCAGCGGGACCGATTCGCCGTCAATGAGGCTCGTGACATGCGGGTTGACGGAAAAAGAGCGGCTGATCGTGACGGTCATTCGGGTCTCCAGGCACAGGCGACGAACCACGGTAGCGAGCCTTGCGCAGCGGGCAGACTACCGACATGTATGCAATCTGCCGCGAAACCGGCAGCGCGCAGCTCCGGTTGCAAATCGGCGTTGGCGTAGACCTCCCAGTACGGCTCGTGGTTGTTGAGCGTGTCCCAGGACATCTCGAATTTGCGGAACTCGGCGAGTCCCTGAAAGCGCAGCGGCACGTCTTGGTGCACGCATACGCCACCCGGGCGCAGCAGACGTCGGCTTTCGCGCAGCATGCCGCGACGGGTCGGTGCCGAGATCTCGTGCATGAGGTTGTGCGAAACGATCAGGTCGAATGACTCGTCCTCGAACGAGGTATGCGCTACATCCATCTGATGAAAATGCACCGCCACGCCGAACGATTCGGCGCGGGCGTGCGCGTATCGCAGCATGCCGCTGCCCACGTCGATGGCATGGACCTCAGCCTCGGGAAAGGCCTCGGCATAGGGCACGCTCGCGGAGCCTGCCGAGCAGCCCATATCGAGAATGCGCCGCGGCTGTAGATGCGGAAAACGCTCGCGCAGGAAGCGCTGCACGTGCGCGGCTTTGCTGTCGGTGCGGCTGATGCCTTGGCCGAAGGCGTAGAGGTTGCCGCCCGACTCGTAGAGGGCTCCCGCCGAGCAATCGCCATCGCCGAGGTCGAGTGCGTAGCCGCCCGGTTGCAAATGAATGTCTACGCCCGTCACGCCTCGCGGCGGGGTGAAATTCGGATCGAGCGACAGGCTGCCTCGGCGCGTAGTGGGGTGCGTGAGTCGAGCTGCGGTCGCGGCCAGCCGACTGCGCTCGCGGAAGATGCTGTCGCCGACTGCGATCCACATTTGCTCCTGCGCCGCTCGTGCCAACGACGACCCGCTGCGGTACGCCGGATCAGCCTGCATCGCCTCGCGGATCGACTCGCGTGTCTCAGGCGGGGCTCCGTGCTCGGCAGCCCAGGCCGGGGCGACGACGGTTTCGAACAGCTCCCCTTGAGTTCTGCGCAGGCCACGATTCAGCGACTGCTTGAACGCGACCACAAATTGCTGGCGGGCAGTCTCGTCTGCGGTCGGAACCGCGAGCATCTCGTGCTGCACACTGCGAACCATGCTTCACTCCTGAGGTTGTTGCGGCCCCTACCGGAAGGGCCGCTGATCTGTCATTATGCGACTATAACGTTTGAACCGGTGATTGCAATCCGATGAGCGACTTGCGCCAGTTCCTCGACGAACATTCCGCGATGGTATGGGACATCGCGGCGCCCGTGTCGGCTCGCTACGAACTGACCGCGCTGCAGCACGAGCTCGACACGCAGCGGCGTTATCCGATCTTGCGCGCCGCGCAGATCAGTAACCTCGCGGGCGCGCGATCTTCGATACCGGTCGTGACCAATCTCACCGCAAGCCGCGAATTGACGGCGAAGGCGCTCGGCATTCCAGATCACCGACAGACCGCGCGATGGTTCGCGACACGAACGCGGGCGGGGATCGCCCCCGAGGTCCTGCGCAGTGATCAGGCACCCGTGCAGCAAATCATTCAGCGGGGCGATGCGGCGAGTCTGTTCGAGTTGCCGGTGCTGACCCAGCACGAACACGAGCCGGGTCCCTATCTCACTGCGGCGCATGCCACGACCTACGATCCTGACACGGGCATCGATAACACCGCGATCCAACGCTGCTGGGTTCAGGAACCGCGGCGCATGACTTATTTCCCGTATCCCGCCTCGCACAACGCGCGCAACGTGCGCAAGTTCCACGCCCGCGGTGAACCCGCGCCGGTCGCGTTCTGGATCGGCCATCATCCGGCCGTGCTGCTGGGCACGCAGGCCAAGCTCAAGTATCCGGAGAGTCATTGGCAGGCGGCGGGCGGCGTGCTCGGTCGGCCCCTGCGAGTGGTGCCCTCGGTGTTGCACGGCGAAAAGGTGATGGTGCCCGCTGACGCGGAAATCGTCATCGAGGGGTTCGTGCCGCCTGGCGCGCTGACGACTGATGGGCCGTTTGGGGAGTACACAGGCTATCTGGGCGGCGCGGTGCAGGCGCCCGTATTCGAGGTCGGCTGCGTCACGCGTCGGCGAGACGCGCTCTACCACGATTACGCATCAGGGCTGACGGACATGCTCGTGCCCGACAACTTGGCGATGGAGGGCAAGGTCTACGAGCTCGTGAAGGCCGTGGCCCCTTCGCTCGAGAATGTACACGTGCCGACCGAAGGTCGTCGCTTCCATGCCTATCTGCAGCTACGTAATCCGGCGCGCGGGGAGGCTCGCGATGCACTGCTCGGGGCGCTGGCCTATCGGCGTTTGAAGACCGTGATCGTGGTCGACGAGGACGTCGACATTTTCAATACCGATGCGATGCTCTGGGCCGTGGCGACGCGTGTGCAATGGTCGCGTGATGCCATCGTGGTGCCAGGGCTCTCGGGCTCGGCGCTCGACCCGTCGTTGCCCGAGGGCGTCTCGGTCACGGACAAGATGGGGATCGATGCGACCATCCCGGCACCGGCGCGCGCCGGCTTGCCGAAGGACTATCCGCTCGTGGCGACCGTGCCTCCTGACGCGGCGCGCCGCGCCAGGGAGCTGCTCGGGTCGGCGGAAAATCCCTACTGGCCGCGAGTCTGAAATCAGATTAGTGTGCAACCGATTAGTGTTCGAGAGAGTCAAAGGAGTCCGATGATGAAGTCCATGATGAGCACTGCCGAGTTTTTTGCTGCCCTCGAGGCAGCCCGCCAGCCTAAGCACGGCGGTGGACATATTTTTAGTCGCGCTTGGGCAGCAGGCGAGTTGTCACGCGCACAACTCGGCGAGTGGGCCATCCAGCATTTCTATTACATCGACCCGATCCCGCAGCAATTCGCGCAACTCTATGCGCGACTGCCCGATCTCGATGCCCGTCAACACTTGCTCGAAAATTTGCTCGGCGAGGAAATGCCCGCCTGCCCCGAGAAGCGCCACCCGGATCTGCTGCGCAAGTTCGCGCGCTCCTGCGGGGTCAGCGATGAGCGAATCCTGCGCGCCGAGCAGAGCGGTGAGGTGTTGCCGACCACGCGGGCGATGCGCGCGTGGATCTGGGAACTTTCCAGCATCCGCCATTTGTCGGAAGCCTGCGCCGGCATCATGGTAGCGCTCGAAGGTCAGTTGCCGACCCTGTATCCGAAGTACGTCGAGGCCATGCGCAAGATGGGCTTCAGTGACGACGACATGGAATTCTTCCATGTGCACATCGAGGGCGACACCGAGCACGCGCACATCGGCCTCGAGTTGACGGCGCGCTACGCGACCTCGCCCGAGGCGCAGGAGCGTGCCATCGCGGCCGTTCGCGCCTCGGCGGAGATGCGCTTCTCCATGCTGGATGGCGTGTACGCCAACGTCGTTCGCAGCGAGGCCGCTTGAGGCGAGCGTTCGAACGATGACATCGATGGCTGCGGGTCCGCCGGTCGCGTGTGACCCGGGCGCAGCGGGTGGCCTCGGCAGGGCGGCGGTGGCGCGCTTGCGTGAGCGTGGCCTGCGCGTGTTTGCCACCGACCTGTCACTTGCCGCGATTCCCTGCGGCACACCCGTGGCGGTGGCGAGCGTCGATGTCACCGACGAGGCCTCGGTCGTGGCGGGTGTTGCGGCCGCTGTCGCGGAGTTCGGACGCATCGATCATGTGGTGCATCTGGCCGGTGCCGCCGGGGCGGGGCCGCTGAGCGAGGTCAGCGTCGTCGAGTGGCGACGCGTGATCGACGTCAACCTGACCTCCGCCTTCCTGCTCGCCAAGGCTGTTCATGCATCCCTCGCAGCGAGCCAAGGCTCGTTGATACTCACGTCGTCCACCAACGGACTCAACGGGGGTAGCCGCTTGTCAGGGCCGGCCTATGCCGTGGCCAAGGCAGGTCTCATTAACTTCACGCGCTATCTGGCCAAAGAATGGGCGCCTGAGCGGATTCGAGTCAATTGTCTGGCGCCCGGGCCGATCGATACGCCGATGGTCACGGGACGATTTTCGACTGAGGTGCTCGACCAACTGCGTCATGCTGTGCCGCTCGGGCGGTTGGGCGCACCGCAGGACGTCGCCCACGCCGTCGATTATTTGACGAGCCCCGCTGCGGGATTCGTTACCGGTACGGTGATGAACCTCTCGGGCGGGTTGGTGTTGGACTGATACGGGCAGGAACGAGTCGCATGCATACGGCCATCGCCTCTCCGCGATATCACCAGGTGTACGTGACGCTGCGCACATGGGTGCGCGACGGTACCTACAAGCCGGGCGAACAGATTCCCACGGAACCTCAGCTCTGCGAGATGTTCGGCGTGTCGCGCATTACGGTGCGCAAGGCCATCGACAGTTTGGCGAAGGAGGGCTGGTTGCTGCGACAGCAGGGCCGCGGCACGTTCGTGCAGATCTCCCGGGCGCGATCTGCGGGTTCGCTCGATATCAACGACGTGCGCAGCCAAGTGGCCGGTCTCGCGGCGGCTACGGAGGTTCGCGATCTCACCGTCAGTGACATCGACCCGGACGACGAGACGCGTGCCTCGCTCGCAGTCGATGAAGACTCACGAGTGCAGCGCGCCACGCACGTGCGCACCGTGAAAGGGGTTCCGCTCGGGCTCATCACCACCTATGTTCCGCTCGATGTGGCACGTCGAGTGGACCCTGCCGAGATGGCGCGACAGCCGATGTTCGAGTTGCTCGGCACCGTGGGCATACGCGTCGCGCGCGCCGATCAATTCATCGGGGCGACGCTCGCCGGAGTTGAGGCGGCTCGGGCACTCGGTGTGGAGGTAGGCGCGCCCCTGCTGCGGCTGTCGCGAACCGTGTTCGATCACGAAGGCCGACCGGTGGAACGCGTCGTGGCGTTGTACCGCGCCGATGCGTATCAGTACCACATGACCCTCGAGCATCACGGCAAGACGCGAGGCGCGGTCACGTGAGGCGAACCGTGTTCGCGGGGTTGCAGTGCCTCGCGATCGTCGTGCTCGGACTGGGGGCCTCCGTACGGGCGCAAACCCTCGGTCCGTCGTGGCGTGATTGCGCTGACTGCCCTGAGCTTGTGACCGTACCAGCGGGTCGTTTTTTAATGGGCTCGGATCTCGATGGCGAAGCAGGGCGGCCCGAAGGGCCGGTGCGCGAGGTGCGGATCGCGCGAGCTTTCGCCCTCGGGCTGACTGAGATCACGGTAGAGCAGTTTGCGCGCTTCGTGGCCGTGAGCGGCTACCGGGTGGCGCCAGGCGGTCGGATCCAAGGGGCCGCGAGCGTGCCGGCGGGCAAAGTCGGGTGGCGAGACGAGCCTACGGCAGGCTGGCAAGCCCCCGGATTTTCGCAACCCGCGACGAAGGATATGCCAGTGGTGTGCGTCGGGCGCGTCGATGCGCTGGCGTACGTGCGCTGGTTGAGTGCGCAAACGGGCCACGCCTATCGATTGCCCTCCGAGTCCGAATGGGAGTACGCGGCACGCGGTGGTAGTGCCGGAATCTACTCGTGGGGCAGCAATGCTGATCTCGGCTGTGGGCAGGCGAATCTTTACGATCGGCGCGCGCGTGCATTACAGGATTTCGGTTGGGGCTACGCCGATTGCGACGACGGCTATGCGGAACTCGCACCGGTGGGCCGACTGAAGGCCAACGGTTTCGGTCTCTACGACATGCTCGGCAACGTGGGGGAGTGGGTGGCTGATTGCTATCGCTTGACCTACGACGGTGCGCCCAGCGATGGGTCTGCGGTGGCGGGCGACGCGGGCTGTGAAAAGTGGTCGGTGCGCGGCGGGGGCTGGATGACGAGGCCCACCCGCAACCGTCTGACGTTCCGCGGTCGCGACCCCAACGATGCGCGCTACAGCTATTTCGGTTTTCGTGTGGCGCGTGATCTCGACCACCGTGATCTTACGGACCGTGATCGGGTGAGGCCTAGTCCGTGAGGCGAGCGAGTGCCGCGGCGCTGCGAGCACCGCGCCCGTGGTGCAGACAAGCTCCCGCGGTGAGCCGAGACAACCCCTCTGCTTCTGCATAATGCCGCTGATTCGACGACACAGGTGACCCATGACTGAGAAAGCGAAAAAGTACGACTTGCTGATCAAGAACGTGCGTGTGGTGCGCCCACGCAAGACCACCATCGAAAAGTGCGATATCGCCGTGGCGAACGGCAAAGTTGTCAAAGTGGCTAAGGGGCTCGCTGCGGCTGAAGCCAAGGAAGTGGTCGACGGCAAGAACAAGTTGGCGTTCCCGGGTCTCGTCGATCCACACATGCACACCGGTATTTATGGACCGCTCGCTCAAGATGCGCGCAGCGAGAGTCTCGCAGCAGCGCAGGGCGGTGTGACCTCCAGTCTCAACTACATCCGCACCGGCGGTTACTACATGGAGCGTGGTGGTCCCTACGCCGAGGTGTATCCGGAAATCCTCGCGCAGTCCAAGGACAACTTCTGGGTCGATTACGCGTATCACTTGGCACCGCTCGATCGCTCGCATATCGGTGAGATCGACATGCTGATCGACAAATACGGCGTGACGTCCTTCAAAATTTTCATGTTCTACGGCGGGTATGGCCTGCACGGCGCGTCCAATTCGCAGCACAAGTTCCTGATGATCGGCGAGAACGAGAAGTACGACATCGCGCACTTCGAGTTCGTGATGCGCGGCGTTCATCGCGCCATGCAGCGTCGCCCGAAGCTCAAGGATTCCATATCGCTTAGCCTGCACTGCGAACTGGCCGACATTCTGCGGGCGTACACGCAGATGGTTGAAGGCGGCGCCAAGGTCACCGATCTCGACACCTACCTGACCGGCGAGACCAATGACCCTGAGTGCCGCGATTGCGCGCCACTGACGGGTCTTCGAGCGTACAGCGCGGCCCGACCGCCGCATTCTGAAGGTCTGGCGATCGCCATCGCCTCGTACCTTGCCAACGAGACGAATTGCGCGAACATCAATCTGCTGCATCTGACTTCGCGCAAGGCGGTGGAGTCGGCACTGCGGATGGCCAAGGCCTTCCCGCACGTCAACTTCCGTCGCGAGGTGACGATTGGCCACCTGTGCCTCGACTACGACACCAAGATCGGCAGCCTCGCCAAGGTCAACCCGCCGATCCGTTCGCGCGAAGACGTGGAATTCCTCTGGGAGTCACTGCTCGATGGCAAGCTTGATTGGGTCTGCTCCGATCATGCGTGTTGCCGGATGGAGGACAAGCTCGGCGAGCGCAAGGGTGGCAAGAAGAACATTTTCCTCGCCAAGTCGGGCTTCGGTGGCACCGAATTCATGCTGCCGGCACTCATTACCGAGGGTAAACCGCGCGGGCTTTCGTATAACAAGATCGCGGAACTCACTTCTTGGACTGCGGCGCGCCGCTTCGGCTTGCACGGCAAGGGTGACATCGCCCCCGGGTTCGACGCGGACATCGTGCTCGTCGATCCGAACAAGAGTTTCATGGCCGGCAACAAGGAATCGGAGTCCGACCAGGGCTACTCGGTGTTCGAGGGCATGGAGATGAAGGCGTCGGTGACGAGCACGTTCCTGCGCGGACGTCTGGTCTACGACGAGGGCAAACCGGTCGGCAAGCCGGGCGGTCAATACCTGCATCGCCCCTACGGTTGAGGCCACGCATTTCGGCTACCATGCGTTGCCAAGTCAGACTCACTTCCCCGAAACCACTTTCAGGAGACCACCATGACCATTCAGGCCGGCGAACGTATGCCCTCGGGTTCCCTCAAGCAGTTGACTGCCGAGGGCCCCAAAGAAATCACTACCGAGGCGCTGTTCGGTGGCAAGACGGTAGTGCTGTTCTCGGTGCCGGGTGCGTTCACGCCCACCTGCGATGCCAAGCATCTGCCGGGTTACGTGCAGCACGCCGATGCGCTGAAAGCCAAAGGTGTCGATGCCATTGCCTGCATGGCGGTGAACGACATGTTCGTCATGGGCGCCTGGGGCAAAGCCAGCAACGTGGCTGACAAGGTCATGATGCTGGCCGATGGCAACGGTGATTACACCAAGGCTCTCGGTCTTGAACTCGATGCGCGTGGCTTTGGCATGGGCGTGCGCGGCAAGCGCTTCGCCATCATCGTCAAGGATGGCGTTGCCACCCACGTCAACGTGGAAGCGGGCGGTGAGTTCAAAGTGTCCGCGGCGGAGTACGTGCTCGGCCAGCTGTGATGGCCGAAGCTAACGCACGCATCACCTTTGCGCGAAGTCCGCAGGGACTGCCGGTCCCCGAGGATTTCGGCGCGGATGAGACCGACATTCCCTCTCCCGCGGAGGGGCAGTTACTTTCGCGGACTATCTACCTGTCGCTCGATCCGT
>JBJTBK010000048.1:0-7787 GCA_046091245.1 Nevskiaceae bacterium | reverse complement strand
CATGTACACGGCGGCTGCAAGCTGCAAAAACTCCCCGCCGAATTCGAGGTCCGTGCCGTACACGAGTTGGGGGTAGGGATCGTCGCACGGCGCCGGACCCGACTGCCGCCATCCATTGGGCGGGTTGACCCACGCGCCATGCGCTTTGGCGATCGCTGCCTCAGGGTCATCGGGCGAATCCGCCAGCGACTTCGCGGCCGCAAACGAGGCATCCGTAATGAATGGCAGTGGTCCGTTGAGTCCACGCCGGTAGAGACGCAGCAAGTCTCCAGCAATCTGTAACGCCTCAGCGCAGGTGGCGAAGGCGCGAAACTGCTGCGGCTTTCGTGAAGCGGAGAAGAGTACCGTCCGGTGTGCGGGTCTTGCGGCGCTGAGGAGCACATGCAGTGCCCAAGCCTGCAAGAGATCCTTGGGGCGTAACGAGGCGCAACGATAGCGCAGCAGTGAATCGCCGTAGACATCGTCGATGGATCCGCGAACCGTGCAGGCGTCAATGGTGATGTCGATGTCGACCCGCTCGCGTGGGCGACCGACTCGCATCGGTTCCAACTGGCGAACGAGTTCGTCGATGCGATCACGCAGGGTCGTTTCTATCTGTGCGCCGAGGGGGCCGGGCGGTACTTTGCCGCGCGCTCGGGCAACAGGCCACGCGAGAGCCGTGCCGCCGTGCAACGTCTCCTCGAGCAGGGACTGCTGCAGCTCGTAGCGCTGCAGGGCATCCAGTACGCGGGGTTCATGGGTGGGCAGGACGTCTGCGTCGAGCGTGAGGCGCAGTCCCAGTCGCCGCTGGCACAGCACGCGGGCCGGGTGGGCCAGAAACGCGGCCAGTTCATTAGGGGTAAGTTGGATCGTGGGAGTCTCCGGCTCCGGCAGAGGCGAGGTGAAAAAGGGCCGCGACTCGCTCTGTCCTCGACGCAGGGCTTCGGCTGCTCGAGCATTGTCTTGCGAAAAACTCTGCAGGACACCCGGGCGGAAGTAACGAGGGCTGAAGGCCTGCAGAGCGTGATGGTGGATGGCTTCGGTGGCGCCGAGATAGTCGAGCAATTCGACCACCACGCTCGATGGTGCTGTCACTTCGGCATCCCGCTGCGATTGACCGACGTAGCTCAGATACAGCGTTTGCCTCGCGCCGAGCAGCGCTTCGAAAAACATGTACCGATCGTCATCGCGAGCGGAGCGATCGCCGCGGCGCGGTCGAGCCGCCATGAGATCAAAGGCCAGCTGACTGTTGCGACGCGGGAACTCGCCGTCGTCGAGACCGAGCACACCCAGAACGCGTGCCGGTATGGCGCGCATTGGCTTCAACGAGCAAAAAGTCACACGTCCTTGCAGAAATCCGCCGCTGACCGGCAACTGGGTCAGTGCACTGTCGAGAAACGCTTGCACTACCTCGACCGGCACGATTAGCTCGTCAGTGCTCGGCTCTTCGATGGCGAGGTCTGATCCCGCCAGCTCATCGAGGGTTTGCCGCAGCAATCGAAACTCGGCCGCTGCAGCCGGTACATGGGCAAACAAGCGCAGCGCGAGATCCGTTAGCCACTGCGCCCAGTCGCGCCGGCGTCGGGGGCGGTCGATGGAGGTGGCCAAGGTACTGAACTCATCGATGGCCACCAGAAAGCGCTCGAGACTGTCGAGGTGATCGCCCTCGAGATCTTCGTAGGGCAGGCGTAAACCGTGCAGCCGTGGGCCCGTACCGTTCATGGCGTAGCCATCGAGCAGGGTGGCTGTGCCGTGCGCAAAGCTGAATTCAGAGTCGGCCGTGAAGCCAAGTCGCGCACGATGCTCTGCATCGAGCGCCCACACCACACCGCAATCGATGAGCCAGCGTCGGATGCGCTCGAGATCCGTATCGGTCAATTTGAAGTGTCGGCGCAGCGGCTCGCATTCCAATGTCGCCATGACTTCGGTGGTCGTAAAGCGCGAGGTGGCCAATTTCAGCAGGCGCAGGAAGGCGTCAATGATGGCCAGCTGGCTGCGAGAGGATTGATCTGCGATGGAGTACGGGATGCGCGTCGCGTCGCTTTCAGGGGCGCCAAACACGGCCGCGACGTACGGCGCGTAAGCGTTCATGTCGGGTGCCGTGATCAATACATCGCGTGCCCGTAGCGTCGGGTCGCGCTCGAATGCGGTGAGCAAGCGATCATGCAGAACTTCGACTTCCCGCATCCGGCTGTGACAGCAATGCACCTCGAGTGAACCGTCATCCAAGCAAGATGAACGTCCGCTGCGATTTTCGAGTGAGCACAGATCCGCCTGCAGGCGCCCGAGTGCCGTGTGTTCCGAGCCGACGTCAAAGTGTTCGCTGGCCTGCTGGAAATCTTTTGTGATGAACTGCTCGAGCAGATCACGCCCCAAGCGCCCCAGCGATGCGGCGAGAGGCATCCGCTGGATGTCGTCGAGGTCTTCGCCGGATCGCAACTGCTGTTTCTCTGTACGCAGATCGCTCCAGTACTTCTCCGTAGGGGAGAGCGCGTAGACGTCGATGCGCGTGCGTACGGCGATTTTCCAGAAGATATCTAGAAAGGCCGGCGGCAGGCTGTTGATGCCAAAGATTCGCAACCGCTCAGGCAGTACCGCATCGATGATCTGCGCTTCATCGAGTGCAGCGATCTTGGCGTGCAAATCGACGAAGGAGATACCACCTGGGAACTCCGCGCGCAGCGCACGCCATAACAGGGCTTGCCACAGTTCGCCGGGCAGTGCATCCGGGGTGAGCCGGTCGTTCGGCCGTTCGCCGATCGATCGCGCAGACTCCCAGCCACGCAACAGATCGGGTCGGTAAATCTGGTACTGGTCAAAGAGACCCGCGATACGAGTGGCCAACTCAAAGCGACGGAGCGCGGCGCCGTCTCGAAGATAGTGGCGGACGGGCGCAAAGTGTGGATCGTCGAGAAACCCGGGCAGTCGATCGTAGAGCCACCACGTCATGGGCGTACGGCCGAAGCAGGGCGAGCAGCGCCGCTCAGCACCGAGCAGCGCGGTGATCAGCTCGTCGATCATCCCGCGCGGAAAGGGGAAGCGCAGGCCCATGCTCAGCCCACGGCGAGCGGCCACCTGCAGCGACAGCCAGCGCGAGGAGTCATGATTGGCGACGACGATGCACTGCTGCGTCATCGGCGCAGCAGAGTCTTCCAGCAAATCGTCTGCCAATTGCTCGGCCAACCACTCAATGCGGTTCGATTGATGCAGGAACAGGAGGCGATCGTGGGGCGTCATGGTTGAACTCGGCAAGCGCTCATGGTCGGCGTTGCCTCAACGCAGATCAAGCGTGCCGGTGCAGATCAGATGCGGCAGTGAACCACCCCGCCGGCTCAACGATTGAGCCAGCGACAGTGCTCGCGCTCAGCGGTTGCGACTCAGGTGCTCGAGTACGACGCGCGCGGTGACCTCGCTCACCCGCACATTGGATTCCTCGGTGACCCCTGCGATGTGCGGCGTCAGCAGCAGATTGGGCAGATCGGCGAAAGCCGCGCCGCGGGTGGCGTCGAGGGGTTCATGCTCGAATACATCCAGTGCGGCACCGCCCAAATGACCGTTGCGCAGCGCTTCGATCAGCGCGGGTTCGTCAATGACGCCGCCGCGCGCCGCGTTGATGAGTACGCTGCCGCGGCGCAGCGCCGCCAGTTGCGAAGCGCCGATAATGTGGCGCGTGGCGGGCGTGAGCGGGACATGCAAGCTGACGACGTCGCTCTCGGCCAAGAGGCTCTCGAAACCGACCGGGCGGGCGAGCTGCCAGGCCGCATGGTCCGAGGCCAGCAGCGGGTCGTACGCGACCACGGTCATGCCGAGTGCGCGAGCTCTCACGGCAGTTTCGCGTGCGATGCCGCCGAGACCCACAAGACCCAGCGTTTTGCCGGAGATCTCTCGTCCGATGGTGGTCATGCGCGGCCAGCGTCCCGCGACCACATCGGGTGTGGCGAACCAGGCGCGGCGCAGCAGCACCAACATGGCCGTGATGACGTACTCGGCGACGGAGACATCATTGGCGCCGGTGGCGGGGAACACCGCGATATCGCGGGTCTTGCAGGCCGGCAAATCGATATTGTCGAGACCGACGCCCAATCGCCCGACGGCTTCGAGCCGAGGCGCAGCCTCGAGCAGAGCACCACGCACCTGAGTGCGATTACGGACGATCAGCGCCCGCGCCTCGCGCAGCGCGGCGTGCAGAGCGGCCGGCTGATCGACGAGCGTCGGGTCATAGAGCACGTCACGGCCCGCCAGCACTGTGCGGATGGCAGCCTCGTCCATGAATTCGCTGATGACGATCTCGGGCATGGTGAGGGTCCGTCGGTCTATGGCTGGAGTAGGGCGCGGATTTCCACATGCAGTGCTGCCGGAATACGCAAACCCTGTTGAGTGGCGCGCTGTCGTGCTGCGAGCCGACGCGATCCAGGCAGACGCACGGCCGGATCTGCTCGCATGGCCTCGGCAAGCACCGCCATACGGGCGCCAAAGGCGTTGCCGGAGGCCAGGCCGGGATCAATGGCGATGAACAGATGACCCATGTCGGGAGCCTTACCTTGCGGCTCAAAGAAAGACGTCGCTTCCCAGCCGAACGCCCCGGCGGTCAGAGCGGCGCCGAGTATTTCGACCATCAGCGCCAGCGCTCCACCTTTAGCGCCACCGATGGGCGCCAGTGTGCCTGCGAGTGCCGCGGTTGGATCCGTGGTGGGCTGCCCCTGCGCATCGACGGCCCAGGAATCCGGGATCGGTTTGTTGGCCTTCTGCGCGGCGACGATTTTGCCGCGCGCCGCGACGGATAAGGCCAGATCAATGACGAGCGGGGCGTCGCCCTGCGGCAGCGGGGCCGCGAAGGCAAGCGGGTTGGTGCCCAGCATCGGTGCGCGGCCACCGTAGAACGCCATGGCTTTCGGTGTATTACCGAATACCAACGCAACCAGACCCGCTGCAGCGAGGCGCTCGGCGTGGGCACCGACTTGGCCAAAGTGATGCGAGTGACAGATCGCGGCCAGCGCAATGCCTTGGGCGCGCGCCGTAGGAACGAGCGCCTCAATGGCAAGGTCGATGGCAGGGTAGGCGAAGCCAAGCCCTGCATCGACGCGAATGACAGCGGGTGCGGGCCGCGTCAGCACAGGCACCGCGGTGCCGTGGACCTTGCCCGAGCGCGCTTGCAGCGCATAGGAACTGACGCGACTCAGACCATGAGCGGCTTGACCGTCGGCTTCCGCGGCTACGAGCGCCGCCGCTGTAGCGCGCGCAGCCGCTGGGCTCGCGCCATTGGCTTCCAACACCGAAGCCACGAGATCCTCGGCCTGCGCGAGGTGAAGGTGAACGTCATCCATGGCGCACCGAGCGGTGGTGGTCAGGCGCTGCGGTACAGCTTGGTCATCACGAATTCGACATGACCTAACGCTTCGGCAGCCGTCGAGCGTCCATTGGCGGTTTGCGCGATGCAATCAATGAGTGCATCGCCCGCTTGATCGATGGTCATCTCGCGGCGTACGACACCCGATACGTCGACGTCGATGTGCTCCGGCATCAGCCGCACTGTGCGCGGATTTCCCGTGACCTTGATGACCGGCATGATCGGGTTACCGATGACGTTGCCCTGTCCGGTCGGGAAAATGTGGATCACATAACCGGCCGCTGCTTGCAGCGTGCAGCACTCCGCCGCGGCCGAGGACGTATCCATGAAATAGAGACCCGCGCCGCGAGCGGGCGCCTCGGCGGGCTCGAGCACATCGATGAACTTCACCTTCTTGCCGATCTTCTCGAGGTTGCCGAGCGCTTTTTCTTCGATGGTCGTGAGACCACCGGCGATGTTGCCCTTGGTGGGCTGGCTCTCGGACAAATCAGAAGTTTTGTGGGCCTCGATCACATCGTCTTGGTAGGCCTGCCAGGTCTTCATGAACTTCTCGCGCACTTCGGGCGTCGCGGCTCGCGCCGCCGCCAGATGCTCTGCACCGGTGAGCTCTGAAGTCTCACCGAAGCAGCCGTAGAGCCCGGCGGGTACCAGCTTGTCGTACATGTTGCCGACGGTTGGGCAGGAGGCGAGCCCGGTAGTGGTATCGCTCTCGCCGCCTTTGGCAGCAACCCACAGTTCGCTGATATCGCATTCGACACGCACTTGACCCGAGGTCTGGTGCACGAATTCTTTGGCTTTGCGCGATGCTGCAGCCACGGTGGCGATGTCGCCGTTACCCTCGATCCAGAAGCCCGCCACCGGCTTGCCGGTCTTGGCGATGCCCTCGACGATGCGCTGCGTCCAGCCGGGTTCGATACCGATGACGATGCAAGCGGCGACGTTCGGGTTCGCACCGGTGCCGATCATGGTGCGAAAATGCAGATCGAGATCGGCGCCAAACTGCAGCCGCCCGTAGGCGTGCGGCAAGGCGATGGTTCCCTTGATGTTGTTGGCAACGGCTTCGCAGGCGGCGTTGGAAATGTCGTCCACCGGCAGGATGGCGACGTAGTTGCGGACGCCGACTCGACCGTTTTCACGGCGGTAAGCCCAGATCTTGCGGTTGGCTTGGGTCATCGTGGCTTCCTACCAGCGCTTTGTCTTGAGGTTGTGAACGTGCACATGTTCGCCCCGGGCGACCGGGGTGACGATGCGACCGATGTCCTGCCCGTACTTGATCACGGTGTCGCCGACCTTCAGATCGACGAGAGCGACCTTGTGACCGATGGGAACGTCATGGCGGACGATGAGGCGGAAGTCCGAGTTGTCTTCCGTGACGACGCACAGCATGTCTGTGCCAGCTTTCAGATCTTCGACGACGACCACGCCGACATTGTCCTTGTGGTCATGCACGAGCAGTTGCGGGACGCTCACTCGAGGGCTCCTGGATTCGCTTGCGGAGGGCAAGTCTTATATAAGATACTAAACACATGACACCTGTGTCTGCAAGCGCCACGCTACCATTGCGGTCTTCATTCGAGGACACGCCCAAGATGGACAACGCGCCGCAGTACCGACCTCTCTATAGCCAAGTCTACGAGACGCTGGTCAGGCGCATCGCCGCGGGTGAGTGGAAGCCCGGCGAGGTCTTGCCGAGCGAGCAGGCCCTGGCGGTACAGCTCGGGGTGAGTCAGGGCACGGTTCGTAAGGCGCTCGATGCGCTCGCCCTCGACAAGGTGATCGACCGGCATCAGGGTAAGGGCACCTACGTTGCTGAGCTGACGCAGGAGCGATCGCTGTTTCGTTTTTTCCGTCTGTCGCGGCCCGATGGCAAGCGCGCCGTGCCCACGAGTGGCGACGAGATCATCAAGCGACGTCGCATCAAGTCTTTCGAAGCCAAGGCGCTCGAGCTGGCCGACGATGCCGAAGTGTTCGAGTTCGTTCGCACGCGGTTCGTCGAAGAACATCCGATAGCGATCGAGCGCATCGTGCTACCGGTGCAGTACTACCCTGATCTGGATCGGCACTCACCGCTGCCGAACGCTTTGTACGCGCTCTACCAGCGCGAGTACGGCATCAACATCGTCTCCACACTCGAAAAACTGCGCGCCGACGTTGCTCGACGCGAAGACACTCGCCGGTTGGGCGTGCCGGTGGGTACGCCGCTGCTGCAGATCGAGCGTGTGGCCTTGTCGATGAACGGCAAACGCGTCGAGTGGCGTCTCAGTCGCTGCGATACGAGCACGCTGGTCTACGACGTCACTTCCTCATGACCGCAGTGCTCTGCGTCGGCCATGCGGTGCAGGACTATGTCTTTCGCACCCCGCAACTGCCGCAGCGCGCAGAGAAGCACCGCGCTACCGGTTTTTTCACGCAGGGCGGCGGACCCGCTGCGACCGCGGCGGTGACGGTGGCTCGACTAGGT
>JBJTBK010000047.1:0-10223 GCA_046091245.1 Nevskiaceae bacterium | reverse complement strand
CTGGCCGGGACCGGCAAGGCCCCCGGCCTGCGCGTTCCCAAGGCGGGCGGTGGGATTGCCGCACTGCGCGTGGGGCAGCAGGCGGGTGGCGTCCTGCGTGTCGTCATCGAAACGGCGGGAGGCGTCGAATTGACGACGGCGACGCCGCTGCAGCCGGGGGGCCGCGTCGCTCGGCTCGACTTCGCGGTCGCCGCTGCGCAGCGTGCCCCATCGCCGGTCGCCGTCAGCCCGGCCACTGTCAGCGACGAACCGATCCCCTCAACCCTCAAACCCATCAAAGCCGCGCACGCCCCGCCTGCCGAGGGGCGCGAGGTGATCGTCGCGATCGATGCGGGTCACGGTGGCCAGGATCCCGGCGCGATCGGCCCTGCGGGAACCCGCGAGAAGGATGTGGTGCTCGAGATTTCGCGCGAGTTGGCAGCGCGCATCAATCGCGAGCCCGGGATGCGGGCCATCCTGACTCGCGACGGTGATTATTTTTTGAAGCATCGCGAGCGCATCCGTCGGGCGCGCGATGCCGGCGCGCAGTTGTTTGTCTCTGTCCACGCTGACGCCGTTCGTGATCGTAGCGTGTCGGGCTCGTCGGTCTATGTGCTCTCCGAGAAGGGTGCCACCGACGAGCAGGCGCGCTGGTTGGCCGATCGCGAAAATGCGGCCGATCTCGTCGGCGGTGTGTCGCTCGACGACAAGGATCCGATGATTGCCTCGGTGTTGGTGGATCTGTCGCAGTCGGCGCAGATCAGTCAGAGCATGATTGCCGCCGAGCGTGTGCTGCGCTCGTTGGTGCGAGTCAACGAGGTGCGCAAGCCGCAGGTCCAACAGGCAGGTTTTCTCGTACTGAAAAGCCCCGATGTACCCTCGATGCTGGTCGAGACCGCATTCATCTCGAACGCCGCTGATGAGCGCTTGCTCGGCCGTGCCGATCGGCGCCGTGAGTTGGCCGAGGCAATTTTCGATGGCGTGAAACAGTACTTCATCGATCATCCGCCCGATGGTTCGCGGTTCGCGGTGGCGCGTGAGACGCAGCGCAAGGTCGTAGCGACCGCCGATGACGGCGCCGCAGGCCGTTCCGGCAAGTTGTAGTCCGTCGCACTTCCTCCGCGTACCTCGTGCCCATCCAATTGCTGCCTAGCGCACTCGTCGACCAGATCGCTGCTGGCGAAGTGGTCGAGCGACCTGCGTCGCTCGTCAAGGAATTGGTCGAGAACAGTCTCGATGCCGGGGCGTCCCGCATCGATATCGACATCGAGAATGGCGGACTCGCGCTAGTGCGCATCGTCGACGATGGGTGTGGGATCAGCGCGGCGGAGTTGCCGCTGGCGGTGCAGCGTCATGCAACAAGCAAGATCGCTTCACTCGAGGATCTGGCGGCGATCCGCTCGCTTGGGTTCCGTGGTGAAGCCCTGCCTTCGATTGGTTCGGTCGCGCGGCTGCGCATCGCCTCGCGCGCAACCGGCGCGAGTGCGGGAGCGCAATTGCTCGTCGAGGCAGGAGAGCTCGGGAGCGTGATCCCCGCGGCGCAGCCGCAGGGTACGCAGGTCGAAGTGAGAGACCTCTTTCACAACGTGCCGGCCCGGCGCAAGTTCATGCGGGCCGAGAGTACGGAGTTGGGACACATCGCGCGCTTGGTCGAGCGCTTTGCGCTTGCGCGCTTCGATGTCGCTTTTCGACTGCGGCACCACACCCGCGTGATGCTCGATGCGCCGTTGGCCGCCACGCCCGCGCAGCAACGGGCGCGTATTGCGTCGATCATGGGTGCGCCGTTCATCGATGCCGCAGTGCCGTTCGATCGCCAGTCGGGTCCGGTGCGCGTGTGGGGCTGGCTGGGTCAGCCGGAGGCCGCACGCGCCAGCAGCGATCAGCAGTTCGCCTACGTCAACGGGCGCGCCGTCCGCGATCGCCTACTCGCTAACGCGGTTCGCATCGGCTATCGCGACGTCCTTTATCACGGGCGACAACCCGCCTATTTGCTCTACCTCGAACTCGATCCGCAGTGGGTCGACGTCAATGCGCACCCCCAGAAACTCGAGGTTCGCTTTCGTGACAGTCGACAGGTGCATGATTTCATCGTGCGCGTCCTCCACGAGGCCCTCGGTGTGGCGGCCGGAGTTGCGGCGCCCACGGCACGACCCGATGCGCTCGGTGTTTCAGAACCCACCTCACGCTCCTTGGCTTTCGGTGCCCCGGCGGCCGAGTGGCAACCCGCGCTCGACTGGACTTCGCTGAGTGCTGCCGCAGCTCCCGCGCGGGTGGGTGCCCAGTCGACCCCCGCACCGCTGAGCGACGGCGTATTGGGGACCGCGATCGCACAGCTTCATGGTGTCTACATCGTTGCCCAGTCGGCTGCGGGACTTGTATTGGTCGACGCCCATGCGGCGCACGAACGCGTGTTGTACGAGCGTATGAAGCGCGAGTTCGGCGCCGAGCCTGCGATCCAGCGGCTGCTTGAACCGCAGGTCGCTGAGGTTCCGCCGCATCAGACCGAAGCGTTCGAAGCCTTGCAACCGGAGTTCGCGTCGGCGGGTTTCGACATCGATGTGTAGGCGCCCGGGCGTCTTGCGATTCGCAGCGTGCCCGCACTCTTGGCAGGCAGTGATGCGGCAGCCTTGGTGCGCGAGGTGCTCGAAGAACTTCAGCAGGATCGCGGCGCGCATCATCTGGAAGCCGCGGCGCATCGTTTGCTCGGCAATATGGCCTGCAAGGCGGCGATCAAAGCGAATCGGCGCCTCAGCCTCGCTGAGATGAACACGCTGCTGCGTGACATGGAGGCCACGGAACGCGCTGGCCAGTGCAATCACGGCCGACCCACGTGGACGCTGCTCACCTTGGCGCAACTCGACCAGTTGTTCCTGCGCGGTCGCTGAGTCGCGCCGCCTTTGGCCGGGACCATGGATGCGATTCTGCTTTGCGGGCCCACGGCGAGCGGCAAGTCGGACTGGGCGCTCGCGCTCGCGGAGCGTTGCCCCGTCGAGATCATCAGCGTCGATGCGACCCAAGTGTATCGTGGCTTCGACGTGGGTTCGGCCAAGCCCGATCGAGCCCTGCGCGCGCGCGTCCCGCACCACTTGCTTGATCTGCGGGACCCGCAACAAAGCTACAGCGCAGGCGAGTTCGTCGCCGATGCGCTTGCGGTCATTGCTGGCGTACGGCAGCGAGGGGCAATACCGCTGCTGGTCGGTGGCACGATGCTCTATTTCAATGCACTCGTGCGGGGCCTCGCGCGTTTGCCGAGCGCCGATCCACAGGTGCGAGCGTCCATCGATGCACGCGCCGCCCAGCACGGTTGGCCCGCCTTGCATGCCACTCTGCGCGATATCGATCCGGAGGCGGCGGCGCGGATCCACCCCAACGATCCACAGCGGATTCAGCGAGCTCTCGAGGTCTTCGAACTGAGTGGACGGACGATTACCGCCTGGCAACGCGACACCCGGCCGGAGCACGGTCTGCGCTGGTCGCGTTGGGCGCTGGTGCCGCCTGATCGTGCCGTGCTGCACGCACGGATCGCGACCCGATATGAATCGATGTTGGACGCGGGACTACTGGCCGAAGTGCGCCACTTGCTGGCGCTACCCGGGGTCCGTCGCGATAGCCCCGCGATGCGAGCGGTGGGTTATCGGCAACTGGCGGCACACCTCGCGGGCGAGTGTTCGCTCGATGAAGCCGTGGATCAGGCGGTGGCGGCTACCCGCCAGCTCGCCAAGCGGCAGCTGACCTGGATTAATGCCGATCCCGGTTGGCAGAGGGTTGATCCATTCCAGCCCCAAGCCTGGCAGCGTTGGGTGGCCACCTTGCAGACTGACTTCCAAACGGGGTCGGCAGTGGCGGAATGTTGAACTTGGAGCGTGGTAGTCTGGTCTAGGGAGTGGGGGGAGTCGTCAGAACAACAGGAGTTAGCCATGGCCAAGGGCCAGTCTCTGCAGGATCCGTTCCTCAACCAGCTGCGCAAGGAGCGCGTGCCGGTATCCATCTATCTCGTCAATGGCATCAAGCTGCAGGGTCACATCGATTCCTTCGACCAGTTCGTCGTGCTGCTCAAGAATACGGTGAACCAAATGGTCTACAAGCACGCCATCTCCACCGTCGTGCCGGCGCGCAACGTTCGTTTGCCCTCGCCTGAGGAGCCCGAAGGCGGAGTCGATCCGGCCCCAGCCGATTTATGACCACCGGGTCTTTCGACACGCGTGTTTGAGCGACCCCGCGGCGGCGAGCGCGCCGTGCTCGTGCGCTTGGGTCTTGGCGCGCCTGTCGATCAAGAGGATCTCGAAGAGTTCGAGCAGCTTGCCCGTTCGGCCGGGGTGTCTGAGTGCATGTCGATCACGGGTCGCCGTGAGCGACCCGATCCGCGCTATTTCGTCGGCAGTGGCAAGGCGGAGGAAATTCGGCAGGCGGCGGTCGAGTTTTGTGCTGAGGTCCTCCTTGTCGATCATGCGCTCTCGCCAAGTCAGGAACGCAATCTCGAGAAACTCACCGGCCTGCGGGTCCTCGATCGCAATTCGCTGATCCTCGACATCTTTGCGCAGCGTGCTCGCAGTCACGAGGGCAAACTCGAGGTAGAGCTTGCTCAGCTGCGGCACCTCTCGACGCGCCTCGTGCGCGGCTGGACTCACCTCGAGCGCCAAAAGGGCGGCATCGGCCTGCGCGGGCCGGGTGAAACACAGTTGGAGACTGACCGCCGCTTGCTCGGCGAGCGTGTTCGGGTGCTCGGCAAGCGGCTCGACAAGCTCAAGCAGCAGCGCGAGACGGGGCGACAGCGCCGGGTTGAGATTCCGATTCCCTCGGTGGCCCTGGTCGGGTACACCAATGCTGGCAAGTCGACGCTGTTTCGCTCGCTCACCGGTGCTGATGCCTATGTGGCTGACCAGCTCTTCGCGACCCTGGATCCGCTGGTCCGACGCGTGATGTTGCCAGGTGGCAGCCCGGTGGTGCTGGCCGATACCGTAGGGTTCATCCGCGAGTTACCGCACGAACTCGTGGCCGCTTTCCAGTCGACGCTGACGGAGGCGCGTGAGGCGACCTTGCTGCTGCACGTCATTGATGCCAGCGATCCGCGTCGCGATGAGCGCAGCGACCAGGTCAACGCCGTCCTGACCGAGGTGGGCGCCGGCGAGCTGCCGCAGATTCGCGTGTACAACAAGATTGACAGACTCGAGGCGAGTCCGCGAATTGAGCGGGATGGTCACGGGCAGGTTTCGAGTGCGTGGATTTCTGCCGTTCGCCGGCAGGGTCTTGAGGAGCTGCTCTCGGCGATCGCCGAGCGGTTGTCGCGCTTTGCCCGCTTGCGTCGCGTCATCGTGACGCCCCAGCGCGCGGGCGCGGTGCGTGCTCGGCTGTTTGCCTCAGGCGTGGTGCGCGGCGAAGAGTCGTTGCCCGATGGCAGCGTCGCGCTGCTTGCCGAGTTGCCGGATGGCGAAATCGGGGAACTTGCCCGCATCCCCGGCGTCGAAGTCGCCGACTGCAATGATGCAGGCGAAACTTGTGCGCCAGACGGGGGGTACCTACAATCTGCCTAGTCTGCGCGCCACCCCTAAAGTCCCCACCCGGCGCCCCCAAATATTTATGGCATGGAACGAACCAGGCGGAAGCCCGAAAAACCCTTGGGGAAAGCGTCCCGGCAAATCCGGTGACGACGCTTTCCGCAAATTCCAGCGCAAGCTGGACACCATCATGAAGGGCGGCGCCCCGGGCAACGACGACGGTGGTAGCGGCGCCGGAGGCGGCGGTCCCGAGCAGATGCTCGGCGATAACCGCACGCCCTACATCATCGTCGGCATTGTGGCGTTGTTTTGGGCCTACCAGAGTTTTTTCACGGTTGATCAGGCCGAGCGTGGCGTCATCCAGCGGTTCGGTCAGTTCGTCGCGGTGCGCGACCCGGGTCTCGGCTTCCATTTCTGGCCGATCGAGCGCCTCACCAAGGTCAACACCCAACAGGTCAGCAGCGTCAACTACACCGCCAAGGTGCTGACGCAGGACATCAACCTGATCGACATGTCATTGGCCGTGCAATACCAGCTGCGCGACCCGGTGAAGTTTCTGTTCCAGGTGAAGGATCCGGAGCAGACGCTGCGCGAAGTGGGCGAAATGGCGATCCGCGAAGTTGTCGGTCGCAGCACGCTCGAAGAAATTTTGATCTCCAAGCGTGAGCAGGCCACGACGCGCACCACAGATCTCATCCAGCGCACGCTTGACCAGTACGGCACCGGCATCGTGATTTCGAGTGTCAACCTCACTGACATCCAGGTGCCGAATGACGTGCGGCCCTCACAGGAAGACGCCAACAAAGCGATCGCCGACAAGGAGCGACTCGTCAAGGAAGCCGAAGCCTACGCGAGCGGCATCCTGCCCGTCGCCGAGGGTGCCGCTTCGAGGCAGTTGCAGGAGGCTGAGGGTTATCGGGCCCAGGTCGTCGCAGTCGCCGAGGGTGAAGCGCAGCGCTTCACGCAGCTTGTCGCCCAATACGAAAAGTCGCCTCGGGTGACGCGCGATCGCTTGTATATCGAGACCGTGGAGAACGTGCTCGGGCGTTCGCAGAAAGTCGTCGTTGATACCAAGGGTAACAACCAGATGCTCTATCTGCCGCTCGACAAGTTGATCGAGCAGCAGCGCAAGAGCAACGAGGCTGAGGTGTCGGTCATCGCGCCGCGCGTCGCCGCTGAGGATTCACCGCCGCAACCTGATCCGCGCGCACGGACGGAGCGCTGACATGCCGCAGGCTATCCAGAAAATTATTGCTGCCATCGGTGCACTGGGCTTCATCATCAGCCTGTGCACTTTTACGGTGACCGAGAACGAGCTGGCCATTCGCAGCCAGTTCCGCGAGATCGTCGGCACCAACTACGGCCCGGGCCTGCATTTCAAGTGGCCCATCGACACCATCCGCAAATTCGAACGGCGCATCGTCTCGCAGAGTTTCGAGGGTGAAACCTTCCTGACGAGTGAGAACCGCGGGCTGATCGTCGACTACTACGTGAAGTGGCGCATCAAAGATGCGGCCCGCTACGCGCAGGCATTCGGCAACGACCCGGGTGCGGCGGGGCAACGGCTCTCCGACATCGTCAAGGACGGCATCAAGAACGCCGTCGCGCAACGTACGCTGCAAGAAATCGTCTCGGCTGAGCGAACCGCTTTCACGGGTGACATGTTCGACCGGGCGAGCAAGAGTGTGCAGAGCCTCGGCCTTGAGCTGATCGATGCGCGGGTGCAGAAAATCGGTCTGCCACCCGACGTCGAGTCGCGTGTCTACGCGAGCATGCAGCAGAGTTTCAGTCGTCTGGCCCGGCAGCTGCGCGGTGAGGGTGAAAAGGAAGCCCTGCGTATTCGCGCCGAGGCCGATCGCAAGCGCACTGAGATCCTCTCCATTGCTGCGCGTGATTCGCTGAAGATCCGCGGTGACGGCGATGGACGTGCTGCGGCGATTTATTCGGCCGCCTACGGACGAAATCCCGAGTTCTACGCGTTCTATCGCAGTATCCAGGCGTACAAAAATTCGCTCGGTAAGGAAGGCGATGTCATGGGGGTGTCGCCCGACAGCTAGTGCGTCAAATACATGCGCAGTTCCGGTGGCAGCTCGCGCTGACGCAGAGGGAAATCGTCATGTCGTCCGGCCGTTTCGTGGTCGTCATCGGCACCCAATGGGGTGACGAGGGCAAAGGCAAGATCGTCGACCTGCTGACCGAGCGTGCGAGCGCGGTCGCGCGCTTCCAGGGTGGGCACAATGCGGGCCACACCCTGATCGTTGGTGGCGAGAAGACGGTACTCTCGCTGATTCCCTCGGGAATTCTGCGTCCTCAGGTCACCTGCTTCATCGGCAATGGGGTGTTGCTCTCGCTCGAAGCACTGCTGCGCGAGGCCGACATGCTGGTGGCACGCGGCGTACCCGTATTCGAGCGGTTGCGCATTGCGCCGAATTGTCCGTTGATTCTGCCGTCGCACGTTGCACTCGACAAAGCGCGCGAACAGGCGCGCGGCGCGAACGCCATCGGCACCACCGGGCGCGGCATTGGCCCCGCCTACGAGGACAAAGTCGCGCGGCGCGCGCTGCGGGTCGCGGATCTGTTCCAGCGCGAACGTTTCGCGGCCAAGCTCGGCGAAGTGCTCGACTTTCATAACTTCGTTCTTCAGCACTATTTCAAGCAGTCGCCCGTCGATTTCCAGAAGACCCTCGATGAGCACCTCGCGATGGCCGAGCGGGTCAAGCCGCTCGTCACGGATGTGACGCAGCAGTTGCAGGCGCTGCGCTCGAGCGGTGCGAACGTCATGTTCGAGGGCGCCCAAGGCGCCATGCTCGATGTGGATCTGGGTACCTATCCGTTCGTCACATCGTCGAACACTACGGCGGGTTTCGCGGGCACGGGAACGGGTTTGGGGCCCCGCAATTTCGATTACGTGCTCGGCATCGTGAAGGCGTACACGACGCGTGTCGGTGCGGGCCCTTTCCCTACGGAACTCTTCGATGAAACCGGCGAGTACCTGCAGCGGGTTGGTCAGGAGTTCGGTGCCGTCACGGGTCGGCGCCGGCGCTGTGGTTGGTTCGACGCGGTGGCGCTGCGACGTTCGGTCGTGCACTCGAGTATCTCCGGGTTGTGCATGACCAAGCTCGATGTGCTCGATGGTCTCGACTCCATTCGCATCTGCACGGGATACAAAGTCGAAGGGCAGGTTTCTGGCTTGCCGCCGCTGCTGGTCGAGGCATTCGGTGACGTTGAGCCGGTGTACGAAGAAATGCCGGGCTGGAAGGGCACCACGTTCGGTGTGACTCGCGAGGCGGATCTGCCTGCTGAGGCGCGTGCCTACCTCGCTCGCATCGAGGCACTCGTCGACGTGCCCATCGATGTCATTTCCACCGGGCCTGATCGCGCGCAGACGATCGTGCGGCGGGATCCGTTCGGCTGAAGCGCGAGGCCGCGACGATGAATGCGCGAGTCGTGATGGGTCAAGTTCGGGTTTTGGCGGTTTGGGTGATTATCGGTCTGCTTGCCGCCACGCAAACGCAGGCCGCCTGCACTCAGGTTCAGCCTGGCTGGCTCTGGAACTACGACGGCGCCATCAACGAAAAATACCGGGTGCGGATGACGCTGGTATTCGGTGCGGGTGAGATCAACGGGGTGTATTTCTACGCCAGTCAGTTGCGTGACCTGCGCCTCAAGGGGCGCATTGAGCAGAGCTCGAAGCTAGTGCTTGACGAGCTTGACCCCGCCGGAAAGGTAACCGGACGGATCGAGGCGCAGTTCGTGACTCGCGATCCGAGAGGTCGGTATGGCGACAGCGAGCTCGCCTGCGAAGTCATCGTCGGCACCTGGAGCAAGCCCGACGGCACGGGGCGGATGCCTTTGTACCTGTCGATGGACGGTGGCACCGCAGGCGCTCTGAATCGTCGCTATGCGGCAATCGGGGTGCGCGACGACGAAATCGTCCATCGCGGGGCGCAAAAATTTTGGCGTGCCGTTCGCAGTGATGATCGTGCGGCCGTGGCGGCGAGCATTCGTTATCCGATCCGTGTCATGCTCGACGGCAAGCCTGTGGGACTCAAAGGGGCGGAGGAGCTGCTGGCTCGCTACGACGCCATCTTCACTCCGGCGTATCGCGAGGCGATTGCCAAGGGCTTGCCGCGCAATATGTTCGTTCGCGATCAGGGCGCCATGCTCGGTAGCGGCGAAGTCTGGTTCGGTGCCGACGGGCGAGTTACGGCAGTCAGCAATGTTTGATCGCCCGAGCGGGCGACGGGGCATTCTATGACAGCGCAGTTCGATGTCCTCGTGTTCGGTGCCACGAGCTTCGTGGGTCAAATCCTATGCCGCTACCTGACCGAGCGTACGGCGCAGGGAGCGCCGCTGCGTTGGGCGATGGCGGGGCGCTCGCAAGCGAAGTTGGAGTCGGTGCGGCGGTCACTCGGTGACTCTGCGGCGTCGATCCCGCTGCTCGTGGCCGATGCGGCGGATGAGGCTGCTTTGCGCGATCTCGTGCGGCGCACTCGTGTGGTGGTCTCTACGGTCGGACCCTACGCTTTGTATGGCGAACCCTTGGTTCGAGCCTGCGTCGAGGCCGGTGTCGACTATTGCGATCTGACGGGCGAAGTGCAGTGGATCCGTCGCATGATCGATCGGTATGAAGCCGAGGCGAGCCGCAGCGGTGCGCGCATCGTGCACTGCTGCGGATTCGAGTCCATCCCGACCGATCTCGGCGAGCACTTTATGCAACACCAGTCTTTGCAGTCTGGTGGTGAGCCC
>JBJTBK010000046.1:0-3065 GCA_046091245.1 Nevskiaceae bacterium | reverse complement strand
GTGCTGTACTCGCCACAGGATCAGGTCGTTGAGCCAGAGCAAACCGAACGGGCCTTTGCCCGCCTCGGCGCCAAGGATAAACGACTGCAAGCGGTCAACGGCAGCGCTGATCGTTCGAGTCACGTGCTGGCCGGCGACATCCTCGCGGCCCGCGACACGGCGCGCGTACGCGCGTGGAGCATGGAGTTTCTGAAATCGCGTTGATCAACGACCGACCGGCAGCAACTTTTCGCGGTAGGCGGCGGCGCGGGCGGCGTAATGGCGCGCCGTGTGGGTGATCATCGCCAGATCGCGCTCGGTCACCTCGCGCACGATCTTGCCGGGTGACCCCATGACGACCGAGCCATCCGGGATCGTCCGATCGGGAGGAATCAATGCGCCTGCGGCGATGATGCAGTGCCGGCCGATCACCACCCGATCCAACACGCGCGCCCCGTTGGCGATGAGGGTATCGTCCCCAACCGTGCAGCAGTGCAGGAAGGCGACGTGCCCTACGGTGACGCGCTCACCGAGTCGGGTCGGCACACCGACATCGGTGTGAATGACACTGCCATCCTGAATGTTGCTGTCGGCACCGATCTCGATCCAATCATTGTCACCGCGAAGCACGACCTGGAACCAGAGACTGGAGCGTGCACCGAGCCGCACGCTGCCGATGACGTCGGCGGAGGGCGCGACGTAGACGTCCTCGGCAATGTCGGGTTTCCGACCGTCGAATTCGTAGATCATTGCGCACCCGAGATCATTGATGGTCGCTCGCTTGCAGTAGCGCTAACCAGTCCCGGTCGGCAGCCGCGTAGGCAATGAAATGCGGGTTCAGCCACGTATCGCGGCGGTTGTATTCGAGTGGCGAACCATCCCACCGCAGCACTCGCCCGCCTGCCCCCTGCACCACGGCATGGGCTGCGGCCGTGTCCCACTCGGACGTCGGCCCAAGTCGCGGATACACATCCGCAGCACCCTCGGCGAGCACGCAGAATTTCAGCGAGCTGCCCATCGACACGAGTTCATGCGGACCCAACCGGCTCAGAAACCCATCGAGCGAATCGCCGCGATGCGAGCGACTACCGACCACCCGCACGGGCTGTGCCGTCTGGCGTGCCACGCCGATCGACTCAACAAGCGCGCCACGCTCCCGCGCGCGCCAGGCACCGGAGGGCACGCCTAGAGCCGAAGATGCCACACCCCAGTAATCGAGATCCTTCACCGGCACACGCACAACGCCAAAGACGGGTTGGTGTGCCTCAATGAGGGCGATGTTGACAGTGAACTCACCGTTACAGGATAAAAATTCTTTGGTGCCATCGAGCGGGTCGACCAGCCAGAACCGTCGCCACTGCTGACGCTGCGCAAACGGCACCTCGGCAGATTCCTCGGACAATACCGGCCACTCGGGGGTCAGCGCCGCGAGTCTCTCGCTGATCAGTCGATGCGCCGCGAGATCCGCAGCCGTCAGCGGCGAGTGATCGGACTTGTGCTGCAGAGCGATCGCATTGCCGCGCTCGTGCTCGCGATAGATCTGCAGGATGGCATCGCCCGCCTCGCGCGCAATACGCCGGACGGCCGTGATCAGCGCCTCGTCCAGCATCGAATCAGCGGGCGTCACATCGGCTGACGTCACATCAGTATGAGCGCGGCAGCCCAAGCAGGTGCTCGGCAACGTAAGAAAGAATGAAGTTGGTGGAGATCGGCGCGACCTGATAGAGCCGGGTCTCGCGAAACTTACGCTCGACGTCATACTCGGCTGCGAAACCAAACCCACCGTGGGTCTGGCTGCAGGCGTTGGCTGCCTCCCAGGAGGCCTTGGCCGCCAGGTACTTGGCCATATTCGCCTCAGCACCGCAGGGTTTCTTTGCATCGTAGAGCTCGCAAGCCTTGTAGCGCATGAGACTCGCGGCCTCGGTCTCGATATAGTTCTCAGCGATTGGGAATTGCACGCCCTGGTTTTGACCGATCGGCCGGTCAAACACCACCCGATCGCTCGCGTAACGCGCGGCGCGGGCCACGAACCAATAGGCATCACCGATGCACTCGGCGGCAATTAACACCCGCTCGGCATTCAACCCGTCGAGGATGTACTTGAAGCCCTTACCCTCCTCACCGATCAAGTTCTCGACTGGAATTTCGAGATTGTCGAAGAACAGTTCGTTGGTCTCGTGGTTCACCATGTTGGGAATCGCGCGCAGCGACAACCCCTTGCCAAGCGCCTCACGCAGATCGACGAGAAACACCGACAGCCCATCCGACTTTCGACTGACTTCCGCCAGCGGCGTAGTGCGCGCCAGCAGGATCATGAGATCGGAATGCCGGACGCGGGAGATCCACACCTTTTGGCCGTTGATGACGTACCGATCCCCTTTGCGAGCTGCAAAGGTCTTGAGCTTGGTGGTGTCGGTACCGGTGGTTGGTTCGGTTACAGCCATCGACTGCATGCGCAGTTCGCCCGCGGCGATCTTCGGCAGGTACTGTCGCCGCTGAGCCTCAGAGCCATGGCGCACCAACACGTTCATGACGTAGACCTGACCGTGGCAGGCACCCGAGTTGCCGCCGCTGCGATTGATCTCTTCCATGACGACTGAGGCCTCGGCCAGCGAGAGCCCAGAGCCCCCGTACTCGGCGGGACTCAGCCCGGCAAGCCAGCCGGCACGCGTCAATGCATCGACGAATTCTGCGGGATAGCCGCGTTCGGCATCGATCTTGCGGAAATACTCATCGGGAAACTCGGCACAGAGCGCACGCACCCCTGCCCGGATTTCCTCGAACCCCTCGACGTCGCGGATCTGACTCATCCGCCCATTATGGGCTAGGTGCCGTCTCCTTCGCCGCTTTGCGATCCGCCTTCATCTGCTTGACGTCCACGGGTCGGATCTCGCTGATCGGGCAGGTCTGATCGCGGACGCGGACCTTTTCGAATTTGCTGATCTGTCGGCCCGTCTGGCTGACGCTGATGGTGTTGGCGAACTGCAGGTCGGGGCAGGCATCCCAGACCTTCAGCAGATACGCCTCGTTAATCCCAGTCCAGATCACGATCTCGTTGCGCGACACCGGTGTCCAGGAATCAACGC
>JBJTBK010000045.1:0-9129 GCA_046091245.1 Nevskiaceae bacterium | reverse complement strand
CTGTTGATCATCGGCGTGGTTGCCGTGATCGCGGCGCTGACCATCGATGCCGACAATCGCCTCGCCTTGGGCACGCTGCTGCTGCTCTGGCTGATGCGCAGCAGCGCCAAACTCAACCTGTTCCTCGGCGTACGCAACTTGGGCGAAGCGTTCCTGCCACAGCATCTGGCTCATCTGCTGCGCTACATGCAGCACCGGCGGATGAACCTGCTATTCCCGTTCTCCATCGCGCTCGGTGGACTGATCGTCTGGTGGCTCGGTAGCCACGCACTGCAGGCGGACTCAGCCTTCACCGGGGTGGCCTACGGCATCCTCACCACCCTCGCCGCCCTCGCGGTGCTCGAACACGCGTTGATGGTGCTGCCCCTGCAGAGCGAACGCCTCTGGCGGTGGAGTCTCGCCAATCGACAAGGAGCTAGCCGACCGTGAACACCCCGACTCGCACGCTCCTTGAGCAGATCGACTCCCCGGCCGACTTGCGTCAACTCGATGATGCACAGCTACCGCAAGTTGCTGATGAACTTCGCGACTGTCTGTTGCAGACCATTGCGGCAGTCGGAGGGCATCTGGCTGCGGGCCTCGGCACCGTCGAACTGAGCGTTGCCTTGCATCACGTGTACGACACGCCACGCGATCTGTTGGTGTGGGATGTCGGGCACCAGTGCTCTCCGCACAAGATCCTCACGGGCCGCCGAGCGGCGCTCGCGCAGATCCGCAAGCGACCCGGTATCTCAGGATTCCTCAAACGCGACGAAAGCCCCTATGACACCTTTGGTGCCGGGCACTCCAGCACCTCGATCAGCGCTGCGCTCGGCATGGCGGTCGCGGCTCGCCGACAGGGTAGTCCCGCAAAAGCCGTCGCCATCATCGGCGATGGCTCGATGACAGCCGGTCTCGCCTTCGAGGCCTTGGAGCACGCGGGCGCGCTGGACGAGGACGTGCTCGTCATACTCAACGACAACGGCATGTCCATCTCGGAGAACGTCGGTGCCTTGTCGGCCTACCTGACTCGCCGAGGACGCGATCCGGTCAGTGACGTCGATGGCTTTTTCAATGCCCTCGGTTTCGCTTACCGCGGACCCATCGATGGGCACGATATCAGCACGTTGGTTCGCGAGCTTCGCACCCTGCGCCATCGGTCAGGCCCGAAATTGCTGCATGTGCGAACCGTCAAAGGCAAAGGCTACGCTCGTGCTGAGGCCGAGCCGATCAAATATCACGGCGTCACTGCCTTCGACCCCAAAGCAGGCCTACCGCCTGCCAAACCCACTGCACCCACCTACACACAAATCTTTGGCGAGTGGTTGTGCGAATTGGCGGCGCACGATCCGCGAATCGTAGTAGTGACACCAGCCATGCGTGAGGGCTCGGGCCTCGTCGCCTTCGCCAAGGCGTACCCAGACCGCTACTTCGATGTCGGCATCGCCGAGCAACACGCCGTCACCTTCGCAGCCGGACTCGCAACCCAGGGTTTACGACCCGTGGTCGCGATCTCCTCGACGTTCATGCAACGCGCTTACGATCAGATCGTGCACGATGTCTGCCTGCAAAATCTCCCCGTGACGTTCGCCGTCGATCGCGCGGGACTCGTAGGCCCTGATGGCGCGACACACAATGGCAGCCTCGATCTATCCTTCCTGCGATGCATCCCGGGCATGACGGTGATGACGCCAGGCGATGCCGACGAGCTACGGGCCATGCTGCGTACAGGTATTGAATCCGGTCTGCCGTGTGCGATCCGTTATCCACGCGCAGCCGCGATCGGTGGCAGCGCGCGCGTCGCACCTGCCTTGCCCACTGAAGAAGGCACTACCCTGCCCCTCTGGCCACGGAGTCTGCCGATCGGCCGTGCCGAACTGCAGCGTCGCGGCTCGGGCATTGCTTTGCTCGCATTCGGCACCTTGCTCGAAACCGCGCACGAACTCGCGGATATCATCGATGCGACCGTCGTCAGCATGCGTTTCGTCAAACCGCTGGACGAAGCGATGGTGCTTGAACTGGCCGCTCAGCACGAGCTGCTGGTAACGCTCGAGGAGAACGTGATCGCCGGTGGCGCGGGTGCTGCAGTCGGCGAACTGCTCGCCCGTCACGCGCTCGATGTGGGTGTGCTGCACCTGGGTTTACCCGATCGCAACATCGAACACGGCACCCGCGAACAATGCTTGCAGGATGCGGGTCTCGACGTGCCAGGCCTATTTGATGCCATCGCCCGGCACAGCAGCCGGATCACGCTGGCGCGGCAAGCGCCGAGGCGTGCCCCAGGGTTGCGTCAGAACGCCATGTTCAACGGGGTACTGCGCCTGCTCACGCGCAGTCAATTGAAGGGCTAACAGTTTCCAGCGCGGTGCGCGGCTGTCAGCCCGCGCGGCGCAAGATTTCCGGGAGTCGAAAGCGCGTGGTCTCCGCGAGACCCGGCAATTCGCGAATCGAGCCGGCGCCGAGTTCGCGCAGGCGCTGACACACGCCCGTCACCAGTATCTCCGGCGTCGAGGCGCCCGCGGTCACACCCACGTTGCGCACTTCGGCGAGCCACACCGCTTCGAGTTCGCCCGCGTGCTCCACGAGACGTGCAGGCACACCATGATCGGCAGAGACCTCTTGCAGACGATTCGCGTTCGAACTGTTGCGCGCACCGACCACGATCACAAGATCAACCTGCCGCGCCATCTGGCGCACGGCGCGTTGGCGGTTTTGAGTGGCGTAGCAGATGTCTTCGAGGCCCGGACCAACGATATCCGGATAACGCCGCTCGAGCGCCTCGATCAACACCCGCGTGTCGTCAAGCGACAGCGTAGTCTGCGTCACATAGGCGACGGGTGTGCCAGGCAACATCGGCAAGGCGGCGATGTCTTCCAACGACCCGACCACGTGAACGGGACCGCTGACTGAGCCGCGCGTCCCCTCGACTTCCTCATGACCGGCGTGACCGATGACAACGATGACGTGGCCGCGTTGCGAGTAGCGCTCCGCCTGCACGTGAACCTTGGTCACGAGTGGACAGGTCGCGTCGATGACTTGCAGTCGACGCCGCGCTGCCTGCTCGACCACCGCATTGGCAACGCCGTGCGCGCTGAAGATGGTCAGCGAGCCCTCAGGGATCTCGGCGATATCATCGACGAAGATGGCGCCACGTGAGGCGAGATCGCCCACAACGTGCCCGTTGTGGACGATCTCGTGATACACGTAGACCGGCGCACCGTGCGTCTCCAAAGCCCGCTCGGCGATCTCGATCGCTCGCGCCACACCGGCGCAGAATCCGCGCGGCTGGGCGAGCAATACGTTCATCAGCCGATCGGACTCCCGACCGCGTTCACCCGTGCCACGGGCGTGGCCCTCAGGTTCTTCGCAGAAGCCGGGGCAACAGCAGGTGCCGGCGTAGCCCCCGGAGCCGCCGCCGCATCACCCGCAGCCGGCGCCGCAGCACCGTCTGCCGGGGCCGCAACGGGCATGGGCTTCGCGCCCTGCAGTTCCGGGTAGTCCTTCGCCATACTTGTACCGAAGTACGGCTTGTACACGCCTTGGTGACAGGTGCTGCAGTTGATCTTTGCCACATCGCCCAAGGGGCCCAGCCGATTGTCCGGGAACGTCTTGGTCAGCGGCACAAGATAAGCGTTGTTCAAGTGACGTGCGAGGCGGATGCCATACCACGCAGTGCTGCGCTGCGGTCGACTCTCCTCCCAGCTCGCCCAAGCGCGCGTGTTGTGACAGTAGGTGCAATTCACGCCGAGCGAGTTCGACATGTGCACCATCAACGCGTAGGTCCACTCCGCCTGCTTGATCGAATTACGATTACCGGTTGGCAGCGCCGTCGGGCCGTTGACACGGATGTTCTGCTCACCGAGCAGGAACGGGCTGTACGGATCGTACGGCAGGCTCGAATGACCGATGGTTGTCACACCGAGGCCAGTGATCGCCGAGTTTTGACCCGCGCGGCTACCCACGAACGAGTTCTCCCGTCCCGCACCCGGATCGGTGAACCAGACGTATTCCGGCACCGGCTGTCCGCGATGACAGGTATGACAGGTCACTCCCGTCTGGCCGACATGCGTTTTCCAGGAGCTGTTGATCTCACGCGTCATGCTCAGCATGCGCCGTGCGACCTTGTACTGGTACTTGCTCTCATCGGCGTAGTTCTCGCCGTTGTGACAGTACGTACAATTCTTCTGGTCGGCCGGAGCCACCCACTCGGTCATCGACAACATCACGCGTGTGAACTCACCGACACTGAGGTCCTTGAGCACCTGCACGTTTTGGTAGATCTCCGAGGCCAACGGGCCACTCGTATCAGCCGGCGGTTGCGATGCCGGAACCTGATTCTTCGCGACGAGTTCGGCGAGTAGGCGCGGGTTGGTGTTCTCTTCCATCCCGGTGCCGCGATAACCCAACTGCTGCGTCTCGATGGGCGGTCGCTCGCCACAACCGACGAGCAGTCCGAGGCTGGCGATACCCGCCAGTACGATGCGTCCAAAGTGATTCATTGCGCGCCTCCCGAATTCAAGGCGGGATCAGGCAGCACGTCGAAGGTCGCCGGATAACTCGGCGCGACGCCGTGTTTCACTGCCCACAGATCCCAGTTGTCCACTGCCGTGCCCGTGAGCAGGATGCCAATGCCTCCCGTCAGCGTGCACAACACGGCGAACCACCAGGCCCAGCGGTGTACCGACTCCATGGTGGCGTTGAAGCCCATGGTCCAGCGCCAGAACAGCGCCGCGCGCTCGGAGGCCGTACCGCGATCGAGCACTTGCTCGACTTCGCGTTCGCCGCCGTAGCGGCTGACCGCCATGATGGTGCCAGCGTGCATTGCGAACAGCAGCACCGAGCCGTACAGGAACACGATCGACAACGCGTGGAACGGGTTGTAGAGCAGGTTGCCGTAGCGCAGCGAGAACGCAGCGGTCCAGTCGAGATGGGCAAAGATTCCGAACGGGACTGCCTCCGACCAGCTGCCCATCAGTACCGGGCGGATGAAGCCCAACACCAGAAACAACCAGATCGCCGAAGCAAACGCCCATGCGGTGTGCGTGCCCATGCGTAGCTTGCGTGCCAGCGTGTAGGTACGCACCCACCACAAGAGCACCGACACGGTCAGGAAGAAGCCCGCCATCAAGTGCCAACCGCCGTGCTGCAGCGGCGGCAAACGCAAGCCGTACTGCGGCGCAGCAGGTTCCAACGCCAGCCAAGGCAACTGCTTGATGAACTGCAACGGATTCCAGTTCACCGACGCCAGCATGTTCAAGCCGACGATCTCGAAGGCGATGATGAAGCAGATGATCGAAATCACCCCGGTGGAACCGAGGTAAAACGGTCCGATCTGCGCATCGCCGATCTTGCCCAGCCAGTAATTTGCGCTCGCCTTGACGCCGCGGCTCCACACGCCCTTCGGGTCGTGCGGTACGCCCGGGTAGTGCGGTGCTTCGACCTGCACGCGAGTAAACAGATTTTGATATTCGGCCATGTTCGTACCCTCAGTTCCAGATCGGCAGGTTGAGCCACCAGGCCCACCAGTCCGTCCAGCTGCGTGTCCAGAAAGGTCCGCTGATCACGATGCAGATCGCACTCCACACGCCAGCGTTGATCGCGAGTAACAGACCGAAACGATGGATACCCAAGGTACCGATCGAATAGCCGATGTTGTCGCGGAAAAACGTGTTCTCGTGTTCAGCGCCCTTGACCACTTCGCCCTTCGCCGGATTCAGTGCTGACAGCACCAACGATCCGTGCAAGGCCAGCGCGAGCACCGTCGTGAAGAAGAACGTCACGGCGACCATGTGCGCGGGGTTGTAGTGGAAGTGCAAATATTGGTACGCGACGTTCGACACCCAGTCGAGGTGACTGTAGATGCCGTACGGAAACGCGTGACCCCAGGCGCCGAGCAGCAATGGTCGGATGACCTGCAGCGTGACGTACGCAAGGATCGCACTGCCGAAAGCCACCGGAACATGGAATCCCATGCCGAGCTTGCGACAGATTTCCACCTCGCGAAGCATCCAGGAGACGAAGGCGCCGACGGCGCAGATCGTCACCAACTGCCAGATCCCGCCCTCATGGAGCGGCGCCAGGCCTAGACCGTAACTCAGGTCAGGCGGCGCGATGCTGATCTGCCACAGGTTCCAGGTCGGGCCGATCGCCGCCCCGTACACGAGCAGTGCCGTGCCGAGCAGCGCGAAGAACGCCGCGGTGATCCCGAAGAACCCGACGTAAAACGCCCCAACCCAAAAATCGAACAGGTCGCCGCCTACCAGCGTCCCGCCGCGTATGCGGTACTTTCTTTCAAAACTTAGCATTGCCATGACTTATCCCCGTCAAGAGCAGCGTGAAATCCCACCCAGTTACCCGCGCGAGCGTCGCATCCGGCGACGGACCAATGTTCCCGCGAGGGGACACGGCCCGTCGCCTTCAGCGATCCGGACTCAGTTCGGAAGCGGAGCGTTGTGCTGCACGTTGTGGGCCGAAGCCTCAGCCGGTGCAAGACACGAAGCACTGCCCGTTCCGTCGAGCCAGCACGAATACTTTGTGCTCAATTGCACGAAGTGATTCGTCGCGACGATCGTGGCGACAAGAGCGCCGCCAACAATGATCACCTTACGGGGATCCATTACCATCCAGATTCGCCACATAAAATAACTCCTTCAAAGAATTGATTTAGAACCAGGGAACCCAGTTCCAAATGAGGTAATGGGCCAGCGCGGACACCGCGAACCAGGCCCACGTGCTCAACCAGAAGAACCGGTTGATGGCGCGTGCCTCGTCCGGTGTGGCTCCTGAAATGCTCTTACCATCTGCCATAACTATTCACCTCCTCAGGCTTTACTCGAACCGCGCACTCCCGCACGGAAGGGATTGTCGGCTGCCGCAGAACGGCACCCGCTCGACAATGCTGACCCCCTCGACCTCTCCACTCCTTCGTGGCCCTCGTCATGCCGCACGCCCTCCAGCGAGCTCCGCCCGCGCGCGTGTCACGCGGGCCGCCGTAACGCGCTCCTCGCCAGCCTGACGGGCCTCGCGTTCAGCGAGATCACGTAAGCGTTTGGCGGCGGAGATACGTACCAAATAAGGTTCATTCGCCACGTACTCATCGAGCAGTGAGCGCGCGTCCTCGTCCCACACACTCGCCTCGCGGGCAAGTCGTGCAGGCGTTGGATCGACCTTGTCCATCTCGGTGCCGAGCGGCAGGATGTTGAACAAGGCATCGAACAGGGCATTGCAGACCTCCTGAACCAGGTAGGTCGCCCCCGCATAGCCCATGAAGGGCGTTCCCGTATGACGACGAATGATCGCGCCTGGGAAGGATGCAGGGATGTACATCGCACGAGGTCCGAGCTCGGCCAGGTACATACGCTCGTTATAGCTGCCGAATAACACGAGGGGGGTTTTCTCGCGTACCGATTGACGTACGGCCGCGTTATCGGGCTTGACACCGGGCCGACGCGCATAAGAGAACGTGCACGGCAGACCGAGCTCGGATTCGAGGAAGTGGCGCACACCACGCGCGTAGGTTTCGCTGGCCACAATGGCGAAACTCGCAGTGCCGAAGAAATCCTGTGTGACGGAGCGCCACAGGTCCCACATCGGCTTGATGGTGGTGTGCTTTTCGCGCTCGATGAACGGTTCGGGGTCGAGCCCCAGCAGTTCACCGAGCGAACGTAAAAACTTCGTGGTGCTATGCAGACCAATTGGCGCCTGCAGCCACGGGCGTTCCAAGCCTTCGCACAGCATGCGACCGAATTCACGGTACATGCAGACGTTGACGTCAGCCTCGGCGAGCTTGGCGACGTCCGCCAAATGACTGCCGAGCGGAAACACCATATTGATCTCGGCGCCGATGCCCTCGACCAGGCGACGGATCTCGGCCAGATCGGACGGCATGTTGAACACGCCATAGGAGGGGCCGATGATGTTGACCCGCGGCTTCTCGCCCTCTTTGCGCACGCGTGCCGGCACTTTCTTCGGCCCGAACTCGGTCCACAGCCACCACAGCGCGCGATTCGCGCATTGCCACTGATCCTCGTCGATCGTCCGCGGCAGGAAACGTTTGATGCTCGTGCCCTCGGGCGTCACGCCGCCGCCGATCATTTCGGCGATCGAACCGGTCACCACCACCGCTGGCAGATGCGGATCGAGTACCTTGTGTGCGCGCTTCATCGCGCCCTCGGTACCGTGCTGACCGAGTTCTTCCTCGGCAAGACCTGTGACCACCACCGGCAATTCATGCGGCGGCAAGGCATCGGTGTAGTGCAACACCGAAGTGACCGGCAGATTCTCGCAGCCGACCGGGCCATCGATGATGACCTGCAGACCCTTGATGGCGGTGAAGACGTACACCGAGCCCCAGTAGCCGCCAGCGCGATCATTGTCGAGCACCAGCATCAGACCATCTCCTCTGCTTTGCGCGCCTTCGCCTGCTTTTCCAGCCGACGCTTGTACTGCTCACGGAACTCCGGTCGAGCTTCGGGCTGCTCGGTCCAGAGTCCGGCGACATCGCCGCTGCCGGTGTCGCCGAAGAATGCTTTCATCGCGTCGAAACGGGACTTGCTGCCGAGGGCCGTGTTGATCAGGTGCGCGAGCGAGCCCGCCCCCGCGGGTCCCATCAAAGGGCGCGAGGAGATCAGGTTAGTGAAGTACAAACCCGGGGTACCCGCTTCCTTGGCCTTCTGCACCACGGGCGTCGTGCCGATCGCAAGATCCGGCTGAAACTCCGCCATGGCTGCGAGATCCTGCTCGAGCGAGGCGCGAAACTGCACGTGCACGCCCTTGGCTTCGAGCCACTCGCGATCCGCATCGGACCATCGGGTGCGCGGACAAGCCGTGCCCACGTAGCGCAAGTCAGCGCCGCTCTCCATAAGCAGTCGCGCCACCAGCAACTCGGAGCCTTCGTAACCGGACAGCGTGATGCGGCCACGAATCGGCGCGGCCGCAAGCGCTGCGCGGATCGCGGGCAACACGCGGTTTTTGGCGGCATCGATGCCGGCACGCGGCACGTTACACGCTTGGCCAATGGCTTCGAGCCAATCTGCCGTCCCGTCATGACCCACCGGCGCAGAGCCGACGATCCGTCGACCGGCAGCGTCGAACTCGCGGTACACGCTGGTGTAAAACGGATGGATCGCTGCCACCGCCGCGCAATCGAGC
>JBJTBK010000044.1:0-4594 GCA_046091245.1 Nevskiaceae bacterium | reverse complement strand
GCCATCATGCTCGACACCGGGCTGCGACTCAGCGAGGTCGTCAGCCTGACTCTCGATGACATCAGTGACGACTTCACGCTCCGCGTCTTTGGCAAGGGTCGCAAGTGGCGCACAGTCGCCCTCGGTACAACCTCTTCCCGCGCACTGCAGCGATGGCTACGTCTTCGCAAGAGCGACGTCCAACGCGTCTGGACGGGCCGTCGCGGTCCCCTGACCGCCAGCGGGCTGCGTCGCATGCTTCACCGTCGCAGCAAGGCCCTCGGCTTTCACGTGCACCCTCACATGCTGCGCCACTGCTTCGTCGACAACTGGTTACGCGCCGGCGGGTCCGAAGTCGACCTCAGCCGCATCGCCGGCTGGACAACCCCCCGCATGGCCGACCGCTACGCGCGCCACCGCGCAGAGGAACGCGCCATCGCCGCCCAGAAGGCCCTCGCACCCCTCGACTCATTGACGGCGCGCCATTAGTCGTCTTCGGCGAGAACAAACTCGGCGCCGCAATTGGGGCATTCAGCCTCCTCGTCGCCGTAGAACATGATGGGGCAGTCCCCGCAGTACGGGCAGACATCACCGTCTTCGATTTCTTCGCTTATGAATGCTGGTCTACCGAACGGGTGTCACTTGCTCCGTGCCTGTCGTGAACGCCGGCGACCACGACGCTTCTTTCTTGATGCGAAGTATTCGAACCCCGCGTTGTACAAGCCTTGCGTTGTCTGGCCAGCGGCAAGACGCACCAGCGCGAAGTCGATACCCAGGCGGCGATACTCCGGGTAGGCAACCATCTGGTCGTGGATACGCAGGTCCAACCACAACGGGCCGAGGCGCTCGTCGTAGACCTGTTTGATTTCCTCGGGCGTTGCCTCCTGGAGCGCCCAGATTTTGTCTGCGTCGAATGCCAGTCCGAGGTCGCGGAAACGCTGCGCGGTATCGGCCAGCACGCGCGCATCGAAAAGCCCGTCAGGCGCCGTCTTGCGGGCCACGCCAAGCAGCTGCGCCGCGTGTTCGGGTTTCAGTTCGACGCGTCGCCATTCGTCGATGTGTTCGTCGCCGGTGAAGTTGAAGCCATACCAGGTCCATGCTGCGACTTCGTCGTAGGTGAATCCGTAACGCTTCCGCAATGTTGGGTCGGGTGGTGATAGCCAGTCGAAGAGTCGCGCGTAGGCCCCCCAGAACCATTCCTTGCGCAGCAGTATCCCCGGACGTTCGATATCCCATGCACGCCACGCCGCTATCGCGGTACGGGCCTCAGCACTTTCACCCAACTCTTCTTCCCAGGTGCGGTGATAGCGGGCAGTCTGGCCTGTCGACATCGCCACCGCGCCAGCAACAATGTCTGACAGCTTCGGCTCACTTCCGCCACCGTCGGTCGACTCCATGGCTGGGATTGTGCCACGGGCCTGTGACGGCGTCTTCCAGGCTCTCGAGAGACCAGCACGAGAAGTACCCGACATCGCGCCGCGGCTGAATCCCCGAGCAGGTCCTCCCACATGGGATAACGCTGGATGGGGAGTTCCAAAATCGCCCAGTCCGCCATTTTCCGTACGAGTTTCGTCGTCAGCGCCGAGTTACCCGAATCGACACCTTCCCCACTAGCCACCGTGCCACGATGCCACAGGAGTGTGACAGAGCGCTGTTGACGAAAACGTCGACAGCCGTTATCTTCTCGCTCGTGACGAGCCATCAAGACGTTTTCAGAGCTAGAGCCACAATCTTGGCCCTGTGCAGGAAACGACCATGTCTCATCAATTCAAGAAACACGACCCGCAGCGCGCCAAGCGTCGCGACATCGCCCGCAGCACTCTCAGCTTGACGGCTCGACTTCGCGCGGCTGCGCGGCACGCCAAGCGGCTGAAGAAAAAGCGACTACGTCGTCGAATCAACGTTGAACTCCGCGTTCTCGCAAAGGAAAATTGTGGCTGTCCGGCTCTGTTCGGCGGAGCGACCGAGGACGAATCCCGACCGTGGTGCTCGCGTTGCGACGCCGAGCTGCACCAATATCGTCTTGCCCGTACCCACGGAAAGTGGGGCCCACGTTGGTCGTACGACGACATTCGGATCGTCCGCTGGCAGAACGATGCGTTGAGTCCGGCCCTCCGAGGGTGCACCTCGACATCGGAGGGCCTTACCCGAACCGAGGCCAAGGATCTCATCAACTCATTCGGTGATTCGGTGGCGGATCGCCATGCGAAGTTCCACTTTGGTTTTGCTGTCCGCCGAGAAAGTGACGAGGTCACGGACCAGATCGTCACGAAAAAGAAATTCACGAGGATCCTCCACGAACGCGATCTCGAGTTCCGCTCCGACCCGATCGCGATGCTCGTCGTGATCGCCCGCCAATCGGTCGCCTCAGGAGGTTGGTGCGCACTCGATGAATGGTCGAAGGCGGTGACAGGTGCGACATGGGCACACGAGGGAAAGTTGTTCGCCGCCGGCCGCGCAAACCGCTGGAACGACTGGCGCACATTCGAGCCGACAGGTCATTGGAACATTGAATCGGGCGTCGAATGGTTCGCCGGTGCCCATCGCATCCTCGACTCGTTAGCCGACGTCGATGCGTGGGCAACCGATCTCGCCGCATGTTTCGACGTCGTTCACGGACACCGCTTCCTCGGCTCACCCGCCGGGTTCTGGTACCTCACAGACCTCGTCGAGACAACGATTCCCATAAGAAAACCCGTCCGCGCCTTCACGGGCGACGACAAAGGAGACAACTAATGGACAACGAATACAACGACGAAACGATCCGTATTTCGCCGCCGATCATCCCCGAACGTCACACGATCGAGATCCGCCCAGGAATGCCACGTACCGGAGAACCGCCACGCATCGATGGGCCTTCGCGTCCCCTCGACCCGAACGCCCCGCTTTCCGAAATTGATGATCTGGACGAGCTCATCGACTACCACCTCGACTTCATGAGCGGAGGCAGCGGTGCCGGTGGGGCAGGTCGCGGCCGTATCGGAAGCAGTGCTGCATTTCCGTTTCGCCGTGGCTTCCCATCGGTGGACGAGATCTCGACGTACGTCACTTTCCGCGGGCATGCACCATGGGGCATTGGCATATCGAAGAACGGCCTCGCTCTCTATTCGGCTTACCTCATCTCGAAGAATGCAAAACTCGGCCGCGACGAGTGCAAGGCATCAGCTCATCAATTCTTGGTTTTGCACCAGTTCCACCACTTCCTTGTTGATCGTGCCGTCTCCACCCTCGAGGGGGTCCTCCTGCTGGCCGGAGAGCCGAAGAACCTGTGGGAGCCTTTTCATCACAAGCACCGCATTGATGCGCTCGAAGAATCCGCAGCCTGCGCATACGCGGTGCGCTGTTGCACACACAAGTCCGCGCACAAGACAAAAGCAACTACGAACCTCGTGCTCCAGCTCATCGCAGCGCAGCCCACGGCGTACCGTCACGTCACGAAGGCGGGAGAAATCCAGTCTGCGACCGGTCCCATCTCACATCAAAAGGCAATAAGCGAGCTGCTCTCGTCGTACCTCAAGTCGGCATCGCCTCACCGCGGCGCGGCCAACGAACGTCAACCGGGCCTTCACGCACTCATGCAGTATCGTGATGACCTCGCCGGTGTCGATGGTGACCCCTTCATGAACACGCCCTCCAGCCGCCACACAACTGTCGGTGTCACCATCGCCTGACTGCAGCCGGCGCCAGATCAAACCTTGCCGAGTTCAGCGCCGATGAGGTCGAGAGAAACCTCGACATCGTTGACTTTCGCCATTGATCGACCGAACGCAGGGACGTGAACGATGCGCGCTCGAAGGGTCCGATCGGTTTCGAATGAGCGCTTCAACTCTGCTTGCATCGTCTGTAGTCCGAGCATTCGATAACGGTTCGAATCACCGATGCCGCATTTATCGTTGTTCTGTTTGTTGAGGAGGGGTACAAATTTGAAGCCCCTGGAAGTGAGGTCGGATTTACTGAAGCCGTCACAATGGATCGTAAAGAGGGCAATTACGAGCCACCTGCGAACTGTCTTCTCACCGCTGATCGCCAAGATCTTCGAAGCATCGATCTCGAAGTTCTTCGAAATGCTGTGGTTTTCGAGCACGAATCTTTGTATCTTCGCAATTCGACCGCATCGCCTGCGGACCACGCCTTGAACTCGATCAGGTGACTCAGCGTATTTGATTCTTGAAAGATAGCGAGGTCCACTCGCCCGCGTATCTTTGGCGAGTCAAGGCCTGATTTCGCACCACCGTTTGATCGCCGTAGAAGGTCGGCGTTCCAACGGGTGACCTGTTCCTTCGTCAATTGGTATTCGGCCAACGCCCGGGCTGTGGGATATTCACGGAGAAATATCTCCTTGCTCTGGTCCCGCAGGTGACCTTCTCGCTTTCCAAACGCGTAAAGCTCGGCGCGTTTTTTCGAATTGAAGGCCCCCCCTGCAAAAACTCCTGCAAGGCTCGCGAGATGATTCTCGAGGTTCAGGCTTCTAATGTCCACCTCAAGCAGGTTAGTTCTTTGTGTCAGAAGGGGAATCGGCTCGCACCACACAGGCGCGACCCATTCCCTGACGGTCGAGGAAAGACTCGGTGTCCGAGGGACACGCCGAGTCAAATGCGATGAGGCTGCGCACGAC
>JBJTBK010000043.1:0-7620 GCA_046091245.1 Nevskiaceae bacterium | reverse complement strand
GTTCACCCGTGGCTTCGTCTCGGCTATCGATGATCCAGCGGTACGCAGCGAGCAGCGCTGCAGGACCCAGGTACCGATCACCGTTCCACCAGTAACTCGGGCAAGAAGTGGAACAGCACGCGCAAAGAATGCACGCAGAGGGTCGATCGATCTTCTCCTGCTCCTCCGGTGCCTGCAGCCGCTCGCGATCGGGCGGCGCCGGCGAGCGCGACTGCAGCCAAGGCTTGACCGAGGCGTACTGCGCATAGAACTGGGTCAGATCGGGCACCAGGTCCTTCACCACCGGCATGTGCGGCAGCGGATAGATCTTCACCTCGCCCTTCACTTCATCGCAGCTTTTCGTGCAGGCGAGTGTGTTGGTACCGTCGATGTTCATCGCGCAGCTGCCGCAGATCCCCTCGCGGCAGGAGCGACGAAAGGTCAGCGACGGATCGATTTCGTTTTTGATCCTGATCAGGGCGTCGAGCACCATCGGCCCGCAGTTATCCATGTCGATTTCGAAGGTGTCGACACGAGGGCTCTCACCGCCATGCGGGTCGTAGCGATACACCTTGAACGTGCGCACGCGGGTGGCGCCGGTGGGTGCCTTGTGCACCTTGCCGTGCTTGTTGATGCGCGAATTTTCGGGAAGTCGGAACTCGGCCATGGTGTAAACCTCGAACTCAGTACGTGCGCGCCTTCGGCGGAATCGGCTCGACGTCGGCCGTCAACGTGTTCAGATGAACGGCCCGGTAATCGATGCGCGTGCCACCTTTCTCGTCGACCCAGCACAGCGTGTGCTTCATCCACTCGGTGTCGTTGCGCTCCTTGAAATCCTCGCGCGCGTGCGCCCCGCGACTTTCCTTGCGATTTTCCGCCGAGCGAACCGTCGCGACGGCCTGTCCAAGCAGGTTGTCGAGTTCCAGCGTCTCAACGAGATCCGTGTTCCAGATCAGACCCCGATCACTCGTGCGCACATCCGCGAACGAATCGACGGTGGCCGCGAGCTTGGTGCAGCCCTCTTGCAGGGAGCTGCCGGTGCGGAATACGGCGGCATCGGACTGCAGGATCTTCTGCATCTCGAGACGAATCTCGGCGGTCGGGCGACTGCCATCGGCGTGCCGGTATCGGTCGAGCCGCGACACCGCCAAATCACCCGCGTCCTTCGGCAGCGGCCGATGCGAGGTGCCCGGCTTGACGATCGAGGCCGCATGGCGCCCCGCTTCACGACCGAACACCACGAGATCGAGCAGTGAATTCGAACCCAGCCGATTCGCCCCGTGCACCGACCCGCCGGCCGCTTGGCCCACGGCCATGAGGCCGGGGACGACCGTATCCGCGTTGCCGTTTTTCAGGGTCACCACTTCGCCGTGGTAATTGCAGGGGATGCCACCCATGTTGTAGTGCACAGTCGGCAATACCGGGATCGGCTCCTTGTTCACATCGACGCCCGCAAAAATGCGCGCGGTTTCGGCGATACCGGGCAGGCGCTGCTTGATGACATCGGGCCCGAGGTGCTCGAGATGCAAATGGATGTGATCGGCGCCCTTGCCGACACCCCGCCCCTCGCGGATCTCGATGGTCATCGAACGCGACACCACATCGCGCGAGGCCAAATCCTTGGCGTTGGGTGCGTAACGCTCCATGAAACGCTCGCCACGCGAGTTGGTAAGGTAACCACCCTCGCCGCGCGAGCCTTCGGTGATCAGACACCCCGCGCCGTAAATGCCGGTCGGGTGGAACTGCACGAACTCCATGTCCTGCAGCGGCAGCCCTGCGCGCAGCGCCATGCCGCCGCCATCACCCGTGCAGGTGTGCGCGGAAGTGCAGGAGAAATAGGCACGGCCGTAGCCGCCCGTGGCAAGAATCACGAGGTGCGCGCGGAAGCGATGCAGAGTGCCCTCGGCAAGATTGAGGGCAACGACGCCGCGACACTCGCCGTTTTCCATGATCAGATCGATCGCGAAATACTCGATGAAGAACTCCGCCTCGTTCTTGATGGATTGCAGGTAGAGCGTGTGCAGCATCGCATGCCCGGTGCGGTCGGCCGCAGCGCAAGTGCGCTGCGCGATGCCTTTGCCGTACTGCGTGGTCATGCCACCGAAGGGACGCTGATAGATGCGACCATCGGCCGTGCGCGAAAACGGCACACCGTAGTGCTCGAGCTCGATGACCGCCGCCGGCGCTTCCTTGCACATGAACTCGATGGCGTCCTGATCACCGAGCCAATCCGAGCCCTTGATGGTGTCGTAGAAGTGATAGCGCCAGTCGTCCTCGCCCATGTTGCCGAGCGCCGCCGAGATACCGCCCTGCGCGGCCACGGTATGACTGCGGGTCGGGAATACTTTGGAGATGCAGGCGGTACTCAGGCCCGCCTCGGCCAGGCCCAGCGTGGCTCGAAGACCGGCGCCACCCGCACCAACCACGACGACGTCGTAGGTGTGATCGACAAACGAATAAGCTGTCATGCGCAGAACATCCCGCGGTCAGGTCGTGGTGAACGCGATGCGCAGCACGGCGTAACTGCCGGCCACCGCCACGAACACATGGAAGAAAATCGAGGCGACGATCGCCGCGAGCTTGATGGCCTTGACGTGCACGTAATCTTCGAGCACCACCTGCACGCCGAGCGCCGAGTGCCAAGCGAGCGCCGCAATGAGCTGTATCAAGAGCACGGGCGTCGTGCCGCCGCCGATCCAGGCGCGCACGCTGTCATAGTCGTAGACGTTGAGCCCCGTCACCTGCAGCACGAACCACAGGCCGAGAAAAACGAGCGCCACGGCACTCAAACGCTGCGACCACCAATGTGAGACGCCCTGCTTGGCTGAGCCGCGACCGATCACCTTGCCGAGGGGACTACGCAGGCTCATGGTGCACCTCGCAGCACGATCCCGGCGTAGAGCAGCGCGAGCGAGATCAGCACCGTGGCGATCACCACCCAGCGAGCACTGCGGCGCGCCTCGGCTTTTTCGAGTCCGTAACCCAGATCCCAGATGAGATGCCGGATGCCATTGCAGAGGTGATAGACGAAGGCGATCACCCAGCCGGCGAGCAACAGCTGCATGGGTCCACTACCGAGCGCTGCGGCCACGCCGGCATAGCCCTCCGCGTCACCCGCGGCCGCCAGCAGCCACCACACCAGAACGAGCAATCCCGCAGACAGCACCACACCCGTGATGCGATGCAGGATGGACGTCGCCATGGTGTACGCGAAACGGTACACATCGAGATGGGGTGACAAAGGTCTTTGGCGCATCGTGTGGCTACTCGCGTGAAGATCAGAAGTCGATACAACGACCGTTCTTTTCCCAGTCCCCGAAGCGCGTCGGCTCGGGGCCCGCAGGCCCGCCGATCTCGCGTGGAGTCTCAGCTCCTGCGAGGTCGCCAGGTGTCGGTACGGATGTGGGGACGGGCACGGGCTCGGCCGCTGACGCGGGCCGCCCCACCCCCTGGGGATCGTTCTGCATCTAGTTGGGATTTTGCCAGAATCGTTGCGTCGAAACCACCGCAGTAAGCCCCCGGGGCGCGCCTCGGATCGGGCAAAATCCACCCTATGACCGACTCCGATTCAGCATGGATCGACTTGCCGAACGAGGGCGTGCTCGCGGTTCGCGGGGCCGATGCCCGCAAGTTCTTGAATGGCCAGCTATCGCAGCAGTTGCTGACCCTCGGCCCTACTGAGACAACGCTGGCGGGCCTGCACAACCCGCAGGGTCGCACCATCGCCCTCCTGCGCGTGATCGCCGACGGCCCAGAGGATCTGCTCTGCCTGCTGCCGCGATCCCTGCTGGAGGGGGTGCTCGCGCTACTGCGCAAGTACCTGCTGCGCAGCAAGGTGGTGCTGAGCGATGAAACACCGCTCTGGCGCGTCCAGGGTCGTTGGCCCTCCGCCAGCGCTGCCGCCGAAACCGCCGGCCCCGAATTTGCCACGACCGAAGCCGCGCCGCCGCTCAGCTGGCCCCACACCCGTGATGGTCGCTGGATGCGCCTCGTGCGGGGCGATGCGCCGCCTGCGGACGACGTCGTCGCCGGGCGTGGGCCCGCTAGGGTCGCCGCACGCGAGGCCGATATCGCCGCATGGCACCGGGCCGACATAGCCGCCGGGCTGCCGCGGATTCATCCGGCCACGCAGGGCGAATTCGTTGCGCAGATGCTGAATCTCGACGTGCTCGAGGGCATCTCGTTCAACAAGGGGTGTTACACGGGGCAGGAGGTCATCGCCCGGGCGCATTTCCGAGGCCGCGTCAAACGGCGTCTGCAGCGCTTCGCAGCACCCGTAACGATGCTCGACCCTGGTGCCCGCATCACGCTCGCCGACGGTCGTGAGGCCGTGGTCGTCGATAGCGCTGCGGCGCACGAGGGTCACGTGGAGTTTCTCGCCGTCACGCGCTATCCGACTGCCGTATCCGACGAATCGATCGCCCAAAATGCGGCGGCACCTCGCTTAGCCACAACGCCGCTATCTTTGCCCTACGAGCTGCCCGCCGCCGAATGAGCGGCCGCTTTACTCTGGCCGCATCTGCGGAAAGAGCAGCACGTCGCGAATCGACGCCGAGTCGGTGAGGAACATCACCAGACTATCGATGCCGACGCCAAGCCCGGCGGTCGGCGGCATCCCATATTCGAGCGCTCGCACGTAATCGGCGTCGTAGAACATCGCCTCTTCGTCACCCGCTTCCTTGCGCTCGACCTGAGCCCGAAACCGCGCGGCCTGATCCTCGGGATCGTTGAGCTCGGAGAAACCATTGGCCAGCTCGCGACCCCCCACGAAAAACTCGAAGCGATCCGTGAGGAAGGGGTCGGCATCGTTGGCGCGCGACAGCGGCGACACCTCGGCCGGATAGGCGTACACGAAGGTCGGCTGCAACAGCGTGTGCTCGCCGGTCTTCTCGAAGATTTCGATTTGCAATGTGCCCGCGCCGTCGCTGGTTTTGTAGGGGATGCCCCGCGCACTACAGGCCGCACGCAGGTATTCCACATCGCGCAATCGCGCACGCTCGAGATCGCTGTTGCGCTCGAGGATCAACTCCTCGACCGTGACTCGGCGAAACGGCGCATGCAGATCGTACGACACGCCCTGCGAATCGAACTGCTGCGAACCGCACACCGCCTCGGCAGCCCCCCGCACCATGCGCTCGACGAGATCCATCAGATCGCCGTAGTCCGCATACGCCTGATAGAGCTCAAGCATCGTGAACTCGGGGTTGTGGCGCGTCGAGAGGCCCTCGTTACGAAAGTTGCGATTGATCTCATAGACCCGCTCGAACCCGCCGACCACCAGCCGCTTGAGATAGAGCTCCGGCGCGATGCGCAGGTACATGTCGATATCAAGCGCATTGTGATGCGTAACGAAGGGTCGCGCCGCGGCGCCGCCCGGGATGGGCTGCATCATGGGCGTCTCGACTTCCATGAAGCCCTGCGCGTCGAGCATGTCGCGCAGATAGCGCACGAGTTGCGTGCGCTTGCGAAACACCGCGCGACTCGACTCGTTCATGATGAGATCGACATAGCGCTGTCGATAGCGCGCCTCGGTGTCGGCGAGCCCGTGCCACTTGTCGGGCAGCGGACGGAGCGATTTGACGAGCAGCCGCAGCGATTCCGCGCGTATGGTGAGCTCGCCCGTGCGGGTACGAAACAGCACACCCTCCACGCCCAGAATGTCACCGATGTCGTAGCCCTTGAACGCCTCGTACGCTTCGCCGAGCGCATCGCGCTGCAAGAAAATCTGGATCTGTCCCGAGGCATCCTGCAGCGTCGCAAAGCTCGCCTTGCCCATGATGCGCCGCAGCATCATGCGACCCGCCAGATGCACCCGCACCGCCTGCGCAGCTAGCGCCGCTTCATCGAGTCCGCCGAACCCGAGATGCAGCTCGCTCGCCTGCACGTCCGGGCGAAAGTCGTTCGGAAATGCGGGTGCGCCTTGGGTGCGCAGCGCATCGAGCTTGGCGCGCCGCTCGGCAATCAGTTTGTTTTCATCCGGCGGCGGTGCGCTCGGGGGCGATGCAGTGTCGGTCATGGTCACAGCCCTGCCTTCAGCGAGGCTTCGAGGACTGGATCAAGGTCGCCATCGAGCACGGCCGTGGTATTGCCGACCTCGACATCGGTGCGTAAATCTTTGATGCGCGACTGGTCGAGCACGTACGAGCGGATCTGGTGACCCCAGCTGACGTCGGACTTCGACTCTTCGAGCACTTTCGCCGCGGCGTTGCGCTTGTTCACTTCGAGCTCGTAGAGCTTCGCTTTGAGCATCTTCATCGCCGTAGCGCGGTTCTTGTGCTGACTGCGCTCGTTCTGGCAGGCAACCACGATGCCCGAGGGCATGTGCCGAATGCGCACCGCCGACTCGGTTTTGTTGACGTGCTGACCGCCCGCGCCGCTCGAGCGATACACGTCCATCTCGAGGTCTGCCGGGTTGATGTCGATGTTGATGTCATCGTCGATTTCGGGTGACACGAACACCGATGCAAACGAGGTGTGGCGGCGGTTGCCCGAATCGTACGGTGTTTTGCGCACCAGGCGATGCACACCGGTTTCGGTGCGCAGCCAGCCGTAAGCGTGATCCCCGCGAAACTCGATCGTGGCGCTCTTGATACCCGCCACTTCACCCGGGCTCGAGTCGATCACTTCGGCGCTGAAGCCACGCGTGGCGGCCCACTTGAGGTACATGCGCATGATCATCTGCGCCCAATCCTGAGCCTCGGTCCCACCGGCACCGGCTTGGATATCGAGATAGGCGTTGTGCGAGTCCATCTCGCCGCGGAACATGCGCTTGAGCTCGAGCTTGCGGACCTGCGCCTCGACCTGCGGCAGGTCGCGCTCGATCTCCCGCGCGGTGCCCTCGTCGTCCTCGGCCTCGGCGAGCTCGAGCAGCTCGACGGAATCGGTCACCGAGCGGGTGGCCGCATCCATCTTCTCGATCTCGGAGCCGAGGCGCGAGCGCTCCTTGCCGAGCTCCTGCGCCTTCTCGGGCTTCTGCCAGACGGAGGGGTCTTCGAGTTCGCGGCTGACTTCCTCGAGCCGCTCTTTCTTCAGATCGTACTCAAAGAAACCCCCTTCAGGAGCTGACGCGCTCCTGGAGGTCTGCGAGGGATCGCTTGACGAGTCCTAGTTCGATCATGCGGTCATTCTAGCAGATGGTCGACCAGCAGCTGCAGGCGCCGCTCGCCGGCGTACTCGTTCACATCCAGCCGGTAGACCAGATGCACCTCGGTCGGCAGCGGCCGCGCCGGGTCGCGGCCCTGATGGAAATTGAAGGCGATGGCGTCGAACCGCCGCCCCTCGCCCGGCGCCTCGACCCAGAGCTTCAGGTGCCGCTCGCCGACCGTGCGCGTACGCAGCACGCGGAAGGTCTGGTCGAACGAGGGCTCCGGGAAGGCCTGCCCCCAGGGGCCGGCCGCCCGCAACGCCTCAGCGTTGGCGAGCGAGATGTCATCGGCGCCGAGCGCGCCGTCGGTCTCGACGATGTCGGCGAGCGAGCCGCCCGCCTGCCAGCGCGCGACCTCGGCGTCGAAGGCCGCGGCGAACTCGTCGAGCCGCTCGAGGGCGAGCGTGAGCCCGGCGGCCATCGCATGGCCGCCGAAGCGGCCGAGCAGACCCGGATGGCGCTTGGAGACCGCATCGAGGCGCGCATGCAGGAGGAGG
>JBJTBK010000042.1:0-6334 GCA_046091245.1 Nevskiaceae bacterium | reverse complement strand
CGTCGCGTCGACGATGTAGAGGTTACCGGCGGAATCCACTGCCGCATCGAACGGGCTGCCCAACGAAGAACTCGTCGCCGCAACGCCATCTGCACCCGTACCGCCGCCCGCGATGGTCGAGATCGTGCCGGCAGTGGGCGTGCGCAAAACATTCAAGTTCAGTTGCGCTGCACCCGAACCTACGAGCGGCACACTGAAGGTCTCGGCGAGGCCCGTCGAGACCACGCGCAGCACGCCACTCTTGCTCCCCGCCGAGGTCGGGCGGAAGCGAACGCCGACTTTGCATGTCGCGTTAGGCGCGAGACCGCGGCCGTCGATGGGTCGCGGGCACTCATTACTGACGATGGTGAATGGACTTTCGGCATAACCCTCGGCGAGAGCGGCTGAGGAAAGTGCGATGCGACGGACGCGCGAGGCATCGTGATCGGCGAACACGAGCGTGTCGCGGAAGACATCTGGCTCCTGAATCCCGATGCCGCTCGAGAGCGTGGCGGACAAAGAATTGCCACCATCGCCACCATTGCCGCCCTCACCCGTGCCGGCGATCGTGTTGATCAAGCCCTGGGGCGTAATCCGTCGAATCCGATAATTCACGCCGTCAGCAACGTACAGGTTGCCGAATCGATCAAACGCCAGCCCGGTGGGTTGATTCAGCCGGGCAGATGTCGCAGGCCCGCCATCACCCGAGAACCCGGCGACACCCGTTCCTGCAAAAGTACTGATGGTACCGTCGGTGGCGATGCGGCGAATACGATGGTTGAGCCGTTCGGCCACATAGATGTTGCCTGCAGCATCGAGTGCGAGACCGACGCTGAACTGCACATTCATCTGAGCGTTCGTCGCCGCGCCGCCATCACCCGAGTATCCGGTCGTTCCATTCCCGGCGATGACCGTTCCAGTGTTTGCGCTGCCGATGGCCGAGGCCGCCACCGACAGTCTTCGCACACGTGAGTCGAGCATCAGCGCATACAGATTATCCTGCTTGTCAAACGCCAAAGCCCGAACGTTGGCAAGCCCAGACACCAAGCCCAGCGGGGTGCCGGTGGAGCTGAACTTGAAGATGCCGGCGTAATCCGACACATAGAAATTACCGGCCGAGTCGAACGCCGAACCCATGGCGTACGGACCATTGAGCGAGGCGAACACGCTGACATCGCCGCCCGTACCCAAACGCACGACACGCCGGTTGTAGGTGTCGGAGACGAAAAGATTTCCGGCCGAGTCATAGGTTGTAATGTGCGGCAGGTTCAGCGACAACCCGGGAATTGTCGAGATGTTGCCACTGCCCGGTTGCAGACCGCGGCTTACCGCGACGCTGACGCCTTGGTTGGCCGGGTTATCGTCAATGAACGTGTCGTAGAGGAAGAAGCGGATCCAACCGTCCGCATTCAGTGTCACCGATACGCTGCTTGCCGAGGCGACAGCCTCTGCCTGAGTCGCAAAAGTTCGGGCGCAGGTATTGCCACGCTGCCGGCTCGCATTCTCGCTGGTGATGAAGTCGTAGCACACCATGAACTGCGAACTCGGACCCGCGGCATGGACCGCCGAGAACCGACCCATCACCTAGGTTAGTACATACGAGCCCTTGGCCAAGGAAATTTGCACAGCGGTTCGCCCCGACGGCATGCTACCGTTCGGGTCGGTGGTCGCATTGATGACTGAGCCGATATCCCCCGTCGCGACCTGATCGACCGATATCGACGACAGCCGCAATTCAGCATCACCCCTGTTACGTAACTCGACGGTGGTCACCGAACTTTGCGTATCCGCATTGACCGTACCGAAGTCGACGCTCGCCGGTGTGGCAGCCAGGCGCCCAACCGAACTCGTCGATCCCTTGAGCTTGCGCACGAATACATTGAGTCCGCCACGCGTATTTTTGAAATCGCTGTAGAGCGTGATGCCGCTCTCGCCATAGAGCATGCGTGTGGTGTTCGCCGTGTGACCACCTTCGCAGCCGATCCACGGATCTTCGGAGTTCGCACGCGAGAGGACGTTGGTCAGCCCCCCTGCAGCCACGGCCGTGCCCTGCGAAGCCAACACCGGGGTGTTGCGGACTTCAGAGCCGCTGGGCGCGTTGACGATGCCATCGAAGTTATTACTACCGCGTCTCAGCACGCACCACGTCGAACCATCGCCGGTCGCAAAGAGGTATTCGGTGTTCTCGTCGACGAAGTAGTCGTATTTGAGGCTCCACTCCACCGTCGAGGTTCGGTTGGTAGCGCTCGAGATGTTGCGCTCGGCGAGGCCACGCAAATCGTCGTTCTGCGAGTACCAACCACCCGTCGCCGGGATACGCCGCACCATCAACCAGCCGCCTCCGGCCGTGGTCAGGTCGGCATACACCTGGAATGCCGCGCTGCCGCCCGCGCCGTCCGGATCGAACCAATAGAGACCTGACGCAGCGGTCGGCCTTGCCGTGCGCAGCGCCTCGACTGAGGCCGCCGCATTCGACGGTCCATCACCCACCGCCACCGCGCCACCAGTACCCGTGAGTTCGACCGGCGCCACGTTGATGGCGGAGTCGGAATCCAGGGTGATGGCGCCCGTCTTTGCGCCTGTCGATGCGGGTTTGAAGGCTACGTTGACCTGGCAACTCGCGCCCGGCGCCAACTGCGCAGGGCAAGAGGCGGTCACATCGAAATCGGTGCTCGCAGCGCCAGAGAGGTTGATCTTACGCACCTGCAACGGTACCTCACCCTCGTTGCGCAGCGTGAGCGCGCGCGACGGCGAGGTGCTCCCCACTGCCTGAGTACCAAAGGCCAGCGCGTTGGTGCTGAGCACGGCGCGAGCGGTCGCAGCTTTGCATTGGTCTTGGCCGACCCGGAACCGATAAACCTTGAGCGACCCGCGCTCCGAGCCTTCCCGCAGCGTCGCAGCCACGTAGACGTTGCCATCACAGCTCAGCGCCAGATTGATGTTTTCGTTGTTTGCAGCGGAGTAACCGCTCGCGGTTAACGAAGCATCGCGCAACGCGTTACCCGCAACCCAACCCGGCAGGATCGCCGGCGTCGCGACATTTGAAATGGCCCCCGTCGCATGATTCAAACGCAACAGTCGGACGGCCTGTTGAGTGTTTGCCGACTGGCCGCTCGCGGACCGACCCGCTTGATACAGCGCCACATAGAACTCGTCACCGCTGCCGCTGTAAATGACATTGGCACTGAGGCCCTCAAAGCGCACGGCATCAGGCGCGAGCAGCACGCCCGCCGTGTCCACCATCGAAATCGTTGAGGTCGTCAAATTAAAGCGCGCGTAGTACATCTGCGAGCGCCCTTCGGCGTCGAGATCACGGTACAAGGCCACGCCCTTCGTCCCACCCACGGCGATGCCATGCCCGATGCTGGACGGCACCGCTCCGGCGGCACGCGTCGCGAGTCGCGCCTCACCCCGCACCGTCCAGCTGAGGTTGTTGACGCCGAAGTGGCGCAACCGCCAGCTCACACCCGGGCCGCCATCCGCAATCACCGCAAAACGGCCGAGGCTCGAGTTCTCGCCGCAAGCCAGATCTTGGCTCGCGGCGTAGTTGAAGCCGTACGAGCCAAAGTTGATCTCGCCCGCATTGCTGTCCGTGCCCGGGAACCAGTTGGCTTTGTTGGTGACCGGATCCGTGTAGAGCGACGAGATGATGGTGTCCGCACCAATACTGCAGACTTCCGAACCGTAGGCCCCTGTGCCACCGAGCAAGCGGCGAACGCCACCGTCACCACCGATCACGACGGCATTGCCACCGGCCGTGTTCTGACCCGAGTTGCCGAGACCAACGACCGCATTGAAGCCATCGCCAAACTTGGCGCCCGAACTCGGGCCGCGCGTGGCGTTGTTGTGGGCCGCGTTGGCATCGATGGCCTCCGCAGTCTGCTGCGGCGGCACGATCACACCGTTGGCATCGATCACCATATGCCAGGTTGACGAGCGCTCGCTGCAAGTGCGCGGATCAAAACTCGCGCTGCAGATATCGATGCCGCGCTTGTAGCTGACGATCGTGCGGCCGTTGTCGAGTGCCACCACCACCGGCCGACTCGCCCCGACGCCGTCCTCGAGTTCCTTCACGGGATCGCCGCCGTACTCAACCAAATACGGAAACGCCGCAATCGCGCTGATGTCGTTCAAAAGGCCGTTGTCCCAGAACTGCGCAAAGTTCTCGCCGCCTGAATTATTTGGCTCGCCATTGACCTTGTTCCAAAGTTCGCTGCGCACGGGTTCACCCGCGTCGGGCCCCGTTACCCAGCGCCAATCGCCCTCGCTCGCGTTATCACTCGCGCCGAGCAACAACCCCGTCGTCGAACCTCGATTGCCGCCACCAAAGCCCGACGTACCGGAGAGGAAGTTCGCCTCAGCCAGGGTTGTGACGGTAGCGAGGTAGCCGGTGACGTTACCGAGCTTGCGCTGCGCGGCACGCGTTCGGCCTTCGTTCCACACCACGCTGTCCGGCACCCGTTCGTAGATGTGGCCGTTGACCGGCCAGTACACCTGCGTCGCTGAGTTGGTGATGTTCGCCGCGCTCAAACGACTGACGTAGGGCACCGGACTCAAGCCATTTGAGTCCGCCGTACCAGAGATGGCGGCAGTAGCGACGGCCGCACTGGTCGTGGAATTGACCCTCAACGTCCCCGTTTTGAGACCACCCGCCGTCGGCCGGAATCCAAGCAGAATGCTGCAACTCGCACCGGCCGCAAGTGAGGTCGGACAATCATTGACCAGCGTGAAGTGCGTCGCGTCGGACCCCAGGATCGTGATGCCGGAGATCGACACCGTCGTGCTCGTGCTGTTGCGATAGGTAACGGTACGGATCGGGCTCGCGGCACCCACTGCCAATTCACCGAACGAGACCGAGGTCGGCGACAGCAGTGTCGTTTGGGTAGGCGCAGCGACCGCAACCTTGACGCTGCGTGCCACCCGGCCGCCCGGACCGTCGCAGGTGAGCGTGAAGGTCTTATCGCCCGCGGTCAGCGCGCCACTGGCCTCGGTACCCGAGCGCGCACGAACACCGGTCCATGCGCCGTCGGCCCGGCAGACACTGCTGTTGGCGCTGTTCCAGGTGAGTTGTACCGTGGCTCCCGCAGCCACGCTCGAGGCTGAGCTCTCCAGCGACAAGGTCGGCGGCGAACTCGACAACATCTGCAGCGCGACCACGGCACCCGCCGCGTCGTAGTCACCGCCCCCTGAGTTGATCGTGCCACCACGCTCGGTGCCGAGGAATACATTGACGTGGGAATTGGCCGAGGCGCCCGAGGCGAGCGTGGAGGCCCAATAGTGGAAGTTGCTCCAGCCGCCGGGTGGCCGCGTCAACGTGGTGTCGCGATAAATCGCCTGCAGCTCGGCAGCCGTCGGCAACACCAACGTGAAGCCGTTGACGAGGCGCGTGCGCGCATCGTCAACACCCGCCGCAGCGCCCGCTTCCTGCGTGTCGACGGTGTCGGCGCCCGCATTCATCAAGGCATCGAGCAAGCGATGGTTGACGGCATCACTCTTCTGCCGCTCCCAATCGGTGCCGGTAACCGTCCGCCCGTCACCGTCGACGTCCCAATGGTAGTAAAGCCGGCCGTTCGCCGTGACCACCGGATTGATCAATCGCATCGGCAAGCCACCCACGTAGCAGTCGAATCCGCCATCAGTGGTCTCGTAGCAACCCGCAGCGATACCTGCCAATGGCACATTCTCCGGCGGACTGATGCGCAGCAGACGATTGCTGGCGTAGTCCGTCACATACAGCGTGCCCTCACCATCACCGGAAATGCCGAACGAACGCCCGATCGTCGCGCCCAGCGCCGCGCCACCTTCACCACCCGTACCGGTGGTGTTACCCGAGCCGGCGACGGCGCGGATCTTGCCGGTGGTGAGATCAACTTCGCGGATCCGACCCGAACTGAAGAAATACAGACGATCGAAGTCGTCGATGTAGAGCGCTTGCGGGAACGAGAGCGAGGCAGCCGTCGCATCGCCGCCATCACCCGTACTACCCAAACTGCCATTGCCCGCGACGGTGGTGATGGCAAACGGCAGGTCCGAGCCATTAGTCGGCACGGTGCCTGAGATACGGCGGATACGATGACCCGAGTTATCGCCGAAATACACATTGCCACGACTATCGACAGCGAGACCCTCGGCAACGCCGGTCTCTGTCACCGTGTAGATGACGCCATTCGGTTCAACCATACGCAGACGGCCGCCGTTATCCTGCGTAATGAACAGGCGACCGAGCCGATCAACGAGCACGCTCGTCGGATCGGTGAGCGTTGCTTGGCCCGCCGAGCCTCCATCTCCACCATTGCCAGGCACGTTCGCCGTGCCCGCCACCACCACGAAATTGCCATTGGCGATATCGATCCGC
>JBJTBK010000041.1:0-4242 GCA_046091245.1 Nevskiaceae bacterium | reverse complement strand
GCGACGTAGTCGTACACGAAGCCGCGCGGAAACACGACCGGGCTCGGCGGGAAGCGAGCCCCCGCGACGGGCTGGTCGTTCACCAGCGTGCCGTCCTTCTGGTCATCGGACCAGCGCGCACCGAGCGTGAGGGCGAGCTGCTCGCTCAGATTCAGCGTGCCCTGCGCGAAGAGCGCCACGCTCTCGGTCTCCTGGTCGAAGGAGGCGAGATAGGCACGACTCATGTTCGTGTGCCACGGGAAGAAGGGGAATCCGAAGGGTCTGAAGTCACCCTGCGAGCCCCAGATGAACTCGTTCTCGAGCTCGATCTGCTCCTTGGAGTAATAGCCACCCACGGTCCACTGCAGTCCGCTGGCGATGCAGTCGCAGTCGCCGGCGAGTCGCAGTTCCTGCGAAAGCAGCGATACCTCGGGCAGGTTCTGGTTGGAGTAGAGGACATCCACGCCCGTGAAGTCGTTGTCCTTGTAGTTGCTGTCCTGGTAATCGCGCCACGCGCTGATCGACGTGAGCGTGACCTCGCCGATGTCCCAGTTGATCTCGGCGGAGAGCCCCTTGTCCTTTGCATCGAGCTGCGGGTCGATGTTGAGGTCGGCATCCAGATCCTCGATGTTGGCCGGATCGATGATCCGGGAACCCACCAGCGCGGCGGTTGGACCGTTCAGGCCTGCCGAGCGCGGGTCGTTCACGTAACGGAGCGGTGTGCAGCAGGTCTCGTCGAGCTCCGCGTAATCCGCGATCACGCGAATGCTGAGATCCTCGTTCGGGAGAACGAGCAATTGTGCGCGCAGGCTGTAGCGGTCGGTATCGTGGATCTCGTTGCCGGTAACCACGTTGTCGAGCCAGCCATCGCCCTTGGCCCAGGAACCCGTGAGTCGCAGCGCCGCAGTGCCCTCGGAGAGTGGAAGATTGAGGACTCCGTTGGCGCGCAGGCGCTCGTATTCCTCGTAGCTCAGCTCGACAGAGCCCGAGGTTTCCTTCAGGTCCGGCTTCTTCGTGTGCATCGCGACCACACCGCCGGTGGTGTTCTTGCCGAAGAGCGTGCCCTGCGGCCCTTTCAGCACCTCGATCCGCTCCATGTCGACGAGGTCGGAACTGGCCAGCAAACCCGAACGGCTGCGGTAGACCCCGTCGACGAAGGTGGCAACCGTGGGTTCGAAGCCCATGTTGAACACCGAGGTGCCGAGGCCGCGAATGGCGAAGGCAGTGCCTTGCGAGGGCGGGTCTACCGCACGTATCTCGAGTGCGGGCACCGCTGCCCGCAGATCGTAGATATCGGTGACCACCGCAGCATCCAGCGCCTGCGCCGACAGCGCAGATACCGAAATCGGCACGTCCTGCAGCGACTGTTCGCGCTTCTGCGCAGTTACGATGATCTCCTCCAGTGCGACCTGCGCGAGCGCAGGCGCGGCCAGCCCTGCGATGGCGAGGCCGAGGACCGTACGGGTCAGGGTGGTGTGCGTCTTCATGGCGATGCGCTCCTCCAAGGATGCGTCGGGTTGTGTGAACGAGGCTATGCGAGGGGGCGCAGGGCGGTTTATTCGATCGACGCCAATCGGTTATGAGAAAGCCTTTTACTGCGCTGGCCCGGCCCCATCGGAGTTGCCCATATCGAGCACGATCTTCCACGCGCCGTCCGCTTGCCGTGCCCAGAGCAGCACGAACTTCCCCTGTTCCTCGCCGAAAGGGCTGCTGCCATCGGCGCGGCTCACAAAGCGCGTCACGAAACTGCCGCGTGTCAGCGCCCAATCCCCCGAGACCCTGACCTCGCGGACCTCCACGTCGTAACGCTCGAGCCGGAGGTGTTCAGCCACCATTCGCCCGAAGCCGCGTATCGCCGCACGGCCCTCGTCGGCGGGGCGCCGGTTGTGCAGCGCAACGGCATCCTCGGCGAAAACCTCTATCCAGCGATCGATGTCGCCCGCGCGAAAGGGTTCGACATAATCGCGGGCGACCCGCTCGCGAAAATAGTCCTCTCCGGGAGGGGCGGGCGAACCGGCAGCACAGGCATAGAGCAAAAGCGGCGTGAGCAATACGGTCAGGCGACCGGGAATCCGATGCATCGAAGCCTCCGGCGTAACTCAGGATCTGACGATTCCCCGCTCCACGAGTGCGCGGCGGATCTCGGCATGACGTCGCTCGTCGATCGGGTAGTTGAACATTATGGCTGCCGCGGGCAATGCGATGAGCAGCGGTAGTCCGAGCGCCACCAGCGCGAGCCCGTTCTGCCCCGCGCCGCTCGCGGGGTCGAAGCCGAGAACCGCTGACAACGGTAGCGCGATGCCCACGCCGGCAGCGAGCGCCGCCTTCTGCACGAAGAAATAGAGCGCCATGTAGAGCGCGGCGTCTTCGGCTTCACCCTGGAGCATGCCGTGTTCAACGGCGTCGGCGACCAGTGCCGGCGGCATCACCCAGATGAAGGGCGTCACGGCGCCCATCAGCAGGAAGATCAGCATCGCGGGTAGGAAGGCCGCCTTGCCTGCCAGAAGGAACAGCGGCGTAAACGCAAAATAGGCGATGGCGCCGAAGACGAGCGCACGATGCCGGCCGATCCGGTTACCGAGCGCAGTGGCGAAAGGCAGGCAGAGAATACTGCAGAGGTACTGCGCAAAAACAAACCACAGGAAGGCCGATCGCGGGAGATCGAGGGTGAACTGCACCACGAAGAGCACCAGCGCGTTCCAGACCGCCCCCGCGAGCCAGAAGAGGAAGACCCCGAGCAGCAAACGACGCAGCGGGGCGTTGCGCCGCGCGCCGGCAAGCGCAACCCGGAGGCTGCGGTGCTCGGGGGCTACCGCCGCTCGTGACGGTGCGGCGCGCAGCGCCCACCCGACGGTGAGCGGCAACAGCACCGCCACACCGAGCGTGAACACGAACAGGATCTCCCGGAGCGAGGGGTTCTCGTCGGCGAGGAGCAGGAGAGGCAAACCTGTGGCGAGCAGTGTGCCGAGCATCCCTCCCGCTTCACGCCAGCCGTTGATGCGTGTCCGCTCCCGGTAGTCCCCGGAGAGTTCGGATCCCCAGCTGAGGTAGGGGATCTGCAGCGAGGCAAGCGCGACATAGAAGAAGAGGGCCACGACGCCCAGGTAGACCACGCCCACCCCCTCCGGCGGCTGGCAGAACAGCCACGCCAACAGGGCAAGGGCCGGGGTACCCAAACCGAGCCAGGGCTTGCGCCGTCCAAAACGGCCGCTGGTTCGGTCGGAAAGGTTACCGATCAGCGGATCGATGAGCGCGTCCCACGCGCGCGCCAGGAAGAACACCAGCCCTACGGTGCCGAGATCCATGGCCATCTCGGAGGCGTAGAAGGGTGGTACGTAGACGATGAGCTGCATCATCAACATCGACAGCGGCACAGCGGGTGCCGCGTAGGCCGCGAGGACTACACGGGGGATCGGCCGGTGGTCGTCGTTCACGTGTTGCCTCGCACGCTGTTCTGCAACAAGCCTAGACCGCTCCCGTCCGGGGCTCTTATGCGATGCGGAGAAAGGCTTATGCGAGCGGGCGGATCGCATAAGCGCGGAGCGTAGCCTGCAGAAGCGGTTGTCCCGCCGGGATGCCTATACTCGGTCCACGCCCCTTCCACGAGTCCCACGGAACGCGCATGCCCCTTTCAAGACGCGACGTGCTCGCTGCTGCCTCGCTGCTCGGCATCGGGAGCCTGTTGTCCGGCTGCACAGGCGTCACCTCGCGCGGGACACGGAAGGAGTGGCATCCCGGCCCGGGCGGCGCGTTGCACCGACGCGGCGAGACGGGCTACGAGGCCTGGCGCCGGGCCATGCCGTGGCAGGGCTGGGTCGCGCCTCGTGAGCCCGACTGCATCGTCCGACCTGCCGACAGGGTGCAGCTCGGGGAGGCCCTCGCGCACGCGCGCGATGCGGGACAACGCGTCAGCGTGCGCTCGGGCGGACACAACGTCGCCGAGTCCTTCCTCCGCAGCAGCGGCATGCTGGTGGATCTCGAGCATTTCCGTGCGCTGCGCCTCGAACCCGGAAGCAATCGCGCGTGGGTGGAGCCTTCACTGTGGGGGCGCGACCTGCTGCTGGCGCTCGCGCCGGCCGGTCTGGCGTTCCCGGTCGCGCACTGCGCAACCGTACCCATGGGGGGCTACCTGCTCGGTGGCGGCGTCGGCATCAACACCGATTCATGGGGCATCGGCTGCCACGGGATCGAATCAGCCGAAGTGATGCTCGCCAGCGGTGAACTCGTCACCGCCGGCGCGACCGGCCATGAAGACCTCCTGTG
>JBJTBK010000040.1:0-2955 GCA_046091245.1 Nevskiaceae bacterium | reverse complement strand
GCGGGCCGCATCGATGGCAAAACGGGCGTTGGCAGCGTGTCGTTGTCTGGCCTAGAAGGAACGGTGAATAGCCGCGCCGTTGGTGGCTCGGTGAGCGGCAAAGGGCGTGGGCAGGGGCCGATCGACGCCCGCGTCGGCGTTGGCAATCTATCGATCAGCCTGCGCTAAGGCCCATCACACATGAATTCTTTGGCGTCCGAGTCGTTTCGCCACTGGGCTGCCGCTTGGCGTCAGTGCCCGACGAATGGCTGGCGTGTCGCCCTCGTACTGCTCTCGTATGTGGGCGGCTTGGTGCTCGTCATCATGCTGGCCAATTTGCTGCTGACTCCAGCCTTGAAGTCGACGCTCGGCCCGCTCAGCTCGTATGTGCGGGAACTCGTGCAGATGCTGATCTTGGGCGCAGCCTTCAGTCTCGGTCTGTGGGCCGCGCTGCGCAGCCAGCGTGCGCTGCACGGTCCGACGCTGCCTTCGCTTTGGGCTGCGCCCGGTGTCACCGCGCGCACGCGCGATGCGCTGCTGTCGGGTCTGCTGTAGCTGCTGTTGTTCCTGCTGTCCTCCGCGATGACGGGGTTGGAGGAGATCAGGGAACGTTTGCTGAGTTACGGTATCGCGCAGTGGCTGCTGCTCGGGGTCATCGCGATGGTGACCATCGGCATCCACGCAACCAGCGAGGAGCTGATCTTTCGTGGATATTTATTGCCGAGCCTCGCGTCGCGTCTGTCGATCGGTGTCGCCGTGTTGCTCTCGACGGTGCTGTTTACGGCGGGGCATCCGGGCTCCGGTGTCTACGGCACGCTCGGGGTCGCGGCGTTTGCTGCCGTGTTTGCGCTGACCACACTACGCACGGGCACCGTCAGCTATACGGCCGGTGCGCACGTGGCCAACAATCTTGCGATGTTTTTGCTATATCCGTCAGTCGAGAATGCCGACGCTACGCTTCTCGATCTCGGCCTACTGAGCGGGTCGCTTGTGATCTGGTGGCTGTGGGTGCAGCGCCGCGAGTCTCTGCGCGACTAGCGTCGCCGCTTCCTGGGTAGCCGCTTCGCTCGCGAGTCCTTGAGCCACACCCTGTTGATCTTGTAGCCGTCGATTTTGGCTGGCCTTGGTTTTGGCGGTTACGGAGGTCACTTCGAGCGTCAGTGCCACCAAGCCCTGGAGCATTTTCTCGATGTACGGCGCTGGCGCATCGGATACGGCCCAGGGTTCGGCACGTCCGGCTTCCATGGCGCGGGTTAGCCGCTCGACATACTGCCGCTTGGTCGCCGGATCGTGCGAGTGACTCAATCGTCCGCGGATGTGGACGCTCGCATAGTTGTAGGTGGGTACGACTTCGTGTGTCTGCCGCTTAGAAGGGTACAGCGAAGGTGAGACGTACGCCGAGGCGCCGGTGAAGACCAATAAGACCTCAGGTCGCGTTTCGGCGAGCTTCCAACTCGGATTGGCGAGTGAGGTGTGAGCGATGAACGTGCCGCCCGGTGCGACCTGATCCAGGCACAGAAACGGCAAATGGTCTGCGTGCGGGAGTCCATCCTGCACGGCAATCAGCGTCGCGAGCGGATGCTGCGCCACGAAGCGCATGATGTGTTCTGCATCAGCTTCCTTGAAAACATCAGGTACGTACACGATGTGCTCCGGGTCGATCTGAGTCTGCCAATCATGCTACGATTCCCGCATGAATCCCGCCTTGATGCAACCCACCTTGCAGGGATCTCTCGTCCATCTGTCTCCCATGCGCGCCGAAGACTACGACGCGCTCTTTACTGTCGCCCAAGATCCCTTGATCTGGGAGCAGCATCCGTCTTGGGATCGCTACAAGCCGGAAGTGTTTCGCGCGTTGTTCGATCAAGGCTTGGCGTCGGGTGGCGCCTTGACGGTACGCGACGCCACCACGGGCGAAGTCATCGGTTCGACCCGTTTCTACGACTATCGGCCGAGCGATCCCTCGATTGCGATCGGTTACACCTTCATCGCGCGTCGCTGTTGGGGTGGGACTTACAACCCCGAGATGAAGCGCATGCTGTTACAGCACGCCTTTGGTTTCGTGGATCGGGTGTGGTTCCATATCGGCGTGACCAATCGCCGTTCGCGCGAGGCCATCACCCGCGTGGGCGGGCAGTTCAGTCACGAGATTTTCGCTGACCCCGCTTGGGGCGGGCGTGATCAGGCCTACTACTACATCGACAAGTCGTCGTTCAGTTTTCCTGCCGCAACTTGATCTTCTCGAGACTCATTTTGTCCTTGTAACTCATGAGCAAGGCCGCGGCGGCCAAGATCAGGATGCCGCCGGCTTCAAAGAGAATATTGACGGGATCAATATCCTTGCTCTGCAGGATGATCATGCGGCAGAGCGCGGTCATGGCAATGATGATGGGCAGCGTCACCGGAATCCGGTGGCTCTTGTAGAACGCGCCGACCATGCCGAGCACCTCGGCGTAGATGAACAGCAGGAACAAATCGCTGAGGTTCACCACGCCTGAATCGAATAACCGCTTTACCTCAACGCCCGACGCATAGAGGGTCGCGAGGCCAATCACCAGCAGGATGGCGTTCTCGCTGATCTGCACCAGACGTGAACTCAGGGTCTTGACGTCGTTGGACATGGGGATGCTCTCTTTCTGAGGCCGGACGGGGCGCTGCGCTAAGCGTAGATCATGCGCCCGACGGGCGCCACCCGAGCACTCAGCTGCCAAAGATCATGCGGTAGATGATTCGGCCGGGAATCAGTGTGAATGCGCCAGCGATCAGCAGTCCGCCAAAGAACACGCCGCGCATGGCGGCGCCGTGTCGCGCGTAGTCACCGCGTTGTAAGGCCAGCACGGCTTGTCCGAGACCTAACAGGGTATAGATCACGAACAAATGGATCGGGCCCAGCGTGAAATCGCCGACTTTGAGCCAAGGCAGGATAAAGGCGTCGATGAATACGGCGCTGATGACCGATACCAGCATCAGTGTCAA
>JBJTBK010000039.1:0-14899 GCA_046091245.1 Nevskiaceae bacterium | reverse complement strand
CTACGTCGATCTGCAGGATGGCAGCGTGCGTACGCTGACCGCCGAACTCGAGTGGGACATCGACGATTTCGAAGTTGGCCCTGACGGTCGCTATCTCGCTTATGTCGCCAATGTCAACGGCTACAGTCGTTTGGCGATCATCGATCTCGGCGCCGCGGAAACTTTGCGACCGATTGGCCTACCCGACGGACTGATCTTCAACCTGCGCTTCAACCGCGCGGGCAACACGCTCGGCATGAGCCTCGAGAGCGCGCGCTCGCCTGCCGATGTGTGGACCTACGAATTGCCGACTCGCAAGCCGACACGCTGGACTCGCAGCGAAACCGGTCCGATCGATCCCACGCGACTCGTCGAAGCTGAGCTCGTCCGCTATCCGAGCTGGGACCGCGACGGCAACAAGCCACGGCAAATCCCCGCCTTCGTGTACCGGCCGCGCACAGCGGGGCCGCACCCGGTCGTGATCGACATCCACGGAGGTCCCGAGGGTCAGTCACGTCCGGGCTACAGCGCCTTCCTGCAATACCTCGTCAACGAACTTGGCTACGTGGTGATCCAACCAAACGTTCGCGGTTCGACTGGCTATGGCCGGCGCTACACGATGCTCGATAACGGTCGTCTGCGCGAAGACTCGGTGCGCGACATCGGCTCGTTGCTCGTCTGGATCGGCACACGCAGTGAGCTCGATGCTACGCGGGTGACGATGATGGGTGGTTCATATGGCGGCTATATGGTGCTCGCCTCGCTGATCGCCTATGGAGATCGTCTGCGCGGCGGCATCGACGTCGTCGGCATCAGCAACTTCGTCACCTTCCTCACCAACACGGCGGGCTATCGTCGCGATCTGCGGCGCGTTGAGTACGGCGATGAGCGCGACCCCGACATGCGTCGGTTCCTGCAGCGCATCTCACCGCTCACTCGTGCACAGATGATCCGCAAGCCGCTGCTGGTCGTGCAGGGTCTGAACGATCCGCGCGTTCCTGCGTCAGAAAGCGAGCAGATGGTGGCGCAAGTCAGGGCCAACGGCGGCGAGGTGTGGTACCTCGCGGCCAAAGACGCGGGTCATGGCTTTCGCAAGAAAACCAACCGCGACTTCTACTTGAAGACGGCGGCCACCTTCTTGGAGAAACTCGCCGCGCCCTGAGCGCGCGGCCGTTACTTGCGGCTCGAAGTCTCGAGACCGGGCCGCTGCGCCGAGTAGTACGCCGCGAGGGCCTTGATGTCAGCGGCCGACAATTGCGCCGCGAAGCCCGCCATGATGGCGTTCTTGCGACCGCCTTTCTTGTAGTCGGTCAAAGCCCGCTCCAAGTAGTCGGCATGCTGGCCGGCCAGATTCGGGTACTGCGGCGTGATGCCGAGTCCGTCGTTGCCATGGCAGGCGACGCAAGTCTGGGCCGCTGCCGGCGCCTTGCCTACAGGCTTGGCAATCGCACCCGGCTGCAAGACCGGGCCCGCCAGGAACGCCGCGATGTCCGCGTACTGTTCGTCTGTCCACCCTGACGCATTGGCGTGCATGGTGGCGTGGCTGCGCTCGCCCGACCGGTAGGCCTGCAAGGCAATCACGAGGTACTCCGGATGCTGACCGCGCAGCTTGGGCACGCGGTAGCTCGGGTAGGAGTTTTTGTAGTTCGGAATGCCGTGGCAACCGAGACAGGTATAGGCGAGGCGCGCGCCCCGCTCGGCGTTGCCGGCCGACTGCGCGAAAGCCGACGGAGTGGCCATCGCCACGATCAAGGACAGCGCCACGAGAAACTTCGACACCGCAACCCCCAGAACCAGTCGAATTGAGCGTAAAACCGGCCGCGATGGTAAGGTTTCGCGGCCCGAAATGCCACCACGGACCGCGCATGATTGCCCTGCTGCAACGAGTCTCGAGTGCCAGCGTTCGCGTCAGCGGAGCGTGTATTGGCGCGATCGATGCCGGTTTGCTGGTCCTTGTGGGCGTACAGCCGGCCGATGACGAGCAGGCCGCCCAGCGGTTACTGGAGCGACTTCTGGCCTATCGCGTGTTCCCTGATGGCCTCGGGCGGATGAACCTCTCGTTGACCGACACCGCAGGGGGGCTGCTGCTCGTACCGCAGTTCACCCTGGCTGCCGACACCCGCAAAGGCAACCGACCCGGATTCAGTACGGCAGCACCGCCAGAGCAGGCCGAGCGGCTCTTTCTGCGGTTCTGCGAACTCGCCAAGGCGTCACATAGACGGGTGGAAACCGGCCAGTTTGGCGCGGACATGCAGGTGGCACTAGTCAATGACGGCCCCGTGACCTTTTGGCTGCAGACGGCCGGGCCGGCTTAAGGTCTTGGTTAGGTCGCCGCGGAACTTTCACGGAAATCCGCCACTCTTTTGTCCTATCATCAGGTCCTTGTAAACGCGGTACAGCAGAGGTCGTTATGGGAATCGGAATGCGCGAATTGATCATCATCTTGCTGGTGGTGCTGCTGGTATTCGGCGCGAAGAAACTGCGCACCATCGGTGCGGACCTCGGTGCCGCGGTAAAGGGCTTCAAGAAGGGCATGGACGACGGCGACGCCTCCGAAAGCGTCAAGCAGATCAAGCAGGAAGCCGCCGATGCCGATTTCCCGGAGTCGGCCAAGCCGGCTGCCGCTGAGGCGAAGACCCCCGACCGCAACGCCTGACGAGGCTCGCCGGGCTCCGGCGGGATCACCATGTTCGAAGTCGGATTCAGCGAACTGCTGCTGATCATGGGGCTGGCGCTGCTCGTGCTCGGCCCAGAGAAACTACCGAAGGTCGTCGGCGAGATCGGTCGCTGGATGGGTCGAGCCCGCGCCATGGCGCGACAGTTCCGCGAGCAGCTGGAAGAGGAGTCGCTCGAGAACACGCGGCGCCGACAGGAGCGCGACTCAGCGGCAGCCACACCATCATCGGCATCGACGGCATCGAGCGCAGCGCCGACGGCCGCAGCCACCGCTGCAACAGACGCGAACTCAGCCGACGCGACCGCCGCCACCGACCCCTACGCCGACACGACAAACGCGGAACCGCCGCCGTTCATGGATGCTACCGGCACCGTGGACGAGACCCCGAAGCCCACCGAGACGCCTCCGCAAGCCGAGGCGCCCCCGCAGGATGAGCGGCGAGCCTGAACAACTGGCCGAAGGCACCCTGATCTCGCATCTGCTCGAGTTGCGTGATCGGCTGCTGCGCGCCTTCGTCTCGGTGATTCTGGTGTTCGCGCCGCTCGCGTTTTTTGCCAACGAAGTATTCACGTTGGTGGCGCAGCCGCTCATCAACCAACTCCCGGCCGGCTCTTCGCTGATTGCCACCAGCGTGATCTCGCCGTTCATGACGCCGTTCAAGCTGGCGTTCTTCGTGGCACTGTTTCTGGCGATGCCCTACGTGCTCTATCAGATCTGGGCATTCATCGCGCCTGGCCTTTACCGCCACGAAAAACGTTTCGCGATGCCGCTGTTGGTATCGTCGGTGCTGCTCTTCTATGCGGGCGTGGCTTTCGCCTACTTCGTGGTATTCCCGGTGATGTTCCAGTTCTTCGCCAACACCACACCGGCGGGCGTACGCATGATGACCGACATCACGAGCTACATGGATTTCGTGCTCACGATGTTCCTGTGCTTCGGTCTCGCCTTCGAGGTGCCGGTGGTCGTCGTGCTGCTGGTGCTGACGCGACTCGTTGGTGTCGAGAAACTCGCCGAGGCACGCGGCTACGTGTTGATCGGTATTTTCGTGGTGGCGGCCATACTGACGCCGCCCGACGCCATCTCACAGACGATCATGGCCGTGCCCATGTACCTGCTCTACGAAAGCGGTCTGCTGATGGCTCGCCTGATGGATCGCATGCGGCGCAAGAGCGAGGCCGAGGCCAACGAAGCCGAAGCCTGAACCGCGGCGGCTGCCTTGCCGCCAACCCCCGGGATCACGCACACTCGGCAGCACTTTGCGGGGGGCTGACATCCAATGAACGATTCCTCGAACCAGACTTTTCTCGGGCATCCGCGCGGACTCGCGACGCTGTTCATGACCGAGTTTTTCGAGCGCTTCACCTACTCCGGAATGCGCGCGCTGCTCGTACTGTTTCTGGTGGCGGCCACCACGGAGGCCAATCCAGGCTTCGGCATGGACCGCGAGACCGCGGGCGCCATTTACGGGCTCTACACCGGCGCCGTATTCCTGTTTTCGCTGCCGGGTGGCTGGATCGCCGACCGATTGATCGGCCAACGGCGTGCCGTCTACTGGGGCGGCATCATTATTGCGCTCGGAAATTTCCTGCTTGCCGTGCCTGCCGGCCCCGGCGTGTTCTATCTCGGCCTTGCGGTCATCGTGATCGGCGTGGGTCTGCTTAAGCCCAACATCTCGGCCATCGTCGGTGCGCTGTACGAGGGCCAGCCGGGCGCGCCACGCGATGCCGGCTTCTCGAGTTTCTACATGGGCATCAACCTCGGTGCACTGCTCGCGCCGTTTATCGCGGGCACCATCGGCGAGTCGTGGAACTGGAGAGCCGGATTCTTTTGCGCCGGCGCAGCCATGCTGATCGGTGTGCTGCAGTACCGCATGACCGAGCACTATCTCGGTAACGCAGGTCTGGCACCGCAAGATGTGACCGATGCCGAGCGCAGCGCAGGCTGGCGCAACGTGACGCTCGGCGCGCTGGTCGTCGGCGTGCTCGCGCTGCTGCTCTACACGGGCACGATTCCCGTCACCATCACTGCACTCGCCCAGCTCTTCGCCACCGGCATGGTGGCCCTCGGCTTCCTGTTCTTCATCTATGTGTTCCTCTTCGGCGGTCTCGACTCGAACGAAAAGAAGCGCGTCGCGCTGATCGGCGTGTTCTTCTTGTGCGCGGCGCTGTTCTGGGCCGGTTTCGAGCAAGCCGCGACCACCTTCAACCTGTTCGCGCAGGACTACACGGATCGCTCCTGGCTAGGTCATCTATTCGATGACAACGAACACCCGGCAGCGTGGTACCAATCCGCCAATCCGATATTCGTGGTGATCTTCGCGCCGTTCTTCGCCTGGCTGTGGGTCGAGCTCGGCAAGCGTCATCTCGATCCCTCCTCGCCCGCCAAGTTCGGTCTCGCTCTCGTACTGGTCGGCGTCGGTTTTCTCGTGATTATGTGGGCCGCACAACTCGTGGTCTCTACGGGCGGCAAGGTCGCACCGACCTGGCTGCTGCTCACGTACATGCTGCACACCTTCGGTGAGCTGTGTCTGTCGCCGGTGGGCCTGTCGAACGTTACCAAGCTCGCACCGAAGCGCTACGTCGGTCAGATGATGGGCACTTGGTTCCTCGGCGCTGCCGTCGGCAACGCCCTCGCCGGACTGATCGGTGGTCACGTGGGCGGTGCTGCAGCCGCCGAAATGCCTGATCAGTTCCTGCAGATGTGTTTCATCGCAGGCGGCGCGGGGCTCGTGCTGATTCTTGCCTCACCGATGCTGCGCAAGCTCGCAGGTGACGATAAGTGAGCACGCCGTCAGCGGCGCTGCCCCCGCAGCTGACGTTCCGCGCGATCACGTTGGCGATCGTGCTCGCCATGATTCTCGCCGCGGCCAACACTTACCTCGGTTTGTTCGCAGGCATGACCATCGCCTCGGCGATTCCTGCTGCCGTGGTCTCCATGGCGGTGCTGCGCGCACTCGGTGGGGGCGGCATTCTCGAAAACAACATCGTCCAAACCGGAGCGTCAGCAGGCTCCTCAATCGCCTCGGGCGTGATTTTCACCATCCCGGCTCTGGTCATTCTCGGCTTCTGGCAGGACTTCAAATATTCCTGGGTGCTGGCCATCGCAGGGCTCGGTGGCATTCTCGGCGTGCTGTTCTCGGTACCGCTGCGCCGCGCGCTCATCGTCGAGCAGAAACTCGCCTTTCCTGAAGGCCAAGCGGCCGCCGAAGTTATCAAGACCGGCGAGAACACTTCCGAGGGCATTCGTATTCTGGGTTTCTCGGCACTCGGTGGTGCCTTCGCGAAACTCGCCGCGGCGAGCGGTCTGCGACTCATCCCCGACGCTGCGGCGAGCGCCGGATTCTTTGGCAAGTATCTCGGCTACTTCGGCACCAACCTCTCGCCCGCGCTGATCGGTGTCGGCTACATCGTGGGTCTCAATGTAGGCATCGTCGTGTTAGCCGGCGCAATGCTGTCGTGGAATATCGCCATTCCCGTGTACGCCGCTTACGTGCTGCCCGGCAACGCCGAGCTCGCCGCGATGGCCGCTGGTCTGCCCGCAGAGGATCTCGCCGGCCTGCTGTGGTCGAAGCAGATCCGCTATCTCGGTGTGGGTGCGATGCTGGTCGGTGGCATGTGGGCGCTCGTGTCGCTGCGTCACTCGCTGGCCTCCGGCGTGCGCAGCGGCCTTGCGGCAGCGCGCGCGAGTGCAGCCGGTGTGGCAGTCGCGCATACCGAGCAAGACTTGCCGATGAAGTCCGTACTGATCGGCATCGTGCTGTTCACGCTGCCGCTCGCGGCGCTCTATCAGGCCATCGTCGGCAACCTCGCGGTCAGTCTGCCCATGACCATCGTGATGGTGGTGACAGGGTTCCTATTCTGCTCGGTGTCGGCCTACATGGCAGGTCTCGTCGGCTCCTCCAACAACCCGGTATCGGGCATCACCATTGCCACCATTTTGTTTTCCGCGGTCATGCTGCTGCTCATGATGGGCCCGGACAGCAGCATCGGACCGGTCGCTGCAGTGATGATCGGTGCGGTAGTGTGCTGCGCAGCCTGCATCGCCGGTGACAATCTGCAGGATCTCAAATGCGGTTACATCGTCGGCGCAACACCGTGGCGTCAGCAAGTCATGCTGGCGATCGGCGCGGCGAGCAGCGCCCTCGTCATGGCGCCCGTGCTTAATCTGCTCGCCGATGCCTATGGCATTGGCGTCGCAACCGAAGCGCACCCGAAGCCATTGCCCGCACCGCAAGCCACGCTGATGGCCTCGGTGTCGAAGGGCCTCTTCGGCGGTCAATTGCCTTGGGACATGATCGCCATCGGAGCGCTGATTGGCGTCGCCATCATCGTGCTCGACGAAACACTCAAAGCCCGCGGCTCGAACTTTCGTACGCCGGTACTCGCGGCCGCTGTCGGCATCTACCTGCCGCTAGAGTTGATGACGCCGATTTTCATTGGCGGTGTGATTGCGCATCTCGTAGAACGTCTGCTGCGACGCCGCGGTACGGATCAAGCGGGTCTCGAGCGCGCTAATCGCAAAGGCTTGTTGTTCGCCGCGGGAGTCATCACGGGCGAAGCGTTGATGGGTATCGGCATCGCCATTCCGATCGTCACCTCGGGACGAGCAGACGTGCTCGCGCTGCCATCCTCACTGCAATTCGGCGAGAGCCTCGGTCTCGTGGTGCTCGCCGTTCTCGGGGTCTGGTTGTATCGCACCGCGATGAGTGCTGATCGAGGCGGCGACGCGCCGCCCGCGGCGCGTTGAATCCGGCGAACCTGTCGCGACGGGCGAAGTTGCTGCTCAGCTTCGCCGTCGTCTACATCGTCTGGGGTTCGAGCTATCTCGTCACCAAACTTGGCGTGATGGCCCTGCCGCCGTTTCTCTTCGGTGCCGTGCGCTTCATTACCGGCGGTCTGTTGCTATTTGCCGTAGCCAGTCTCTTGCGTAGGCATCGCGGCGAGTCGATCGCGCGGCCGAGCGCTCACGAGTGGCGCCACATCGCGATAGTCGGCTTTTGCGTCGTGTTCATCTCCAACAGTGCCTCGATTTGGGGATTGCAGTACGTTCCCTCGTATCAAGCGGCACTACTCAGCGTCTCGTCCTCGTTCTGGATCCCGGTGCTCGGGCTGCTTGGGGCACGCGCCGCCGAGATCACGCCTCGGGCTGCGCTCGGCCTGCTGATTGGCATCGGCGGCACGGTGCTCATCGCACTTCCCGCATCGGCCGGCCCCGACTCGGCCGCGCCAGCGGCGCTCGGCCCCACGCTCTCCATCCTCGCGGGCTGTCTGGGTTGGTCAGTCGGCACGATCTACTTGCGTAACGTCGACACCTCGCTCGACGTAATGAGTTTCACGGCACTGCACATGCTGTGTGGTGGCCTGATGATGTTGATACTCGCTCTGGTTTTCGGCGACCTGCACCGTTGGCAATGGAGCCTCCAGGGTCTCGGCGCGCTCGCCTACATGATCCTCTTCAGCTCCTGCATCGCTTATACCGCGTTTGCGTGGTTGTCGGTCAACGTCTCGCCAGCGCAACTTGCGACCTACGGCTTCGTCAATCCGGTGATCGCGATCCTGCTCGGCTGGTGGGTGCTGAATGAGCGGCTCGGCCCGCTGCGCATCATCGGCACCCTGATCGTACTCGGTGGTCTGCTACTGATCCATACGGCGCGGGCGCCGTCGTCTGCGGCTACCGCCGCACAGGGCGCTTCGAGTTAGCAAAGACGGCGGTTGCTAAGGACAGCGTGCGACCAGCGGCTCGCTGCGTGCGCGAGCCAGATCGACGGCGGCCAGCGTCTTGCGTTCGCGCGGCGGAAAGGTGATCACTGCCACGTGATTGCCACCGTCGTCCTTGCGGATGTTGGTGAGCCCCTCGTAACGCAACAAGGTCTGATCGGCTTTGCGGTACGTCACTTCGATGTAGGGCAAGAACCAACCCAGCACGCCCGACAGGTTAAGTCGTATCGCACTGGCCAGCGCGTCGTCGACTCGCGTGTCGCGATGCTTTTTGACCTTGAAGTTGAGAAAGTCGAGACGGCTCGGAATTAGAAACGGGAACCGCACGGTCTTGCCCGCCTCGAGTTCAGCCCAATGCTTGCGGACGAATTCATCGAATCCGGCATCCGAAACGATCACGACGTTCGGCGGAATACGCTCCTCGCGTCGCGGGCTGCGGGCATTGTCTTGTTGGAATACGCGCGGCCCATCAGCCGTACGCCGCAAGCCTTCGGTGTAACCACTGCGCGCATCGACAAAGGTGAACTCGGGCTCTTCGCGTACAGCGCCGTAGATGAGTTCCTTGCGGGCGAACGCCGGACCCTCCGCACTGCAACGGTAAGACACGATGCGGGTTTCACCGACGTTGCCGAAGCCGCGCACCAGGTGCGATTCCACATAGACCAAGGCGCCGCTTTGCCGATCCCGCGCATAACCGGTGAAGCTCAAATCGACAGCGTGCACCGGGGTGGCCAACGCCAGTGCGAACAACACCATCGCCGGGCGGGGCGCAATGAAACGTCGGGCGAACATCTTAGCGGGATTTCAATCGGTCGAGACCGCGCGTGCCGATGAACCACGAGCCGACCCAACCTGTCAGGCTGACAAGCAGGGCTCCCCAAAACGCGGTCCAGAAGCCGTCGATATGAAAACCCGGCACGATCGCAGCCACTAGGGCGAGCATGCCCGCGTTGACCACGAGCAGAAAGAATCCGAGCGTCACCACGGTCACCGGCAAGGTGAGAAAGATGGTGACGGGACGCACGAAGGCGTTGACGATGCCGAGCAGTGCAGCCGACAGCAGCAGGCTGAACGAATCGTCGATGACGAGACCGTCCACCCAGAGCGTGGCCAGCCACAAACCAAATGCGGCGATGACCGCGCGCAGCACGAACCCGGTCATGGAGTTATCCCGGTGGATTTGACTGCCCGATATTGTGCCATCGCGCTATGCTCTCCGTCGTAACGACTCACCTGTGAGAGGGGAAAACATGGCAAAAGTTCATCTGATCATGCTGCTGGCGCTCGTCGAGTACTTCGTTTTCACGATCGCCGTCGGGCGCGCCCGCTACACATTCGGCGTCAAGGCCCCGGCCACCAGCGGCCATCCGGATTTCGAACGCTACTACCGCGTGCAAATGAACACGCTCGAGCAGCTGGTGATCTTCATCCCGGCGCTGTGGACTTTTGCGACCTTCGTCAACGGCGATGTGGCCGCCATCCTCGGCGCAGCGTTCATCGTCGGTCGTGCGATGTATTTCTTCGGCTATGTGAAGGCTGCGGAAAAACGCAGCGCAGGATTCGGTCTCTCGACGCTGGCTACGCTGGCGCTGCTGATCGGCGGCATCATCGGGGCGTTCGGCGCAATGTAAGCAGGATCACCGGGATCAGCGACACGCCGATGATAATCAGCGTGACGATGCCGAAGTTGTTCTTGACCAGCGGGATGTTGCCGAACAGGTAACCACCGCCGAGGAAGATCACGACCCAGGCCAAAGCCCCGCTGACGTTGAACGCCTGAAAGCGCCCGTAGGGCATGCGGCCGACGCCGGCAACGAAGGGCGCGAAGGTCCGCAGGATCGGCAGAAAGCGCGACAGCACGATGGTCTTGCCACCGTGCCGCACGAAGTATTCTTCGGTAATGTGCAGATACTCGATCTTCAGAAAGCGGTATCGCCCGCTGAAGACCTGTGGCCCCAGCCAGCGACCGATCGCGTAGTTGCAGCTGTTGCCGAGGATCGCCGCGACGATCAGCAATACGCCGACCGTCGTCACATCGAGCGTGCCACTCGTGTCGATGGCGGCGAGCGTGCCTACGGCAAACAGCAGCGAGTCGCCTGGTAGCCATGGGGTGACCACAAGACCCGTTTCCGCGAAGACGATCAGAAACAAAATGGCGTACAGCCACACGCCATATTGCTGCAGCAACTCGACGAGATGCTCGTCGAGATTCAGGATGAAATCGATAAACCAGGTCAGCAATTCGATCATGTGCGCTTCGCCTTGGCAGTCGTCGTGCGCCGCTGCAGTTCGCGCAGCGTGAAACGCACTTCATTGTCGATGGCCGGATCCGTCGATGCCGTTTCGGGTCCGGGAAGATACACGTCAGGCTCGATGCCTTTTTGATCGATGAACTCGCCGGAGGGTCGAGCGTAGCGCGACGTGGTGAGTTTCAGCGCACGACCCTGCGAGAGGGGAATGATGCTCTGCACGGTTCCCTTGCCATAGGTGCGTCGCCCGACAAGCAGTGCGCGTTCGTTGTCCTTCAAGGCGCCGGCGAGAATCTCCGCCGCCGATGCCGAGGCACCGTTCATCAACACCGCCACGGCCACACCCGGCAGCAGCTCACCGGACTGTGCCTGAAGAGTGAAACGCGCATTCGCTCCGCGACCCTCGGCCCGAACGATCGTGCCGGTGGGCAGCAAAGCGTCGGCGACGCCCACCGCAGCCTCGAGCACGCCCCCCGGATTGTTGCGAACATCGAGCACCACACCACGCAGCGGGGGCTCACGGCGAATCGCTGCAATCGCTCGCTCGAAGTCAGCGACCGTCGTCTCGCTGAACGACGCAATTCGCACATACGCATAACCGGGCGCAAGCGAATCCACCGTCACACTATGGACCTCAACGCGAGCGCGCTCGAGCACCAGATCGACGAGTTCGTTACCCACCGCTCGGCGCACCGTCAATTTCACGAGCGAACCCGCCGGACCACGCATCTGCTCGATGGCGGCTCCCACGTTTGCACCGACCGGTGCACCATCGATACGCAGGATGACGTCACCGGCGAGCAGGCCGGCACGCGCTGCCGGTGAATCCGGCAGGGGACGCAGCACGCGAATGGCGTTATCGACAGCCGTCACTTCAATGCCGATGCCCGGATAGTTACCGGCGACCCCGCGACGCAACTCCTCGTACTCGCGCTGATCGAGCAAGGCGGAATGCGCATCGAGCGAAGCCACCATGCTGCGTGCCGATCGCTCGGTGAGTTGGGCAGCAGACAATTCATCAACGTACTCGCGACGGATCTGCGTGATGATTTCCGGCAGCGGTCCGAACATGTCGGTGGCCACAGGCGGTGCCGTCACGGGCTGTGTAGGCGGCGAGATGGCTGCCGCCGCGGACGGTCGATCGGCGCGCAACAGCCAGCCGAGCGCGACCCCGAAAACCAACGCCCCCGCGGCAATCAGCCAAAGATATCCGCGCTTCACGGCTGACGTTCCTTGAACCACGGCGCCGGGTCCACAGGGCGAGCGGCCTGACGAATCTCGAAATACAACTCCGGCGCGGCGCGTCCGCCCGAATCACCGACGCTGGCCACGGTGTCTCCCGGTGCCACTGGATCGCCCACGGCACGATACAACTGCTCGTTATGACCATACAGGCTGAGATAGCCACCGCCATGATCAATGATGAGCAACAGCCCAAGCCCGGCCAGCCAATCGGCGTATACCACACGCCCCCGATACACAGCGCGCACCGGCGTGCCACGCGCCGCCGAAATCATCACTCCATCCCATTTCACCGCGCCGGCCCGACTTTGCCCGAAACGAGCGACCAACTTACCCGTCGTCGGCCAGGTCAGCTTGCCGCGCATGCCGGCGAACGGGCTCTTGCTGTCGGTGGGGAACCGACTGCTCGCACGGCGCAGCTCGCGCAGTAACTTCTCGAGCGCAGCTTTTTCGCGCTGCAGCCGTTCGAGCGAAGCCGCGCGAGCTTTCGACTCCGCGGTCAGCGCCGAGAGCACCTCGCCACGCTCGGTGCGGGCTTTGTCTAACCGCGACACCTCGGTGCTTTGGCGTGATTCGAGTTGCGCAATCCGCTCTTGCTCGGTGGCCAGACCCGCATCGAGTTGGGCGATTTGCCGCACGTTGTCTTCGATCGCCGTAAGCTGCTCGGCGCGCGCGCGACCAAAGTAGCCGTAGTAGGCAAACATCCGACCGGCCTTGGCCGGATCCTGCTGGTTCAGGAAGAGTTTCAAAGGCTCCTCGCGGCCGATCAGATAGGCCGCGCGCATCTGCGCTGCCAGTTGCCGCCGCTCACTGGCCAGGTCCGACTCGCGCTCGCGACGCTCACCGGCCAGTTTTTCACGCCGTTGCACCCGATCCATTCGCTCGGCGCGCAGCCGGTCGAGTTCAGCTCGGGCGCCGGCCGCGGCCTTTTCGGCAACCCGTAGGCTCCGGGCGAGACGGTCACGCTCCGCGGCATCCTTGGCGACCTGACCGCGAATCCGCTCGATTTCAGCCTGCAATTGCTTCAGCTCAGCTTCGGCCTTGGCGGCATCCTGGGCGAACGCGACCGTCGCGGTGCCCACGATCGAGGAAATCAGCATCAAGGCGATCATCGGGCCGCGCATCGGCCGAAATTGTATAATCCGGCGCATGGAAAATCTGCCCGAATACATCGCCAACCACCCATGGCTCGTGTCGATGGCGGCCGTTGCGGCGCTGCTCGTCATCGTTTTCGAAGTCAAGGTGCGTCGGGACTCGTTCGCGGGTGTTTCCGCCCAGGATCTGATCCGCCTGCAAAATCAAGGCGCGCTGGTCATCGATCTGCGCAAGGCCGAAGAATTCACTCAGGGTCACATCAGCGGCGCGCGGCGCATGGACTCCGCCGAGATGCTGGTCGCTGGCGATAAACTGAAAAAATACAAAGAAAAACCGGTGATCGTGTACTGCGAATCAGGCTCCCTTGGGGCCTCGGCGGCGCGCGTGCTGGCTGGGCAGGGCTTCAAGCAGGCGCTGAACCTGCGCGGCGGCTTGGCGGCCTGGCGTAGCGAGAATTTGCCGCTATCCCAAAAAAGCGCATGAGTCCCCAGACCGCCAAAGTCGTCATGTATGCCACGGGCTGGTGTCCGTATTGCGCGCGCGCGCGCGCCTTGCTCGAGCGAAAAAGCGTCTCGTTCGAGGAGATCGATATCGACCGCGATCCTGCGCTTCGCGAGCAGATGATCGCGCGCAGCGGCCGGCGGACGGTGCCGCAGATTTTCGTGGGTGAGGTGCATGTCGGCGGATGCGACGACCTGCACGCACTCGACGCCCAAGGCGGACTCGATCCGCTGCTCGTTTCCCAAGAGGCTCACAATCATGGCTGATCCGGATCCGCGCGCCGATGGCGCCACCCCGCCGCAGGGCGAGGCCGATGCTCCCGAGTTTTCACTGCAGTCGGTTTACCTGAAGGACTGCTCGTTCGAGGCGCCCAAGGGGCCGCGCATCGACGGTAACTGGAACCCGCAGATCAATCTCGATCTGAACACCGCCGCCGAGTCGATTTCGCCGGAAATGCGCGAAGTGGTGCTCACGGTGAGCGTCACCGCAAAAAATGGCGACTCCACCGCCTTCCTCGTCGAAGTGAAGCAAGCCGGCATCTTCGGCGTGCGTAACCTGAGCGAAGAAGATTACCGTCGTGCCGTAGCGAGCATCGCACCGAGCGTGCTGTTCCCGTACGCGCGCGCCATGGTCTCGCACCTCGTCGCGCAGGGTGGGTTCCCGCAGATGCTGCTGCCGCCGGTCAATTTCGACGTGCTTTACGCGCGCTCGCTGGCCGAGGGTCAGGCCGCACCCGCACCGCTCAATAGCTGACGGGCATGCCGCAGGCGACCACGCCGCTCGCGGTGCTCGGCGCTGGCTCCTGGGGTACCGCGCTCGCCATCCAGTTTGCACGCGCAGGACATCCGACCCGCCTGTGGGGTCGGGACCCCGCGCATCAAGCCGCCATGGCCGCGGCGCGGCGTAACACCCGCTATCTGCCTGAGGCTGCATTTCCCGAGGCACTGAGCGTCGTCGAGCGACTGGATCAGGCCATCGAAGGGGTCAACGACATCCTCATCGCCGTGCCGAGTCATGCCCTGCGCGGCGTGCTCACGGCTCTGGCGCCTTTGCTCGGGCGTGGGGCGCGTCTCGCCTGGGCCACCAAAGGTTTCGAGCTCGACACCGGGCTGCTGCCGCATCAAGTTGCCAAAGAAATACTTGGAACCCAGCGTCCTTTTGCAGTGTTGTCTGGACCGACCTTCGCTCGCGAAGTCGGGCAAGGTTTGCCGACCGCGATGACCGTCGCCTCGGCGGATGAAGCCTTTGCGCAATCTTTGGCGCAAAGTCTTTCAGCCGATCGATTCCGCGCCTACACCTCGAGCGATATCGTCGGCGTCGAAGTCGGCGGTGCCGTCAAGAACGTACTGGCCGTGGGCGCAGGGCTGGCCGATGGGCTGGGCTTTGGCGCCAACACGCGTGTCGCGCTGATTACGCGCGGCCTCGTCGAGATGACCCGT